>JALSNC010000129.1 GCA_026987195.1 Desulfobulbaceae bacterium | reverse complement strand
TGCGCTACGGTTCATCCCTGGGAGAGAGGACCGACGGTCGCATCTACCTGAAGTACACCAACCGTGACGACTCCTGGTCTCCGGAGTTTGGCGATGATGCCGGCGACCACTGGCAGCGGCTGAGCGCGGGATTCCGGGTCGATGGCCATGTCGGGACGGGGGAGCAGTGGACCCTGCAGGGTGATGCCTATACCGCTGACGAACATCAGCTGGTCAACCTCTGGAAAGATCCGGACGATCCGGCCAGCAGTGTCTATGGCCCGTTTTTCCTGGAGCCTGCCGTGCCGGATGCCTTTGACTCGTCCGGCATGAACCTGCTTGGCAAGTGGGACCACCGGATCTCTGATACCGCCGCGGCCAGCCTGCAGGTCTATTACGACCACACCAGGCGCTCGGAGGTCTTTATCACCCAGACCCACGACACCCTGGACCTGGATTTTCAGCACCAGTTCCAGCCCCTGCCCGATCACGACCTGATCTGGGGCCTGGGGTACCGCCTGGTCCGTGATGATTTCGACAATTCCTTCATGGTCTCTTTTCTGCCGGACAGCAGGTCCCTCAACCTGTTGAGTGCCTTCCTCCAGGACGAGATCCAGCTCCTGCCCGATACCCTGCGCCTGATCCTGGGCTCAAAGTTCGAGCATAACGACTATACCGGTTTCGAGGTCCAGCCCACGGCCCGCCTGGTCTGGAGGGTGAACGGGCAGACTACCTTCTGGGGAGCGGTTTCCCGGGCGGTGCGTACCCCTTCGCGGCTGGAGGCCGATTCCAGTATCATCAGCCAGATTTTCTCCTTGCCGCCCGATTTCACGCCCACGGTCTCCCGCGTCCATGGCAACGATGACTTTACTTCCGAGGACCTCATTGCCTGGGAACTGGGGTACCGCGTCCAGCCCCGGGACAACATCTCTCTGGATATCTCCATGTTCTATAATGATTACGATAACCTGCAGACGTTTGAACAGGTCGACCCCACCATGCCGCTTGCCGACAGCGTGTTCGGCAACAGGATGTCTGCCCACACCCGGGGGCTGGAGATGAGCCTGGACTGGCGTCCCCTGGAGTGGTGGCGGCTCCAGGGAAACTACAGTTTCCTGGATGTCTCCGCCTCCCTGGATGACGACTCCCGTGACCTGTCGACTTCCGACCAGGTGGTCGAAGGCTCGAGCCCGAAACACCAGTTCTCTCTCCGTTCCATGATGGACCTGGGACACGGGTTCTGCCTGGACCTCTGGCTTTACCATATCGGTGAGCTGGAAAAGAGCAGCTATTCCTGGACCGGTTTGGTCCCCGGGTACACGAGTTTCAATGCCCGCCTTGCCTGGCGGCCGGTCGACCGGGTGGAGATCTCCCTGGTCGGGCAGAACCTCAACCACGGCCGTCATCTTGAATTCATCGGTGAAAACCTGTACCAGGAGACAGAGGTGGAGCGATCATTGTATGCCATGGTTCGCCTGAATTTCTAGGTGGAGATCCCTTGTACTGTTCACCTTGGCCATCCCGCATGCGGTGGCGGGGCGGGAGAGAATGCCCCGGCCTGCAGCGCCTGCTGATCCCCTGCCTCGTGTTCCTGCTCCTGGGTCTGTCCCGGCCGGTGTCTGCCGGGCCGGGTGCCAGCGAGTACGCGCTCAAGGCCGCCCTTATCTACAAACTGACCAGGTTTGTCCGGTGGCCGGATGGACGGGATCGCCGTCCCGACGACACCTTCGGGGTCTGTCTCCTGGGTAGGGATGACTTCGGTCCTGCCCTTGACGCCCTGGAGGGCAGAACCGTCAATGGCCTTCCCATCACCATCCATCGCTTCAGCCAGTCGCGGGAGATCAACCGGAATTGTCAGATGCTGTTCATCAGTGATTCCAAGAAGGCGTTTGTCGGGCCGATCACCGGAACCCTGGCCGACCAGGCCGTATTGACCATCGGTGACTGCAGCGGCTTCGCGGAAAGGGGGGGCATGATCCAGTTCGTCCGCCACGGCAGGCGGGTGGGGTTCAGGATCAACCTGCACCGGGCCCAGGAAGCCGGCCTCAAGGTCGCCGCCCCTCTGCTGCAGCTTGCCACCATCGTCAAGGACAGCCCCGGCGGAGGTGGCAGGTGAAGCGTGTCGCCAACCCGGGTATTGCCGGCAAGCTCCGGCGAATGATCCTCCTGACCAGCGGCCTGGCCCTGCTGGTCACCTCGATCGCCTTTCTGAGCATCGAGTTCTTCAGTTACCGGCAGACCCTGCTGGAACGGGCCAGGGTTCTGACCGAGTTCATCGGCACCAATTCCACGGCCGCCCTGGCCTTTGACGACCAGGCAACAGCCGACAAGCTGCTCGCATCCCTGCGATCCGAGCCCTCGGTACTCAGCGCCTCGCTCTTCCTGGCCGACGGCACCAGGTTTGCCACCTATGCCAGGGATGACGGCACGGACCGTCAGCTGCGGCACCAGGGTAGCCCGTGGCTGCGCTGGGCCGCCAGTATACGGACCCTGCAGTACACCATAGACGGCCACGAGATCGATATCGTCCGGCCCATATTCCTGGACAACGACTATCTCGGCTTCATCTGGCTGGATGTCAGCCTCGAAACGCTCTACGAACGGATCCTCGTCTACCTGGCCATCATCTCGTTTCTCTGGCTGGCGATCATGTGGGGGGTCTACCTGCTCTCCAGCCGTCTGCACCGGCGTATTTCAACACCCATCCGGGAACTGCTGGCCGGCATGCAGGAGGTCTCGAACACCCAGGATTTCAGTCTCCGCCTGCAGCCGGGCGACCGGGACGAGATCGGCACCATCATCGCCAACTTCAACGACATGCTGGGCCAGATCCAGGAACGGGACAACAAGCTGGCCTCCTACCGGCAGGAGCTGGAGCACAAGGTCGCGGAACGGACCCGCAGCCTGGTGGAGGCCATGGAGACGGCGGAAACGGCGAGAAAGGCGGCAGAGGCGGCAAGCCAGGCCAAGAGCGAATTCCTTGCCACCATGAGTCACGAGATCCGCACCCCCATGAACGGGGTTCTCGGCATGACCGAGCTGCTGCTCGACTGCGGCCTGGATGTCCGTGCCCGCCGCCTGGCCGAAACAGCCCACCGCTCGGCCGAGAGCCTGCTTGGGGTGATCAATGATATCCTCGATTTTTCCAGGATCGAGGCCAACAAGCTGCAGTTACACGAGGAGGTCTTCGATCTGAGGGAGCTGATGGAGGACACCCTGGAGCTGGTCACCAGCCAGGCCCGGCGCAAGGGCCTGGAGCTGGTGCTGAACCTGCCGCCCGACCTGCCATCCTGGGTCAGGGGCGATCCC
>JALSNC010000128.1 GCA_026987195.1 Desulfobulbaceae bacterium | reverse complement strand
TTCCCTGCGTCAGGGTATTCCTGTCACCTGCCGGGGGGCCGGATGAGGCACCGGTCTTCACCTCGTCGTTCAGGATCGGCCGTGACCCGGCCAGTGATGTGCATGTGCCTGACCGGGTGGTCAGCCGCCACCATGCCGAGGTGGTGTTTATCGGCGGCAGGTGGTGGCTGCAGGACCTGAACAGCGCCAACGGCACCTGGGTCGATGGCCGGCGCATCGAGCGTCTCCCCCTGGAGGGGAGGGTGGCGCTGGAACTCGGTTCCGGCGGTCCGGCCCTGACCCTGGAGGTTGAGGAACCCGTGGCGCCGGCGGATGATGATCTCTCCCTGACCCATTACCGGGAACACTATCTTGACGGGGAGGGGGAGGCGGGCCAGCGCACCATGATGGTCCGCCGCGCCTTTGCCCAGGTGCAGCGGCAGCAGAAACGCAAATACGGCCTCATCATCACCATGGTCTTCTGCCTGTTTCTCGCGGCCGGATCGGTGGCGGTCTACAAGCACCTGCAGGTACAGCGGCAGAGGAGGCTGGCGGCCGATATCTTCTATGCCATCAAGGCCCTGGATCTGGAGTATGCACAGTACCTGGAGGAGGCCCGCCGGAGCAGCGATCCCGTGGTCCGGAGCCGGGTGACCCGGTACCGGCAGGAAAAGAAGAAGCTGGAGGCGAGTTACGATACCTTTCTCGACACCCTCAAGGTCTACGAGCGCTCCATCAGTCCCCAGGACCGGATCATCCTCAGGATGGCGCGGGTCTTCGGCGAATGCGAACTGTTCATGCCCGAGGATTTCAGCAGCGAGGTGCACCGTTATATCGACAGGTGGAAGAGCACGGACCGGTTCTACCGCGCCGTGCAGCGGGCGGAGAAACAGGGCTACACCGAGGAAATCGCCCGTACCATGCTCGACTATGACCTGCCGCCCCAGTTTTTCTATCTCGCCCTGCAGGAGAGCAATTTCGATGTCAATGCCTGCGGTCCCAGGACCCGCTGGGGGATCGCCAAGGGCATGTGGCAGTTCATTCCCGACACGGCCCGGGCCTATGGCCTGTCCACCGGGCCGCTGGTGGAATACAAGCGGCCCGATCCCAGGGACGAGCGGCACGATTTCGTCAAGTCGACCAGGGCTGCGGCCCGCTACCTGCGCCGGATCTATGATACCGATGCCCAGGCCTCGGGGCTGCTGGTCATGGCATCCTACAACTGGGGGGAGAACAGGGTCATCAGGATGATCCGCGCCATGCCGGAAAATCCCAGGGAGCGGAACTTCTGGCAGTTTCTGAAGCGATACCGGGGCAGAATCCCGAAACAGACCTATGACTATGTCTTTTCCATCTTCTCCGCCGCGGTTATCGGGGAGGATCCGCGTCTGTTCGGGTTTGACATGGACAATCCACTGGCCTCCATCGGGGAGCAGGGATAGCCGGCAGCAGACTGTTACGAACACGGAAGCCGGACAGGCACAGGAGGAAGAGGGCCGATGAAGAAGATATGGCTGAGCGCGCTCGCTCCAGCGCAGGAGGAGGTGCAGGGGATCGTTGCCAGGCTGAAGACCTACGGCATCGAGGTCAAGGGGCATTTCTGGCAGGACGATCTGGAAAAGATGGCCTGGATGGCGCCCCGCCACGAGCTCCTCGAGCCATCGGTCTGCCTGTGGGCCATCCTGGCCTCGGCAGAAGAGCTGGCCGTGGAGTCCCGCCGCTATGGCCTGGCCATGCTGGCCCTGGCGGTCCAGGCCGTCCGCGGGGTGCGGTTTCCGGTGCTCATCCTGGAGCATGGCGAGGGACGGATCGATGCCGCGGACCTGCCCACGCCCCTTGCCGGGGCCGAGGTGCTCTCCTGCACCGACGGAGTGCCGGCGGCCAAGCTGGTGGCCCGGGTCCACCGGCCCGTGGAGACGGTCTTCCCGCCCTACCGCCTGGATGTATACGGTATTCCACAGGTGGGCCAGTGGCTCGAGGTCGGTCCCCGGGACACCATCTGGAAGGGGGCCATGGTGGGGGTCGCCGGCGGTGCCGTCGATCTGCACGCCGTGGGTACGGCGGGCCGGCTGCCGGAGAAATCGGTGCTCAACTATCCCCAGCAGGGGCTGAAGCTGGAACTCGGCGGCACCGCGTACGAGGCCTGGGCCGTGCGGAACGAACTGGACAGCGAAACCTCTTATTATGTCAGGGTGGAGGGTACGCCCGCCTCCGTGCTCTTCGGGCCCTACCCCGGGGAGGACGATGCAGAGGTCTTCGTGGTGCGGCTGAAATAGAAAACAGCAGGAGAGGATCCGGTACACAACGCGCCCGCAGGCGCAAAGGACAGGTAATTATGACGATTCAGGAGATCCCGCGCAAGAGTCTTGACAGCCAGGAGTTTCTTCAACTGCGTCAGGCGACCGAGCGCATGGGCAAGGTGCTGCAGCAGCGGCTCAAGGAACACCTGACGATCCTCAGGCCCCTTTTCATACCCCGCAAGCTCCTCGGGACCTATATCAGAAGCGCCTCCTCCGAGGAGGTGCATGGCTCGGACAAGGCCTTTGCCGATCTCCAGGAACGGTATGCGGCCATCTGTGAGGAGCCCTTTGCCCTGCCGAGGAAACTGCAGCCGCCCCTGCCGCCGATATCCAACTTCCTGGAGAGTACGCCGTTCCAGTACTGGCTCACCCTCGAGGGCGACAGCGACAGGTCGGTGCTGATCACCTCGGCCACCCGTTTCGTCATCTCCTTTCAGAGCGAGTGTCCCCTGGCCCGCCTCAAGGCCATGCTGGACGGCTCCGAGGCCCGGCAGCCCGATGACATGCGCCAGGCCCTGCTCAGTCACCTGGCCATGGTCCTGTTTCTGGAATATTTTCCGGCCCTGGGCCGGCTGCTCGAAGACCTCAATTACCGGGTCGAGACGCACAGGTTTGCCGACCTGGGCGGCCTGGAGGCCGTGGTGCTGACCGCGCCGCTGCAGACCTTCCTGCCGCCGGACGATTTCATCGTCGAGGTGACCCAGCTCTCGGGCATTCCCGCCTTCCAGGAGCTGATCGAGAAGGACGCCATCGACGCCATTCCCGATCCTCTCCGGGAGGCCCTGCGCGCCGGGTAGCTGCCTGGCGGATACCGGGGTCACCATGGCAGCTCGAGAACGATCTTCTCCCCGGAGCGGAGGAGGGCAGGTGGCGGCGACCACTGGATGCGAACCACTGGTTGCCGGTCGGCCGTTCCCGTGGCCACCGAGACCTCCAGCTCGCCGCCGGTGGTGTCGCCCTGCCGTTCCCTGAAGAGGCGGAAACTGTTTCTGATCGCCGGCGCCAGGCCATCGGCTCCGATCTCCTCGTCCAACCGGTCCCGGCACCAGAGCATGAACCGGGCCAGGCGGCTCACCAGGGCCTGGTAGGAGAAACGCACATCGGCCGGGATCATGACATCTCCGTGAATCCAGGCCCTGTCCGTTCCCCTGGCAGTGGCCAGGGCCATGATGCCGCTGCCGGCGAGCTGCTCCAGGCGGGAGTCGCTGAACAGTGTTTCCAGGGGGGCCGGATGGCGCCGGGCCTGGTCGAGGGCCAGGTCCGTGAGCTGCCGATGGCGGCGGTCATTGATCCCGGCCGGCCAGCCGGTGGCGGCAACGCCCTGGCCCGCCAGGCAGGCCGCGGCCCAGACCGGGGCGATCCAGGGCAGCTCGTTTTCCCGGAAATCGACCCTGCGGGACGGATTGTCCGGGCCATAGGGGGGACGATACAGAAACCGGTTGCAGAGCAGGCCAAGCCAGCGGCCGGCCCCGGAGCGCTGCAGCCGCCGCCACTTGGCATATTCCTGGCCGTCGAGGTGGTGGGGCAGAAAGGCGAGACGGTCCAGGTCCTGCCAGGAGTCGATGTGGAAGAATTTTTCGGTTACCCAGGCCAGGGCCGGAACAAGGAGGGTGTGGCCGCAGCGGGCAATGGCTTCCATCAGGCGCAGGGAACGGCTGGAGCTGTCCAGGGCGCAGTCCGCGAGCAGCAGGGCGGGCGGGTCGTCGAGGAGCCGGTCCGGGAGCGCGGCCAGGGTCTCTTCCAGGGTCGCCGGGATGACGGGCAGCAGGCGGAGGCGGACATTGGCGTGCAGGCCGCCCTGGGCGGCGAGGATCCGGACGCCCTGCCAGGCCGCCTCCATGGCGCGGAAGCCGGGATCCTGGAAGATGAGGGTCATGATCTCCGCCAGGATCCGGCGGTAGGGGTTTTCCGTTGCCGAGATCCCGGTGGCCGGGGGTGTACCCCTGTCAGGCATGGCCACCATGGAGAGGATCCTGTCCAGGGGATCAGCGGCATCGGTGGGGCCTGGCGGGGCCTTGCCGGCTCCTGTCTCCGGCAGGGCGACCGGCGGCAGGTCCGGCCACTTCTGCAGGCCGGCCATGATCTCCGGCACCTCCAGCCCCCGTCTGCGGGCGGTGTCGAGAAAATCAGCCGCCGCGGCGAGATCCGCCAGAAAGGGCTGGCCCGCCACCAGGCCGTCCGGGGTGAGATCCCGGAAACGGCGGAAGGTCAGCTCGAGACCGGAGGCCGGGCAGAGGGACGCCGGCAGCAGGATGGAGCAGGCAGGGCGGAGCCGGGCCATGGCCCGGTCCGGCTCCTGCCGGTCAAAGGAAAGCGGCTGCTCCTGCCATGCCTGTTTGTCGGCAGCGGTGAAGGGCGCCAGGGCGAGGATGGTGTAGGGGATGTTCGGGGCCCGCATGGGATACCTCCTGCCGGGGATGATGGTCAGCCGGACAGCAGGCTGCGAAGATACTCTCCTGCCTCGTGCAGACGCCGCATGAGCGGACCCGCGGTGTCGGCGGTCTGTCCTCCCGCGAAAAAGAGCAGGGCCGCGCCCGCCGCCAGGCCGGCCAGGACGAGGAGGATGGCGATGAGAACGATCTTCCTGCCCCTGCTGGCTGCAGAGGATGGCCGGGCCGGGGCGGCTGCGGCCGGCCGGGCGTCCCTGCGGGCACTCTGCGGGCCGGCGTCGGGCAGTTCCGCCAGCCGGCCATCGCCCAGAAACTGGAAGGCGGGACCGGAGGGCGAGAGGTCAAGCCTGCTGTCCGGTGCCAGGACCGCCCCCTCACCGGCCGGCTGCCGGTCGACGGTCACCAGGCCGCGGCCGGTGAGATCGCTGACCATGTACTGGCCCTGGTCGAAAAAGATCCTGGCATGGCGGGGTTGCATTGCCGGATGGTCCAGGGGAAAATCGCAGTCAGGCCCCCGGCCGATGGTCACGGGCAAAGACCTGAAGGTCTTGAGGACAGCACCATACTGGATGACAAGGGGCCGGGCCATGGTGGCCGGTTCCTGGGTCGGCCGCCTGTCTTCCCCGGCCGGGGCGGCGGGTAGCGGTGACTGGACGGCCGGTTCCTTCGGCAGGGATGGCGGCGGCGCGTCCGGTTGCGATTCCGGGATCTCCGGGGATGGTTGCCGTTCCTGTTCGTCGTTCCCCGGCCGGTCCGGGGAGACGCCGGTGGCCACGGAGGTGAGGAAGCTGATCTTCGGTCCGTCGGTACCGATGATCAGGACGTCGCCGTCTTTGAGAAAGGTGTCCTCCACCCGGCGGCCGTTGACATAGGTGCCGTTGGTGGAATGGTCAAGGAGGCGGAAGCGGTTGCCCTCCCGCCTGATCTCCGCATGACGGCGGGAGATGACCGTCATCCCGGCCGGAAAGACCACATCGTTGTCCGGGTGCCTGCCAAGGGTGATGGCCGGGCCGGTAAATTCCTGGATCTCGCCCTTCATCGGTCCGTCGATGTGGATGAGCTGTACCTGGATCTCGGGGGGTTGCTGCATGGGCATCGGAAGGTCGGGGGATCGGGAGCTGTATCAGCCGGTTTGCACTGGTATCGTTTTGCACAGCATACCGTCTTTTTCCCGCATATCATAGCAGAATCCCATTGTATTTGAAGACTTTTTTCGATAAGTGTTAGAGAACGACCCGCCGGGCGGCAACCGGACCAGGCTGTCGTCACGGGGGAAACAGGTGTCTGTCGGGGGACGGGAACAATGGAGGGCATAACTGCCTGGGCAGAGACGGATATCGGCCTGCGGCGCCGTTCCAACGAGGACGCCTGCCGGGTGGACGCTGGTCGCGGTTTTTTCCTGGTGGCCGACGGCATGGGCGGAGCCGCGGCCGGCGAGATCGCCAGCAGCCTGTTCGCAGCCACGGCCGCCGAGCTCCTGCCACCGGTGCCGCCGCGCACGGAGGCGCAGGCCCGTGCCCTGGTGAAAAAGGTGTTTGCCGCCGCCAACGAGGCCATTCTTCGCCATGTAGCAGCACATCCGGACCATGCCGGCATGGGATGCACCGCCGAACTGCTGCTGCTGCACCCGGATGGTTTCGTGCTCGGCCACATCGGCGACAGCCGGACCTACCGGTTCCGGCAGGGCCGGCTGCAACAGTTGACCCGCGACCATTCCCTGATCCAGCAGCAGCTCGACGAAGGGATCATCAGTGCGGACGAGGCCAGGAGCAGCCGGTTGCGGAACGTGATTCTGCGTGCCGTGGGTGTCCGGAGCGAGCTGGCCGTGGATATCATCTCCGGGCCCCTGCTGGGCGGCGACCTGTTTCTCCTCTGTACGGACGGATTCTCCGACATGGTGGACGAAGAGACCATGATCGCCATTCTCGCCGGTGCCCGGCCATTGTCCGACAAGGTGTCCCGCTGTATCGCCGCGGCCAGGGCGGCGGGCGGCCCTGACAATATCACCGTTGCCCTGGTGGAGGTCGGCTGATGCGCGGCCTGTGGCTCTTCCTGGTGGTCCTTCTTGCCGGCCTGACGACCGTCCACCCGGCAGTGGCCGGCCCGGCTGCAGCGGAGGTGACGAAGAATATCCCCCTGCCCCTGGCCGAGACAGAACGTGTCCTCGGCCGATGGCTGAGTGACGCCGGCCTGACCGTGGCAGAGGATCCCCTGGCGTCGGGAGAGATGCGGATCACCGCCCATGGCGCCGGTGTTGCCTGGGATATCGTGCTCCGGGCCGATACACCGCTTGCGACCACGGCCCGGATCCGCTACAGCGGCGATGCGGCCGACGACAGCCTTGCGGGGCTCGACCGGGCAGTCCGCGACCACCTCGAACTCTCGCGTGCCACCCCTGCTGCTGAGGCCGGGGCCTTTCCCCTGCCGGTGCTGGAGCGGATCGAGGCCATTGTCTGTATCCATGCCCGCAGCCGGGGCCGTTTCTTCCAGTCATCGGGTTTCTTTGTCGATCCCGACGGCCTGATCCTGTGCACGGCCCATGACCTGAAGGAACACGAGGAGGTGCGGGTCACCACTGCCACCGGCCTCCGGTTCCGGGGTGATGTGCTCAAGGCCGACTTTGCCAGGGATCTCGCCCTGATCCGGATCAATGCCTCTGTGGACAGGGCCGTCGATGTCACCGGCGGCCGCAACCTGCTGGGCATGGGGGAGCAGGTCTTTGCCATCGGCTGCCCGGTCAACCTGCGGGGCACCGTCAATACCGGCACGGTCAACGCGCCGCCGCGCCGGGCCGGTGATCTGCCCTACTGGCAGGTCGCCATGGAGGTCCGGCCCGGCAGCAGCGGCAGTGCGGTGTTCGACAGCGCGGGGCGGCTGGTGGGCATGGTCAAGGGGCGCTACCGGGGCACGGACAGGATCGGTTTCCTGATCCCCCTGGAGACCATTGTCGGTTTTCTCAAAGAGCAGCTATGAAGTACGGCCGGTACGAGATCGTCTCCGAGCTGGGACGGGGATCCATGGGGGTCGTCTACCTGGCCCACGACCCCGGCATCGACCGCCGGGTGGCCCTCAAGGTCCTGCGGCAGGACCGGGTCACCTCGGAGGATTTCGTGCAGCGGTTCCTCAAGGAGGCCCGTGCCGTGGGCCGGCTTTCCCATCCGGCCATCGTCACGGTCTACGACATCGGCCGGGATCACGGCACCATCTACATCGCCATGGAGTTCCTCGAGGGAACGTCGCTCGACGAGCTGATGGCGCGGCGCACCTTCACTATTCCGGAGATCATCGACATCGGTATCCAGGTGGCCGAGGCCCTGGACTATGCCCATGGCAGGGGGATCGTCCACCGTGACATCAAGCCGCCCAACATCATGGTCGCCGACGACGGCACGGTCCGGGTCACGGATTTCGGCATCGCCCATATCGAGGACCCGGGCGGCCAGCAGATGACCCGGGCCGGCGAGATCCTGGGCACACCCGTCTACATGTCGCCGGAACAGGTGGCCGGACAGCCGGTGGACGGCCGCTCGGACATCTATTCCCTGGGAGTCATTCTCTACGAGCTGACCACCGGCCGCCGGCCCTTTACGGGGGACAGCCTGGCCGCGCTTTTCAGGGCGATCAGCCAGGATACGCCACCCCCGCCGGCAGAGATCAACAGCGAAGTGCCGCCGCAGCTGTCCAGGGTCATCATGCGGGCCATGGACAGGCGGCCGGAAAAGCGGTATGCCGGCGGCAGGGACCTGGCCCGGGCCCTGCGCGAATGCAGGCCCGACGGCCGGTCGCCGGCTGCCGGCGGCACCGGGCGTCCGCAGCGTCGGCTGCTCCTGCCGGGACTTCTTCTCCTGCTGCTTGCTGCCGCGGGCGCAGGCGGTTATTTTCTCCTGCTTCGACCGTCCGAGCTGTCCCGGCAGGAGCAGCCGCCCGCCTCTCTTCCCGAGACCCGGCAGCCGCCGGCCGTGGAGAAGGGACAGCCCGGGAGGACCGCGCCGCCGCAATCCCGGCAGGAGCAGCCGCCGGAGCGGCGGAAGAAGGCCAAGGCCCCGGAAGTCGCTGCACCGGCAACACCGAAGCAGACAGAGGAAATGGTCACTGTCCGGCCGCGGGCAGTGAAGAGAACGGTGACGTCGGCGGCCGGGAAGGGGCAGCCGGCAGAGGAGGAACCCGCCAGCCGGGAGAAGGCCGGGAACATCCTCCTGCCGCCAGAACCGGGCGCGGAGGATATCTTTCAGACCGGGCCGGGGAGATCGGCAGAGCCCGTTTCGGCCCCCGGCACCAGCGGCAGGGAACAGCCGGCGCCCACCCGCGGCCGGACAAGCATGCAGCCGACCGGGAGAGAGACCGGCGGTGAGCAGGGCAACAGGCTGCAGGAGCAGCCTGTTGTCCGGCCGGCAGCCAGGGCCCGTAAAGAGGAAAAGACGCCCGAGGTCCTGACCACCCTGCTGAAGATGAGCTCGCGGCCGCCCGGGGCCAGCCTCTATATTGATGGTGCCCTGCGCGGCAGGACACCGCTCAGGCTGCGGCTTGCGGCCGGCAAGTACGAGGTCCGGCTCACGCTGGCCAATTACCTGGACTGGAAGGCGCAGCTCGATCTGAGCCGGGGCGGGGAGGTCCCCCTGTCGGTGCGGCTGCTGCCGGAAAAGAAGTAAAAGTTTTTATTTTCAGATAGTTGGCGATAGCGGTGAACTGTCACGAAAAGAAGCGCTCATGGAAATGAAAACCGAAACCACGGACGGAGTCCATTGCCACAAACGCCGCGGGCGGCAACCAGGTCGGGATGCTGTCTCCGGCTCCCGGCTTCTTGTCATCGGAGGAAGACCATGAAACATCTTGCCAGGATCGTACTGCTGCTGTGCCTGCTGCCGGGCATGGCCCTGTCGGTTTCCCGGACCGGCCATGCGGAGATCACCACCGGAAAAAAGGCCCCTGATTTTTCCCTCCAGGATGTCTATGGCCGGCAGCATACCCTGTCGGCCATGAAGGAACACTCGCTGATCGTGCTCTATTTCTTCGATACCACCTCGCCGTCGAGCGTGGAGGGGTTGCTGGCCCTGAACCGCTTGAAAAAACGGTTCGCCGATACCGACCTGCTGGTCTGGGGGATCACCACCTCGGCCAAGGGGAAGGTCTCGGATTTCATCGTCGAGCATGAAACCGCCTTTCCGGTGATGCTGGACAATGGCGAGATCAGCGCCCTCTACCAGGCGCAGGTGGTCTTGCCCACCATCTGCATCCTCGGCCCCGGCCTCAAGGTCATCGACCTGTTCCAGGGTGGCGGCGAGAGTACCGAACAGATGCTGGTCAGTCTGGCCGAGCATGAGCTGCAGCGCGATGACCTGGTCGTTGCCCAGGCGATCAGCAGGGAGGTCCAGGAAAAGAACCCGGACAACCTCAAGGCCAGGACCATCTATGGCTATGCCGCCCTGAAGGCGGACAAGGTGGACGAGGCCGAGCAGGTGTTCCGGGAGGTTGCAAAGGAAAAGGACAAGGGCGAGATCCTGGGCAAGGAGGGGCTGGTGGCTGTCTTTGCCCGCAAGGGTGAGACCAAAAAGGCCGTGGCCCTGGCGGACGAGGTGGAGAAAAAGGCGCCGGAACGGGGATACGTGAACCTGGTCAAGGGGGACATCCTCTATCGCCAGGAGAAGAAAGAGGCGGCCGAGGCGGAGTACAGAAAGGCGGTGCAGAAGCCGGAAGGGGAGAGCTTTCAGAAGGCGGTGGCCTTCAACAAGCTCGGCCGCCTGTATGCCGGCCTGGAGAACTACCAGCAGGCCCGGCAGCTCTATGACCAGGCCGTGGAGATCGACCCCTGGTACATCGAGGCCATGTCCAACAAGGGGGTCGCCTTTCAGAAGGAGGGCAGACTGGACCAGGCCCTGGCCAGCTACCGGCAGGCCATGGCGGTGAACAGGAACGACACCTTTGCCGCCATCCTGGCCCGCAAGGCCCAGGAACTCATCGACCTGCAGCGGGATACGGCAAGGAAGAAGCGGATCGACACCCTGGTCAGGGAGCTTGCCGAGCGGTTCCGGCATCAGAAGAAGCCGTTGCCCTTCTTCGGCAGCAAGGACACCTGGACCTCGCGGCCCATGGTCGTCTCCTTTGTCGATTTCCAGGAAAAGGGCGGCCTTGCCGAACGGGACGGCATGTCCATGGTCCTGACCTCCCGCCTCAGCGACCTGCTTGGCCGCTCGGGACGGGTGAGGGTGGTGGAGCGGGCCATCATGGACCAGCTTCTCGCCGAACTCAATCTCGGCTCGTCCGAACTGGCCGATCCCGAGACCGCGCTCAAGCTCGGCCGGATCCTCGCCGCCAGGATCGTCAGCACCGGGTCCCTGCTCTATCTTCCCGATTCCACCCTGCTCAATCTCAGGCTGATCGACACCGAGACCACCACCATCCCCCGCGTGCTGACCAGAAAACTGGCCGCCAATGCGACGGACATTGAGGATGCGAGCGACTGGCTGAACCGGCGGATCCTGGAGACCATCATCCGCACCTATCCGCTCAGGGGATTCATCGTCCAGGTCAACGGCGACCAGGTCATGATCAACCTCGGATCCAACCAGGGGGTGGTGAACGGCACCAAGTTCAGGGTGCTCGAGGAGGCCGAGCCCGTCACCTACAAGGGCCGGACCCTGCGCGGTCTGCCGAAAACCGTGGGCCGGCTCGAGGTGGTCCGGGTGGAGCCGGATCTCTGTTTTGCCAGGATTACGGAATCGCAACGCACCCTGGCCCGGGACGACAAGGTGGAGGAAGAGTTCACCGCCCCGGCCGGGGACAGGGAGAAGAACGATGCAACCGTTCGTCTCTAGGCTTCTTCTGCTCTTTCTTCTCCTTCTGCCGGCGGCCTGTGGCGCGCCGCGGCCGGCTGCCTACAGCCCGCCTGCCTATGGCAGGGGATCGGTGGTCGCGGTCTGGGACCTGGAGGACATGAGTGTCGAGTCTGGCCCCGTCCTGCAGGAGATGGGCGAGATGCTGACCGCCCGGGTCATGGACACCCTGCAGCGGGGTGGCTATGTCCTGGTGGAACGGCAGAAACTGCTCCTGGCCCTGGAGGAGCTGCATATCGGCTCGTCCTCCCTGGCCGGTGAGAGGTCACGGCTGGAGATCGGTCGGATCGTCGGCGCCCAGCTCATGGTCTTTGGCGGTTTTCAGCGGGTGGGGGAGCAGTTGCGCATCGACCTGCGCATGGTGGAGGTCCGTTCCGGGGCCGTCATCAGGACCGCGGAGCAGACCACCCGCGCCGCCGACGTCTCGGGCTGGCTCAAGGCGGCGGACAGGGCGGCCGCCGGCCTGCTGTGAAATGTCCGGGACAGGCTGTGCAATGCCTGCCGCCGTGTACCGGCGGCAGGCATTTTTTTTGTCCGGGGAAAGGTGTCGCCGGTCAGGAAATCAGAGGCTTGTCTCCTCGATGAAGAGCTTGTTCTCCTCGATGATCTCCCTGGCCACGGCAACGGCCTCCTCCAGGGTGGTGATGCCGCCATGCACATAGGAGTCACGCAGGCGGATCATGTACTCGACATTTCCCTCCCGGTCGGCGATGGTCTGGATGTAGAGACTCATCCTGGACCCCAGGCGGATATAGTGGGCGCTCCGGAGTTCATTGCCCTTGTAGGTCCAGCGTCCGGCGACATCATGCAGCATGAAATCATGTATCTGTTTCGGGAATTCCATTTGTGTCTCTCCTTGTGAAGTTGTGCTGTGCCTCTATGCCTCGGGCTCAGGAATCACCTCGTGGATCGCGTTCTCACCCCGGCCGACCACGATTGCCGCTGTGGCGTCACCCCAGACATTGATGGCGGTCCTGAACTGGTCAAGAATCCGGTCGATGGCCAGGATCAGGCCGATGCCGTCCAGGGGGAGGCCCGCGGCGGTGAGGACGATACCCATGGTGACCAGGCCGGCGCCGGGGATGGCGGCGGCACCCACGGCGGCCAATGATGCGGTGATGAAGATGACGATCTGCATGCCCATGGTCAGGTGCACCCCGAGGAGCTGGGCAATGAAGATGACGGCCACGGATTCGTAGAGGGCCGTGCCGTCCATATTGATGGTCGCGCCCAGGGGCAGGACAAAGTTACCGATGCGCGGCTCGACGCCGGCCCGTTTTTCCAGGTTGCTCATGGTGATCGGCAGGGTGGCGGCACTGGAGGCCGTGGACCAGGCGGTCATCATGGC
>JALSNC010000127.1 GCA_026987195.1 Desulfobulbaceae bacterium | reverse complement strand
GATCATCCGCATGGCCATTGTCGAGGGGAGCGAGGAGGAGATGAACGAGCTGTGGACCGAGGTCGCCATGGGAGGTGATTTCCTGACCCTGGCCCGGCAGCGGCTCGGCCATGCACCCCAGGTCCGCGATATTCCGGTGGGCCATCTGCAGCCGCAGGTGCGGCAGGTGGCCGCCAGGCTGACCAGGGGCGAGCTGAGTCCTGTTTTTTCGGTCAACGGCCATGTGAGCCTGCTCCTGCTGGTGGACCGGACCCCGGCCCGGCTGCAGCCCCTTGCCGAGGTCGGGGAACAGATCCGCCGGCGTCTGCGAAAGCAGCGGCGGGCAGCGGCTCGGAAGGATTTCCTGGCGCGGTTGCGGGCCCGGTCCTCCATCGGCATCAACAGCGGGGCATGGCGCCGGCTGCAGGCGACAGCCACCAATGACAGGCAGGCAGAAGAAGAGGAGCGGACACGCCAATGAAGAGTGAAATTCCCGGTAATGCAAAGTGATTTCCGATAGCGGTGAACGGTTACAATGAAGAAGAGACAGGTGAGGGACAAGTGGCTGGCCCTGGGCTTTGCCGTTCTGACGGCTGCAGTTTTCGCGACCTCCTGCGTGCCTGCTGGGCAGAAGATCGAGAGGGCTCCGGCCAGGACCTGCCTGGACTGCCATCCGGAGATGGGTGAGAAGTTCCGGCAGGGCTATGTCCATGCACCGGTGAAGAAGGGGCGCTGCGACAGTTGTCACCTGCCGCACGGCCTTATAGGCGGCCTGTTCCTCCGGGAAAAAGAACCCGGTCTCTGTCTCTCCTGCCACGGGGACCTCAAGCCGCCGGCCACGGGCGGCTCCGTTCATCAGCCCGTTGCCGACGGCTCCTGCAGCGACTGCCATGATCCACATAACAGCCCCTATCCCTATCAGTTGCAGGCCGAGGCAAAGGAGAGCTGTTTTGCCTGTCATGATCGGACCGGCTTTGTGAAAAAGTATGTTCATGCGCCCCTGGAAAAGGGGTGCCGGACCTGCCATGATCCGCACTTCTCCGGCAATCTCTCTCTGCTCACCGACGAAGGGGACGCTCTCTGCCGGTCCTGTCATCAGGTGACGCGCCCTGCGTTTGTCAGGGCGCACAGCGGCTATCCGGTGCAGAGCGGTTGCCTGCAGTGCCACACGCCACATGCCGGTGACCGGCCGGTTCTGCTGAAAAAGAACATCCATGCGCCGATCCGGCAGGGGAAATGCGATGCCTGCCACCGGGTGGAGAAGGGTGACATCAGGACCATTGCCCCGGCCGATTCCCTCTGTCTCTCCTGCCACGGGGCCCCGCGTTCTGAGCAGGCAAGTTCCCACAGGCCCTGGATGGAGCAGCGCTGCACAGCCTGTCATGCCGTACATGCCAGTGATTTTCAGAACCTGCTCGCCAAATCGCCCAGGGTCATCTGCCTGGGCTGCCACAACCAGGGCAGGCCCGGAGCTTCCGGCGAGACGCCTCTGCCGGCGCAGACACCCGCTGCCGGCGGCAAAAGGGATGCCGGAGACACGAACACGGAGCGCGGCCCGGTCAGGAGTGTGCACCGGCCCGTGGCCGATGGAGAGTGCCTGGCCTGTCACCTGGGCCACGAAGCCGGGCAGAAGTTTCTGCTCAGGCAGGATGAACAGGCCCTCTGCACCTCCTGTCATGCCGCTGCCCGGTACGAGGCCGTGTCGGGCTCCCATCCGCCGGCCAGGGGACGGACCTGCGATACCTGTCATCTTCCCCACCAGTCCGCCAGCGTGGCCCTGCTGACCGCGCCCCAGGAGCGGCTCTGTCTCGGTTGCCACCGGCGGCAGGCCGACGAACGGGGCCGGCTCAGCCTTCACAAACCCTTTGCCGAAGGCGAGTGCGTCGGCTGCCATGCCCTGCACCAGCCCGCTGCCACCCCCTTTCTCAAACAGAGCGAGCAGGGCGGTGCGCTCTGCCGAACCTGTCACCGGGACAGCGGCACCGCAGGTGGTGATGCCGGGATCCACAGGCCCGTTGCCCGCGGTCAGTGCCGCCGCTGCCATGCCGCCCACTCGGCGGACTATGGAGCCCTGATACGGGAGCCGCCGGGGCGCCTCTGTCTCTCCTGCCACCGGACAACGGCCCGCCGGATCTCCGCGGCCACGGTCGCTCACCAGCCGGTCCGGGACGGCGACTGCCTCGCCTGTCACGCCGCCCACGGTTCACCCCACGATGCCATGCTCAGGAAGGGGCAGCCGCTCCTCTGCCTGGGATGTCACCGGGAGGTGGCACGCTTCTGGCGCAAGGGCGTGGCCCACCAGCCGGCGGTCAGGGACTGCAGCCAGTGCCATGCTGCCCATGGTTCCGCGGTCCGCGGCCTGCTCGGGAGCGAAGCGGGTGTCCTCTGCGCCCGGTGTCACAGGACCGGGGGCCGGGAGTTCCTGGACAGGCACCACGGCATCAGGCCGGGGCCCGATTCCTGTGTCACCTGCCACGACGCCCATGGCGGACCGGACAGGGGGCTGCTCTATCCTGTGGGACATGCGCCGTTCCTGCAGGGGACCTGCAGACCTTGCCACAAGGGGAGGGCGAAATGATGCGTCCGGCAATGGTTCTCCTGCTCTTCCTGGCAGCCGCGGCCTGGAGTCTCGCTCCGACCGCGGCCCGCGCTGATGCCGGGACCTGTTTTTCCTGCCACGACCGGTCGGCCTTCAGTGGTCCGCTGGTCCACGCGCCGGTGAAACGCGGCCGGTGCGGTCTCTGCCACAATCCCCACGTGGCGCGTTTTCAGGGGCTGCTGCGACTCCGGCAGGACCGTCTCTGCTATTCCTGTCACCGGCAGCAGAAAGAGGCGTTTGCCCGGGGTGTGGTGCACGAACCGGTTGCCAGCGGCAACTGCACCGGCTGTCACACCCCGCATGCGGGCAGTGGCAAAGGACTGCTCAGGGAGGATCTTTCCGGGGCCTGTTTCGCCTGTCACCGGGACCTGGCCGGGAAGTACCGCTATACACACCAGCCCTACGCCAAAGGGGAGTGCGGTCGCTGCCACCGGCCGCACCGGGCCGACAATCTGCAGCTCCTGGTTGAAGACGGGGACCGGCTCTGTCTCGGCTGCCACGATGGCGGTGATCTTGCCGCCGGACATCGGGACTTCCCGGCACCACCCGCTGGCTGCCTGTCGTGCCACAACCCCCACGGCAGCGGCAGGAGTGCCCTGATCCGCGATGAGCTGCACCCGCCCTACCGGCAGGGTTGTGGCGGCTGCCACAGGCCCGGCGGTCTGACCGTGGCCCGCTGCCTGGAGTGCCATGAGGACGTGCAGCACCAGATGATGGCCACCCACAGCCACCTCACACGCCGGAACGGCAACAGTTGCCTC
>JALSNC010000126.1 GCA_026987195.1 Desulfobulbaceae bacterium | reverse complement strand
TCAGTGGCCGTAATATTCTCTTCCGCTGCCACACCGATGCCGAGGCGGCGGCCCGTTTCGGGATGAAGGAGAGGGAGATCGGCAGGAGCCTGGCGCGCTCCCGCCGGCTCCTGCTCTCCCGGCGGGACCGTCGGGTCCGGCCGCACCTGGACGACAAGATCATTACGGCCTGGAATGGCCTGATGATCGGGGCCCTGGCCCGGGGCGGGGCCATCCTCGGACGCCGGGACCTGGTCGATGCGGCCAGGCGGGCTGCCGATTTCATTGAGGCGCATCTCACCGATCCGGCCGGCGCCGGTCTGCTCTTCCGCCGCTATCGCGAGGGAACAGCGGGCCTGGCCGGTCAGTTGGATGACTATGCCTTTCTGGTTGCCGGCCTGCTGGATCTCTACCGTGTGCAGCAGGACCCGGAGCTGCTGCAGCGGGCCCTGCGCCTGACCGGGACCATGTTCCGGCTGTTCGAGGATGGTGAGGGTGGCGGCTTTTTCGACAGCATCGGGGACGGGGTCATCCCCCTGCGACTGAAGAGTGACTATGACGGCGCCGAGCCGGCGCCCAACTCGGTTGCGGCCATGAACCTGCTTCGGCTGGCCGATCTGACCGGTAATGAGCAATGGCGGCAGAAGGGCCTCCGCACCATGGAGGCCTTTGCCCACCGGCTCAACAGCTATCCCGCCGCCCTGGTGGCGATGCTCTGCGCCCTGGAGCGTAGCCGGGACGAGCCGCGCCAGGTGGTGGTCGTCGGCCGTCGTCAGGCGGCCGACACCCGGAAGCTGCTGGCGGCGGTTTTTGCGATCTATGATCCGAACCGGACCCTGCTCCTGGCCGACGGTGCGGAAAATCAGAAGTTTCTGGCCCGGAGCCTGCCCATGCTCAGAGACCTGGCCATGCGGAACAACCGCGCCAGCGCCCATGTGTGCGAGAACTTTACCTGTCGTCTGCCGGTGACCGATCCCGCGGCCCTGCGCGGCCAGCTCGCCCGCCGGCAGGGGCCCGCAAGGTGACTGCCCGGTTATTGCAACGGCTCTAGCTGCGCGTCAGCGTAAAAGTTCAGCAGCACGCCATCTGCACGCGCTGGCGGCTGGTCATCCGGTGAGGGGGTGCCGTGCAGGTGGCGTCCTGCCGAACGTAAACCAGTCTTATTGTGCCTTGTCTTTGCCGGCCTGCTGCGCCCTGATCCAGCCCAGGCGGATATAGTACTGCTGGCCGCTGTCAACCCACTTGTCGCAGCCATTGTCGGCCCGGACCATGGGGCGTTCCGCGTCACGGTCGCCGGTTTCCTTTACGGCCACGCGACAGAAACCGCTCAGTGCGTCCTCCACCTTGTAGAACTTGCAGCTCAGGCAGGTTGTTTCCATGTGTGATCCTCCATTGCTTGTCCCGTAATAGTTTACCGTCCTGCTGTCGAATTATGCGGGGCAGATTGTATCTCCTGCCGCTGGCAGGCGCATCCTTTTTCTGCACCCGGCCTGATTTCTCCTGCCAGGATCACAGAACTGGTTGAAAATCTGAGCTTTTGCCGAAACTTGTAAAAATACTATATGTGGTGCAGATTGATCTTGATACACCCTATATGTTGTGATATAAGGGGCAGAGGCTTGGGTCGGCCGGGTCGCCCTTGTCAAGCCGGTTGCCGATAGCGGTGAACTGTTACGATCAAGAGCAGCAGAGGGGAGAATGATGACGAAAAACATGGCACCACAGAAGCTCACCGACACCGCGGAAACCGTCCTCAGGCGCCGTTACTACCTGAAGGACAAGAACGGCCAGCCCCTGGAGGACTGGCAGACCCTTTGCCGGCGGGTTGCCGATGCCATAGCCTTTGTCGATCGGGATGAGACCGACTATGAGAATCTGCGCGATCAGTTTTTCAACATGATCTATCACCTCGACTTCCTGCCCAACTCGCCCTGCCTGATGAACGCGGGTACGGACCTGGGCCAGTTGTCGGCCTGTTTTGTCCTGCCGGTGGAAGATTCCATGGACGGTATCTTCACCACCATCCGCAACGGTGCCCTGGTCCACAAGACCGGCGGCGGCACCGGCTATTCCTTCTCGCGGCTGCGGCCCAAGAATTCCGCGGTCCAGTCCACGCAGGGGGTTGCCTCCGGCCCCTTGAGTTTTGCCGCTGTCTTTGACGCCGCCACCGAGACCATCAAGCAGGGAGGCAAACGCCGAGGCGCCAACATGGGGGTGTTGCGGGTCGATCATCCCGACATCCTCGACTTCATTGCCGCCAAGACCGACCAGAACCGTTTCAATAATTTCAACTTCAGTGTCGCCATTACCGACGAGTTCATGGCCGCGGTGCGGGAGGACCGGGAATATGACCTGGTGGACCCGTCCAACGGCCGGGTGATCCGTACCCTGCGCGCGGGTGAGGTCTTCGAGCGCATCGTCGAGGGGGCGTGGCGCAACGGCGAGCCAGGTGTTCTGTTCATCGATGCCGCCAACCGGGCCAATTCGACGCCGCAGCTCGGCGAGTTCGAGGCCACCAATCCCTGCGGCGAGCAGTGGCTGCTGCCCTATGAATCGTGCAACCTGGGGTCCATCAACCTGGGCCAGTATGTCACGGACGGCAAGATGGACTGGCAGCGGTTGCGGCGCACCGTCCACCTGGCGGTCCGTTTTCTGGACAACGTCATAGACTGCAACCGCTTTCCCATCCCCGAGATCGCCGAGATGACCCAGAAGACGAGGAAGATCGGTCTCGGTATCATGGGGATGCACGATATGCTGATCCAGATGGAGTTGCCCTACGGCAGCGAGGAAGGACGCGAGGCCGCGGCCGGAGTGATGCGGTTCATCCGCGGCGAGGCGGAAAAGGCCTCCATGGAACTGGCGGAGCGCAAGGGGCCTTTTCCTGCTTACGATCCCCGGCACAATGACTATCCGGCCCGCCGCAATGCCGCCCTGACATCGATCCAGCCAACCGGTACGGTTTCGATGATCGCCGACTGCGCATCGGGATGCGAACCCTACTTTTCCATTGTCATGGAAAAGAATGTCATGGACAACGACCGTTTCCTGATGGTCAACAGGCATTTCGAGGCCGTGGCCCGCAGGGAGGGGTTCTATTCCGACGGGCTGATGGAGAAGGTGGCCAAGAGCGGTACCGTGATCGGCCATGATGAGATCCCCGAATATTGGCAGCAGATCTTTCGTACGGCCCAGGATATCCCGCCCGAGGACCATATCCGCATGCAGGGTATCCTCCAGGTCAATGGCGTGGACTCCTCCATCAGCAAGACCATCAACCTGCCCTCCGATGCCACCCTGGACGATGTCCGTCTTTCCTACATGCTCGGTTTCGAGCTCGGCTGCAAGGGGCTCACCGTCTACCGCGACGGCTCCCGTGACAACCAGGTTCTGAAGACCGTTGCCGGTGCAGAGGACAAGACCGCCATGGTCTCGGCAGCAGGCCTGGTGCGCAAGAAAAAACTGCCCGATGTGCTCAGCGCCAAGCGCTACCGCCTCAAAGACGCCAACCAGAACACCATCTACCTCATCGTCTGTTTCGATGACGACGAGAATCCCATGGAGGTGTTTGCCAAGTTTCCCTTTGACAACCGGGTCGACCTCAAGGACAAGTCCACCATGTGGACAACCACCTGCCGCCTGGTCTCCCTGGCCCTGCGCTACCAGATTCCCATGGACGAGGTCATCAAGCAGCTCGACCGCTCCAGCGGCCATATGCTCGACCTGCCGGCCCAGCTCGGCAAACTGCTCAAGTCGTTCATGGCCGGGACCCGGGCAGGTTTTGTCTCCAGTTGCCCCGAATGTTCGGGCAAGCTGGTCTTCGAGGAAGGGTGTGAGATCTGCCGTGACTGCGGCTACTCCAAGTGTTCATAGTCTTCCCTCCAGCGGAACGACAACCATTGAGCGTGGTAAAAGTCTCGGTATTTCAAGGTGGTTGTCGATGCGCTGAACTGTCACTGAGCGTGAACGACGTCAAAGGAGAACCAGATCATGGCCAAGATAGGACGGAACCAGCCTTGTCCCTGCGGATCGGGGAAAAAGTACAAACACTGCTGCCTGCTGACCCATCCGGTCACCCCGGCAACCGCACCCGAAGGCGCCAGGGCCAGCCTGCTGGCCGAGATCACCAAGATCCGCGACGCAGCGACCCGTTATCGGGAGAGTCTGCTCCACGTGGGGGTCTTCATTCTGTTCAGCAACCGCAGGGGAGATGCCTGGCTGCTGGAGGTCACCGACAGCGATGCCGTCCAGCTCGTCCGCGCTGGTACACCTCTGCCGACACCCATCAGGGAGGATCCGGAAAAGATCGAGATCGATTTCAGCCACACCTTTGCCATCCGCAACCGGCGGCTTTATCTCACCAGCTATGCCGACGGCAGGGAGACCCTGCTGGAGCAGGCACCCTGCAAGCGGATCAGGGCTATCATCAGGCAGACCTGCAAGGTCTATTCGCCCGAGCTGCTCGACCGGGTGCACATCGAAAACACCACAGACCGGCCGCCGACCTGAACCATGCTGACACCATTGAGAAACACCCCGGGTCGGTTCCTGCCCCTGCTCATGGTCATGGCAACCATCTTTTACCTGTCCCACCAGCCGGGTGACAGTTTCGACCTCCCCGATGTACCGGATATCGACAAGCTGCTCCATTCGCTGGTCTACGCCATTCTTGCCGCCAGCGCCCTGTTTGCCGTCCCGCCAGGTTTCGCCCGGAGTCGGCCGCTGCTCGTTTCTGCCCTGGTGGTCCTGTTCTGTATCGCCTACGGCATCAGCGATGAATTTCACCAGTCATTCATCCCCGGCCGCACGCCCAGCGCCTGGGACCTTGCCGCCGACACCTTGGGGGCGGTGCTGTGCAGTGCCGGCTGGTACTTTCTGTGCCGGCAGAGACGTATCTGCTGTCTTCGCCATGTCCGCTGAGGTGGCCCCCATGCCGCAACCGGATGTAACCCCTCACGGGATGGCTAACCATCGGTTTGTCCGTCCACAATGGTGTAAGCGCTCTCAGCGGCCGCAGATTTGTGCAGGCGTGCCTGTACGCTATAGCCTACCTATGCGGGCAGGCACGACCGTGCGAAGATGTGGCTCCTGTGAGCGCTTACAACCGGATGCGTAGGCATGGCATACCAGCTTGTCGAGGTCATGCTGCCCTCCGGCCGCGCCGGGGATATCAGGGAACTGCTGCGTGACATTCCGCTGGCAGGAACCTGGAGCGACAGCCTGGAGGGCAATGTCGCCAGGATCTACCTGCTGGTGGAGACCGGACACGTGGAAGCGGTTCTCAATCTCCTGGAGGGATACCTGCAGACCCTGGCCGGCAGTCGTGCCGTCCTGCTGCCGCTGGAGGCGGTGATCCCCAGGCCTGGCGCCGGCACCGAGGCGGAGAAGGGCAGGGCAGCGGAGGAGGAGGTACGAAGGCGGCGGATCAGCCGCCAGGAACTCTATAATGACGTGGTCGAGGGTGGTTCCATGACCGGCAATTATCTTGCCATGGTGGTACTGTCCGCCATCATTGCCGCCATCGGCCTGGTCAGAAACGACATGGCCATCATTGTCGGCGCCATGGTTCTTGCCCCTCTGCTTCTCCCCAATGTCGCCTTTGCCCTGGCCAACACCCTCGGCGATACGGAACTGGGGCGCAATGCAATGAAGACGGCCATTGCCGGGATCGGTCTTTCTGTTCTCACCGGTATCGCCATCGGCCTCCTGGTTGCGGTGGATCCAGGAAACCCTGCGCTCGCCGCCCGCACCCACACCGGCTGGTCAGACCTGCTCCTGGCTCTGGCTTCCGGCACTGCCGCCGTCCTGGCGCTGACCGGCGGCGGACGTCTCTCCCTGGTCGGTGTCATGGTCGCCGTTGCTCTGGTGCCGCCCCTGGTTACCGGGGGGCTGATGTTCGGCTCCGGCCTCTACCGACAGGGTCTGGCGGCCTGTAACCTGGCCCTGGCCAATGTCATCTGTATCAATCTTGCCGGTGTCCTTACCTTCCATTTTCAGGGAATCCGTCCCTCCACCTGGTGGGAAAAGAACAGGGCCCGCCAGGCGAGCCGCCGGGCGACCCTGATCTGGTTTGTTCTTTTTGCCCTCCTCGGGCTGTTACTTCTCCTTTAATGGCGTCGCAGAAAGTCCGGTCTACAGCGTTGTAGCGGGTACGGCCAATGCTCGATGTACTTCATATGCGCCTCCGCCTGGCCGACACCGCTACGCCTTGTATATCGAGCTTTTATGCTTTAGCCATCTTTAGCTGTGATGGACTTTTTACGAGTCCATCACCCCTTGCTATGCCTCTCGATGCATGGCGGCTTATCCACATGGTTTTTTGGTCACACCCTCAACAACCGCTGGACATCAGGCAGGCGATGTACCCGTTGCACCGGTCTGCGGTGCAACGGGGTTGAGCTGCGGCGGGTCATTCGGCTTCCGCGCAGGCTGCCTGCTGCATCGCAGGGAGCCATCCCCGCCAGTTTCCATCGTCCAGCAGCTGGCGGCACGAAGTTTCCTGCCACCTGGCCTCTGCATCCTGACATACCGGATCCACTGCCGAATATACGGCCCTGGCTGCCCGGTTGCTCATTGCAGTTTCTCTGCCAGAGCCTGCACAGCCCTGTCGAGTTGCGCTGCCTGCTCCTGTACCTTGCGGTCTCCACTTTGTCGGGCCCGCATGATCCAGGCCCTGGCGTTCTCCAGGTCGGCCCTGGCCGCCTCGTCCCGGTTGGCCCGATGGTGAATTTTCGCCTGCTGCAGGTGCCTGCCGGCCATCTCCACCGGCCCCTCGACGGCAAGGGAGATAACCTGAACCCCTTCCTCGGCAGCCTTCAACTGCTCATCCGCTTCCTTCAGCCTGTCGTCCTTCAGGTAGGTGCGGGCCTTCTGCACCCTGCGGACGGTTTCGGCCAGGGGAAGGTCCACCTCCGTGTATCCGACGACTTCCTCGAGAGCGGCCAGCTCTCTGCCGGCAGCTTTACGGTTGCCGCTCTGCAGATGTTTCCGGACAGCGGCAAGATGCTGCCTGGCCCTGGCAACCGGGATGATATCTTCCAGCAACGTGAGGTCCGAAGCAATGGGAATCAGGTCGTCGGCGACCCTGGTGGTTTTTTCATATTCCAGATGTTTTTTGGCGATACGGATGTGGTCCTCGATCACTGCAACCGGACGTCCGTCCTTGATGAGAGCCACCTCGGGACCGATCTTGTCGAGTTCCTTCAGTGCGGCCTTCGTCTCGTTCTGTGCAATATCGCCGCGCGCATCGGCGATGTGGCGGAGAATCGCGGCCGCGGCCCTGGAAAGAACTCTCCATTCCTGCGGGATCACGACCCGGGCCGGGGTGACGGTGATTTCTTCCACCACTGTGGAGGTGGCAGCCGGTTTGCCGGGTTCTCCGGCCATGGCTGATCCGGTGGCCAGGAGGAGTGCCAGGGTTGCGAGAAATGCCTTGTACTTTGCCGTGCTCTTCATCTGTCTGCCTCCCTGATGAAGTTTGGATAGCGTGTTCCCGGCAGGTTCGGGATACTCTTGCCGGGTGTTGCGGAATATGGGCAGAACGTAGCGCCTCGACAGTCTTCTTTCTGCTACCTGGGTCACAGAAGACCGGATTTTCTGAAAATCGGCAGCCGGGAAGAAAGCAGATCCTGGTGGGCGAGCATACTGAGGCGCAACACCAGGTGATCCCTGCCCGACGGATCCCGTGAGGGGTTACGGTGGCTGTGGTGATCAGTGCTGCGACTGGTTGGGTTTGTTGAAGCGGTGCAGGAGGCGCCCTGCCTGGGTGGCCAGGGTCTCCAGGTTGGTCACGGCGAGATGGCCGCGATGGAAATCAACGGCTCCCTCTTTTTTGAGCTGCTGAAGGTGGCGGTTGACCACGGTCCGCACCGTGCCGACCATGGAAGCCAGAGCATCGTGAGAAAGATCGTTGATCAGGCGGACCGGGTAGTTGTGGCCTGCCGAAGAACGGTGCTCAGGGTCGACGTAGTGGAGGATAAGCCGGGCAAGACGGGTGATGGTGTCATGCAGGGCCAGGTCGGTGGAGAGGTCCTCCAGTTCCCGCATTCGCCTGCCGACATAAGGAAGGAAGCTGCGATTGAACTCCGGATGGACAAGGATCCATTGCCGGATGGTATCCAGGCCGGTGGTCAGGGTTTCGACATCGTCGAGCACCAGGGGGATGATATCGTGTTCCCTGCCATCCAGCAGGGAGATGATGTCATAACCATCACCCGGGCCCAGGAACCAGAGGGTGATTTTACGCCCGGTTTCCGGATGTATCCTGGTCAGTTCGATGCGGCCCCGGATGAGGATGTGAAACGCCTGCCGGCTCTGGTCTGCCTGGATCCGGCAGCCCCGGGTCCAGGTTCTGCGCATGAAGAGACGCAGCATGTCCTCGAGCTGCTGCTCATTGAGGCCGCGGCAGAAGGGGGATTCCTGCAGAGCCTGGAAACATTCGGGGTAAAAGGGGGCGTCGGGTCGCATGCTCTCCGCCGGGGATCAGGTGTAAGCGGTCACAGGTACCGCATCTTCGCACGGTCGCTCCTGTCCGCATCGTAGGCTATAGCGGCCAGGAGCGACCGCACGAACCTGCAGCACCTGAAACCGCTTACAATAACGAGGTTGAAAAACCGTGCCCTTGCACACCCTGTGATCAGTTACGATCAGGTGTTGTCGGCCAGAAAGCGGGCCATGTCCTTGGCAAAGTAGGTGAGGATGATGTCGGCACCGGCACGGCGGATGGAGAGCAGGGTCTCGGCCATGACCCGGTCGCCGTCGATCCAGCCCTTCTCCGCTGCCGCCTTGATCATGGCATACTCGCCGCTCACATGGTAGGCGGCCACAGGCAGGTCGAACTCGTCCCGTAACCTGCTGATGATGTCCAGGTAGGCGACCGCCGGCTTGACCATGAGGATGTCGGCACCCTCGTCCACGTCAAGGGTGGCCTCGCGCAGGGCCTCGCGGCTGTTGGCAGGGTCCATCTGGTAGCTGCGCCGGTCTCCGAACTGGGGGGCGCAGTCGGCGGCATCGCGAAACGGACCATAGAAGGCGGACGCATACTTGACCGCATAGGACATGATGGGGATCATGTGGAAGGAGTTCTCGTCCAGGGTGGTGCGGATCTCGCTGACCCGACCGTCCATCATGTCCGAGGGCGCCACCATGTCTGCGCCGGCCCGGGCATGGGAAAGCGCGGTCTTGGCCAGGAGTTCCAGGGTGGTATCATTGTCCACCTCGTTTCCTGCCAGGCAGCCGCAGTGGCCGTGGTCCGTATACTCGCAGAGGCAGACATCCGTCACCACGGTCAGCTCGGGAACCTTGTCCTTGAGTTCACGGATCGCCCGCTGGACAATGCCGTTCTTTGCATAGGCACCCGAGCCCATGGCATCCTTTTCCTCGGGCAGGCCGAAGAGAATCACTGAACGGATTCCCACCTGCAGGCACTCCCTGGCCTCGGCGGCCAGCATGTCCACGGACAGCCGGTGGACACCGGGCATGGACGGCACCTCTTCCCGGCGCTCCCTGCCGGGCATGACAAAGAGCGGGTAAATCATCTGTTCCGGCGCCAGGCGGGTCTCGCGGATCATGGCGCGCAGGGTCTCGGTCCGCCGCATGCGGCGGGGACGGTATTCGGGGAAAACCATGGGGACTCCTCCTGTGGTGTATCAGAAAATCAGGTGCCAGGTGCCAGAGGCCAGGGGCCAGGGGGGAGGATAGTTGCCTGCCTGCGGCAGTGAGATGGTGGTATCTTCCTGATTTTCATGCTTTGTTGTGACTGTTACCGTTGATGGACTCGTAAGAGCCCCTCACACTCTAAAAATGGCTCGGCATAAAAGTTCGATATACAAGGCGTAGCGGTGTCGGCCAGGCGGAGGCGTACATGGAGCACGTCGAGCATTGGCCGTACACGCTACAACGCAGGAGATCGGACTTGTTGCGACGCCATCACCGTTGACCTGGTCCGTAACCCCTCACAGGCTGGTCACTATGCGGTTTCACAACCTCAGAGCTGTAAGCGTTCGCAGGTAGTGCATATTTGTGCAGGAGCGTTTGTTCACTAAAGCCCCTCTATACGGGCAAACGCGACCGTGCAAAGAGGTAAGCGAAGACTCCGTGTGCTGCCTGTGAGCGCTTACCCTGGTCCTGCTGTGTCGGTCTGTTCAGTCCAGGACAATACCCAGGGCCTTGACCTTCTTGTGCAGGTGGCTCCGTTCCATGCCGATCTGTTCAGCAGTCTGGGAGACATTGCCGTTGTGGGCCTGGAGCATGGCCTTCAGGTAGTCATACTCAAACTGCTTGCGCGCCTCCTTGAAGGGAAGGCGCAGGTACTCTCCCCTGATGGCAGGTCCTGCGCTGGCCTCGTCCGGAGCCACGCCCAGGGAGCGCGCCACATCCTCGGCATCGATGGTGGCGCCGGGGCTCATGATCACCAGCCGTTCCACCACGTTGCGCAGTTCCCGGACATTGCCGGGCCAGGAGTGGCCCATGAGCATGGCCATGGCCCGGTCGGAGAAGGTCTTTTCTCCCAGTCCCTTGTTGCGGAACTGGCGCAGGAAATCCTCGACCAGCAGGGGAATGTCCTCCAGCCGTTCGCGCAGGTCGGGCACCTGGATGGGGACCACGTTGAGGCGGTAGAAGAGATCGGCACGGAAGTTGCCGTTCTCGATCTCCTCCTCCAGGTTCTTGTTGGTGGCGGCCAGGACCCGGACATCGACGTGAATGGTCCTGGAGCCGCCCACCCGCTCGAATTTCTGTTCCTGGAGAATGCGCAGGACCTTGGCCTGGCTCTTCAGGCTCATGTCGCCGATCTCGTCCAGGAACAGGGTCGAGCCGTCGGCCTGGTCGAACTTTCCCTGCCGGCTGCTGGTGGCACCGGTGAAGGCCCCTTTTTCGTGGCCGAAGAGCTCCGACTCGATGAGATCTTCGGGGATAGCGGCGCAGTTGACCTCGATCATGGGACGACTGCTCCGCTTCGACAACCGGTGGATGGTCTGGGCCACCAGCTCCTTGCCGGTGCCGTGACCACCCCGGATCAGGACCCAGGCATCGGTGGGCGCCACGCGTTCGATCTCCTCGCGCAGCAGGGAGATCACCGGGGAGTTGCCGGTGATGTCGGGCTTGTGCGGTGTGCTTTCCCGCAGCAGCCGGTTTTCCCGCTCCAGGTGGGCGACATGCAGCCCCTTGTTGATGGCGAGGATGATCTTGTCGTAGGAAAGAGGCTTTTCTATGAAATCAAAGGCGCCGATGCGGGTGGCCTGCACAGCGGTTTCGATGGTGCCATGTCCGGAGATCATGATCACCGGCACATCGTGTTGTGCAAGGATCCGCTGCAGGGCCTCGAGACCGTCCATTCCAGGCATCCAGATGTCGAGCAGGATCAGGTCCACTTCCTCCTGCTCGAGGAGGGCAAGCCCGTCCTCGCCCGAAGAGGCGGTGAGCGGCGTGAATCCCTCGTCGGCCAGAATACCGGACAGGGAGTCGCGAATGGAATCCTCGTCGTCAATGATCAGTATTTTTTTCGACATGATCCGTGATGTCACCGCAGGATGGTTCCGGCCGGGTAAAAGTTCACCGCTGCCGGCCAAGAATCGTCGGCCCGTTCCGTGGCCGTGCATCATATCAGGTATCAAGCGGCAGCTCAACCGTAAAGACCGTGCCGGACGGTTTGTTGTCCAGGACCCGGATGGTGCCGTTGTGCTCGGTGACAATGGTGTGGGTAATGGCAAGTCCCAGGCCGGTGCCGGATTTGCGGGTGGAGAAGTAGGGCTCGAAGAGGCGAAGCTTCACCTGCTCGGTGATACCCGGGCCGGTATCGGCAACGGTCATGCGGGCGGTATTCTCGGCGCGATTGCAGTCCAGGCTGATGGTGATCTCGCCGCCCTCGGGCATGACACCCACAGCGTTGTCGAGCAGGTTGATCAGCACCCGTTTGATCTGGACCGGATCGAAGGAGAAGACAGGGATATCGTCCTCCGTCTTGAGGGTGAAGGTGATGTGCTTGTGCCCTTCCTGGTAGAGTACCAGGGTGTCACGGGCCATCTCGACGATATCACCCGGTTTTTTCTTCACCCGGGGCATGCGGGCAAAATCGGAGAACTCCGAGACCAGCCGTTTGATCTCGTCCACCTGCTTGACCACGGTCCTGGTGCACTGGTCAAAGACCTCCCGGTCCTCGGTGATGCGGTCAAGGTAACGTTTGCGCAACCGCTGCGCCGAAAGCTGGATCGGAGTGAGGGGGTTCTTGATCTCGTGGGCGATCCGGCGGGCCACTTCCTGCCAGGCGGCGAGCCGCTGTGCCTTTTCCAGTTTGGTGAGGTTGTCGAAGACGATGACGTAGCCGATGGGCTGCTGCTGTTCGTCCACCATGCGGGTGATGTTGACCTGCAGGGACAGGGTCTCGCCGCGGCGCACGGTGAGCCGCAGGTGCCGTTCGATGGAGTGCTCGCCCGAGGCATTGAGTTCTTCCAGGAAACGATCCATGATCTGGACATGGGGCCGGCCCAGGACCTCGTGAAAATCGTGGCCGAGAAAGGACGTGGCCTCGATCTTGAGCAGTTCCTCGGCAAAACGGTTGATGGTGGTGATCTCGTTGTTCTCGTTGATGGCGATGACGCCGGCGGCCACGTTCTCCAGGATCGTCTCCAGGTAGCGGCGCCGCTGTTCCGAGATCATGGTGGATTCCTGCAGGGCCTGATGGGCTTCGGCAAGCTGGCGGTTGGAGGCCTGGATGTCGGCGGTCATGCGGTTGAAGGAGTCCACCAGCAGGCCCATCTCGTCGTCGGATTCCTTTTCCAGGACAAAATCGAGATCACCGTCCGCGACCCGGCGGGTGGCCCGGGCCAGTTTGTTGATGGGACCGGTGAGACTGCGGGCGATGTAGAAGCCGAACCAGATGGCGCCGAAGATGATCAGCAGGGTGATGATGATCAGCATGATGATCAGGCTCAGTTTGATGGGAGCCTTGAGCATCACCAGCTGGCGGTAGTCGGTGATACCGTCGGAGACCGCCTGCATGCGGGCCAGCTTGTCCGAAGGGATCAGCAGCGATGTGACCAGGAACAGCGAGGTCTCGCCGGGTCGCCGGTGGACCGGCACAATGGCCTGGACCAGCTCGCCCACGCCGGTTTTCTGGCTGATCACCTCTGTCTTGTCCCGGTCATGGACCAGGCGCATGGCCTCGCTGGGGATCTCGGGCAGGACGATGGACAGCAGCCTTGGGCCGCGGACCGAGACCAGTTTCTTCTGCGAGGCGTCGAGGAGGGTCAGGGCATCGGGGGCACCGGGAGGGGCAATCTCCACCGCCCTGGTGAACAGAATCTCCAGGGCGTCAGGATCCCGGGAAAGGGTACCGTTCTCGAGCAGCAGGCCGATCTGCCGGCCCATGTTCTCGGCCCGTTTCTCCGTGTCATGGAAGATGGACTGGGCCAGCTTGAGCGAAGCCTGCAGGGAATCTTCCACGTTGGAGTTGAACCAGTAGTCCATGGAAGTGGAAACAAAACGCAGGGCCACGAAAAAAAGGATCGCCGTGGGCACCAGGGAAAGGGAGATGAAGGAGATGACCAGGCGGGTCCGCAGGCGGGAGCCGAGGATCTTCTGTTTCCGTTCAAAGATCAGTTCCACCAGGTTCCGCAGCACCAGGTAGAGCATCAGCAGCAGGAGAAGACCGTTGATGTTGATCAGGGCGAAGATCAGCACCGTGCTCGAGATGGGCAGGTTGAAGTCGCCTTTGAGCAGGCTGGACTGGAGATAGCCGAGCAGTGGAATCAGCAGGGCGCAGAAGCCGATGACGTAGCGAATGAGCCGTTGCTTCTTTTTTTTCTGTTCCGTTGTGAGCATGCGGCGTTATCAGAACCGGCAGGCGGGTGGAGGGTCAGTGGAATAGTTCACCGCTCTCGGCGACCACCTGAAAATACGGACACCTTTACGGTTCAATATCTGAATTCAATGCTTCTCCAGTCGGTCTCGAAATCCCATAATGAGGTGAAGGGCAGCACGTAATGCATGCCGAGCGGCAGGGTGGTTTTGACCAGGGTCGCCTTGATGCGCAGGATATAGGAGGCATCGGGGACCAGCTTTTTGCGGGCAATGACCCGGAGACCGTTCAGTTCGGCCATGAGCTGTTTGGCTCTGGCCAGGGAACGGGTGGTTTCGGTGCGCTGCTTTTCACCCAGTTCCACGGAGTACTCCTCCTTGAGACTGTCATAGGTCAGGCGGTGAATGATCTCTTTTTCCACCAGGGTGGAGTCGGGCCAGAAATCACGGACCTTGTCCAGCTCTATCTGAAAACTGAAACTGATGGGAATGCCGTTTTTGACGCCCTTTTCCATCTCAGGCGTAAAAGCGTTCTTCACCGTGGCAAAGAGCAGCAGGTCGCTGGCCGAGGTGGTGATGATGATATCGCTGATGGTGGGCGTCCTGTCCTGGCGGCTCGACGCGGGGATGGGAAGAGCAAGCACCAGCAGCAGGAGGAGAACAGGCAGAACACCCCGTCGTGACAGGAACGGTTTCATGTGCGTATAGATCGGAACAGTTCACCGCTATCGGCGACTGCATTGCAATACCGGGACTTTTTGTTGTTGTAAACGTTCAGCATGGCGGAAAACGTAACCCCTCACGGGATGGCTGACCATCGGTTTGTCCGGCCACAATGGTGTAAGCGCTCTCGGAGGCCGCAGATTCGGAGCCTGCGTTGATCTGAGCAACCGTGCCTGACCGCAGGCAAGCGACCGCAGGGAGACTCCGATAGTCTACCTGTGCTGGCAGGCACGACCGTGCAAAGAGGTAAGCGAAGACTCCGTGCGGCTCCTGTGAGCGCTTGCCGGAAAACAGGCGGACGAGGCACGGGGCGGTCGCACGCGCAGCTCAGCGGCCGTCGAGGACGGGAAACGCAACAGGCACCGGCACCGGGGCAGGTTGTCCTGTCCCTGGAGCGGGCTCTTTCCATTGGTCTGAAATGATTAAGGAAATAACGGCGAGCAGGGGCCGGTCCATGGCCGCATCAATGGATCAATGTACCTGATAACACGCCCCTTGTCCATGGGTGGGACAACTTTTATCAGAAAATCAGAAAACCGGAAGGCCGGAAATCAGAAGTCTGTATGCAGCCTGCGGCTGGAATAATCGGCCACCGCCATCGGCAACACATGAAAAGACCGATATTTTAAGGTGAAATTTCCTCGATGGCTGGTTGCGGCGACCGGCAGAGACAAATCGGTCGGATGGGGCATCAGAAAATCGTTGATTTCCGGAATGGTGTCTTGACAAGTTGAACCGGGCTGCATATTATGGGCATATGCTCACAATCATCCGGCTTTCAGGGGAGCAGGCGAAGGGAGGAAAGGTATTCTGCCGCGTCTGTTGCTGTCATCTTTTGGTATGTACAGAATAGCAAGGAGTTATCCATGAAAGAATCACTTCGGCTGGCTGTGCCGTCGAATCAGCCTGGTGGTCTTGAGGCCGCCCGTTCAGACCATTTCGGTCACTGCGACATGTTCACCATCGTTGAGATCAGGGAAGGCGCTGTCGACAGCGTGACCTGCGTTGAGAATGTGGAGCACGGTGCCGGCGGATGCATGGTGCCTGTGCAGTTTCTCCGTGACCAGGGAGTGGGCGCCATCGTTGTCGGCGGTATCGGGGCCCGTCCTTTGCAGGGATTTGGCGAAGTTGGGATCAAGGTGTATTTTGCGGATCGAAACCGCGCGCAGAGCGTTGCCGAAGCCGTGGATGGCATGGTGGCCGGGCAGTTTCCCGAGATCAGGCCGGACCAGGCATGCCAGGGGCATGGCAACTGCCATTGAGGGATGCCCGCTGTCATGGTATACTGCCGGGAACCGCAAGCCCCTTTTGAATGTGAACCAGCGACAGGCCGGGAGGCAATCCCTGGTCCGTCCCCGGCAGTAAGAGGCCCATGTCGCCAAGACCAAAGAAAATTCGACGCTGCGAGGGAAGATTCTGTGGCCGGGCATTCAAGCCCACCGGCATCTCGCTGCCGGATCTGAAGCAGATCCCCCTTTATCGCGATGAACTGGAGGCCCTCAAGCTCTGTGACTTTGAGGGAATGTTTCAGGAACAGGCAGGGGAAAAGATGGGTGTCTCAAGGGGGACGGTACAGCGAATTCTGACCTCGGCACGGCGCAAGGTCGCCGAGGCCCTGACCACCGGTGCCGCCCTGGTCTTCGAGGAGGAACGGCAGTAGGTAAACGCTCACGGGAGCCGCATATTTGCACGGTCGCGCCTGCCCGCACAGGTGGGCTATCGGAGTCTCCCTGCGGTCGCTTGCCTGCCGGTCAGGCACGGTTGCACAGGTAAGCGTAGACTTCGAATCTGCGGGCCCTGAGAGCGCTTGCACCATGGTGGTCGGACAAGCCTATGGTCAGCCATTGCGTGAGGGGTGACGTCAGTAGTCCAGCGACGATCCGCCCGTGGCGGGAACTTTTTTTTGCTTATTTTTTGTGCATATGCACGATAAAAGGAGGGTATGTCATGTCGGATGAGAAACAGAAACTTGTCTATATCCTTAACTCTGCCGGGGAGCAGGCGGAGCGGGTTCTGACCGCCTTTGCCCTTGCCAATATCGGCGTGTCGATGGAGCACGAGGTGACGGTGATGGTGTTTGGCGAGGCAACCCGTCTGGTCTACAAGGGGTATGCCTCGACCGTACATTCGCTTGAACGGCTGCCGCTGGACAAGCTGATCAGCGATTTTCTCGCCGGCGGCGGAAAGATCCTTGTCTGCCTGCCCTGCATCAAGGCAAGGAAGGTCGGAACGGATCAGCTCATCGAAGGGGTGGAGGCCACCACGGGAACAGTGGTCAATGACTACATCCTGGAGGCGGACAAGGTGATCAGCTTCTGACCGGCATGCTGGTCGGGTCACCGGGATCCTGCGGGATGAATATTCTTGATTATATCGATAATACAATAGTATTTTTGACAAACTTCAACTGAAACTTTACTGGAGGAACGGTCATGTCTGATGTGGATCTGAATACCGTCGAGGTCGCCAGCACCATCGATTCCAGGGGCAGCGCCTGTCCCGGGCCGCTGCTGGAGGCAAAGAAGGGTATCGGCAAGGTCAGGGTGGGCGAAGTCATGGAGGTCTATTCCAACGACGAGGGGACCAGGATCGATCTCAAGGCCTGGGCCGAAAAGGTGGGACACGAGTACCTCGGCTATCTTGAGGCAGACGGATACGACAGGCATTTCATCCGCAGAAAGAAATAAACATAACCAGGTACCTCCTTGCCACGCGCTCCCGCTGCGGATGTTTTTCGAGCTCCTCGCCGGCAGCGGGAGCGACGGTGGTATGGCGGGGGTCCCTTTTCCGACTTCTGACAGGGGGAAAGACCATGGCATCCCAGGAGAGTGAGGGCAGGATCCTCATCCTTGCCACGGAGAGCTGTGCCTACCCGGGGGCCGACTCCGTGGGCCAGGCCCATTCAAGCTATCCGGCCAATACCTACATCCTCAGGGTGCGGGCGCCGGTCATGTTTCCGGAGCGGTTCTACCTGGACTGTTTCGCCAAAGGGATCAGTGGCATCATCATCATGTCCTGTGGCGAGGAATGCCCGTGGGAAGGGGCCTACAAGGCCCTGGCAGACCGGATCGACAGTGTCTACAGGATGATGCGTGAGCGTGACATCGACATCCGCCGACTGCGGCTCACTGCCATCTGCACGGTCTGCAACCGGGCCTTTCTCAAGGAGGTCAACCAGATGAACGAAATTGTCAGTGAACTGGGGCCGCCGGGTCAGCTGCAGACCGGCACGGTACAGGCGGTGGACAGCCAGTAATGGAACCCCCTTCCACTCTGGAGAAGAAGATGACATCTGAGCGGACAATACGCTGTGACGCGCTGGTGGTGGGTGGCGGTATCGCCGGCCTGCAGGCGGCGCTCGACCTGGCGGATCAGGACTTCTCGGTGGTGATCGTCGAGCGTGACCTTTCCATAGGCGGCAAGATGATCCGGCTGTCCAAGGTCTTTCCGACCCTGGACTGTTCAAGTTGTATCACCACGCCCAAGATGGCCTCGGCCGCCCATCATGACAACATCACCATTCTGACCTGGTGCGAGCTGCGTGCTCTTGAAAGCGCCAATGGTGCGGTGACCGCGCAGGTGACCGCCATGCCCCGCTTTGTCGACGAGGAAAAGTGCATCGGCTGCCGCAAGTGCGAGTATGCCTGCCCGGTCCTGGTGCCGGACCCCGAGCAGGGCGGATTTTCGGCCACCAGGGCGATCCGGATCCCCTTTTCCAACGCCATCCCCCAGGTGGCGGCCCTGGACCCGGACAACTGCATGCTCTGCGGACGTTGTGCCCGGGCCTGCCCCACAGGCGCCGTGGATTATCTGCAGCAGCCCCGTGAGATCACCATCAATGCAGGGACCGCGATCCTGGCCACCGGCTTCGAGATGACCGGCCCGGAAGGAAAGCCCCAGTATGGCAACGGCACCATACCCAACGTGATCACGGCCCTGCAGATGGAGCGTATCCTGGCGCCGCATGGTCCCTACAACCGGGTCCTGCGGCCCATGGACGGCATGGAGCCCGATTCCATCGCCTTTGTCCAGTGTGCCGGATCCCGCGATCTGAGCATGGGGGTCCCCTACTGTTCCCGCTTCTGCTGCATGTACGCCATCAAGCAGGCCATGCTGCTCTCCGGGGCGCTGCCCCTGGCAGATATTGTTATCTATTACATGGACATCCGTGCCTTTGGCAAGGGCTACGAGCAGTTCTATCAGACCGCCAAGGCCATGGGCATCCAGTTCGTCAAGGGCAAGGTCGCCCGCCTGCAGGCGCAGGACGGGGGTGCGGTGGCCGTACACTACGAGGCCCAGGAGGGTGATGGTGTCAGTGTCGATAGCCATGACCTGGTGGTCCTGTCCATGGGCGTGGTGCCGCACTGGTCACCGGCTGGGATCTGCGAGGTGTCCACGGCCGACGACCATTTTATCCGTTCTGTCCAGCCCTCGCTTTCACCGGTTCGCACCGACCTGGAAGGGGTCTTTGTGGCCGGGGCCGCTTCCGGGCCCAAGGACATCGTCGATTCCATCGCCGAGGCCGGGGCCGCCGCCATGGAGGCCTCCAATTACCTGACCACCGTTTCCCGGCAACAGGGGTGAGACAATGACAGCATCAAAACACCAGCGATCGGACAGGGTCGGCGTCTATATCTGCTATTGCGGCGGCAATATCTCCGACCACGTGGACGTGGAGAAAGTCCGCGCCGACGTGGAGAAGATTCCGGGTGTGGCCGTTGCCCGCACCAATATGTTCATGTGTTCCGACCCGGGCCAGGAACTGATCATCGAGGATCTGCGCCAGGGACGCATCGACCGGGTGGTGGTGGCCTCCTGCGCGCCATCGCTCCACGAGACGACCTTCCGCGGCGCCATTACCCGGGCCGGCGCCAATCCCTATATCTACGAGCATGCCAACATCCGCGAGCATGTGAGCTGGGTGCTGCACGGCGACAGGGCCACGGCCAAGGCGGAGAAGCTGGTGGCCGCGGCCGTTGGCAAGGCCCGCCTGCTGGAACCGCTGCAACCCATCCGGGTCGAGGCCAGGCGGCATGTGACGGTGATCGGCGGCGGCATTGCCGGGCTCAAGGCGGCCAGGGTCCTCGCCGACCGGGGCCTGGAGGTGGTGCTGATCGAGAAATCTCCCTTTCTCGGTGGCCACGTGGCCCGGCTCGACAGGGTGGCGCCCCATGGCGAAAAGGCGGCAGACCTGGTTGCCGAACTGGCCCGCTCGGTCCTGGAGGACGAGGCCATAACCGTTCTCACCCGGTCGCAACTTGTGGGTTTTGACGGGTATGTGGGCAACTATGATCTCCGGGTCCGGGCCGTGAGCGACGGGGACGGGGAAGGGCAGGGCACCTATGTCCCTTTCCGGGGCGTAAGCGGCGGCACCCCGCCCGAACTGACCATCGAGACCGGCGCCATAATCATGGCCACCGGTTTCCGGTCCTACCGCCCGCGTCGTGGCGAGTATGGCCATGGCGACCATGCGGAGGTGGTGACCCTGCCCGAATTCATCCGCCGTTTCAGTATGGCGGAAAGTGCGGACGGCACCCTGGTGCTGGACGGCAGGATCATCCGTTCCATTGCCATGATCCATTGTGTCGGTTCCAGGCAGATCCCCGGTATCCACGAGGAAGACGCAGAGGGCCGGCTCAACGAGTACTGTTCCCGTGTCTGCTGCAGCGCCGTGCTCCATGCGGCCTGCCGGATCAGGGAGCGGTTTCCCGGCACCAGGGTCCATGACCTGTACCGCGATATCCGCACCTATGGCCGGGACCAGGAGGAGCTGTACCAGCGGGCCTCGGGCGCGGGTGTCGTCTTTTACCGTTTCAGCCCGGAAGAGCCGCCCAGGGTCACAGCGGCGCAGGAGGGTGCTGCCGGGCAGGATTTTCCCCTTCGGGTCACGGTCAGGGACGGCCTGACCTTTGGCGAGGAGGTGGAGATGGGCGTGGATCTGGTGGTGCTGGCCACCGGTATGGAGGCTGCCCAAGTCGGCGATCTGGTGGCCATGATGAAGCTGCCCGTGGGCTCGGACCGGTTTCTGCAGGAGGTGCATCCCAAGCTGGCGCCGGTGGAGAGCTCGGTGGCCGGCGTCTTCCTGGCCGGTACGGCCCAGGCGCCCATGACCATTGGCGAGGCATGCAACGGTGCTGCCGCGGCAGCTGTCAAGGCCGCCTCATTGCTGGGCCGTGGCTACCTGGAGCTGGACCCCTTTGTGGCAGAGGTCGATCCCGACCTCTGCCAGGGAACCGGCGACTGTGTCCGGGCCTGTCTGGCCGAGGGCGCCCTGGAGATGGTGGAGGAGAACGGGCATGCCAGGGCACGGGTTGTCGCTGCCCGCTGTCTTGGCTGCGGGGCCTGCGTGGCCGTCTGTCCCACCGGCGCCATAGACCTCAAGGGGTGGAGTCTCAAACAGTATGAGGCCATGGTTGACATGATCGTTGCCGATCTTGCCGAGAGTACTTGAGGTGACAGTCCACCGTTATTGGTAACAGGAGGTAGATCCATGGATGACAGGCAGCAATCTCCTGAGGTGAAGGAGGCGCTGAAACGGCTGCGCCAGGAGCGACAGAAGCGGATCAGCGAGCTGGCCGGGCTGGTGCGGAGGCAGAAGAAGGAGCTGGGAATGATCAGGGAACACCTGGCCGCCGAGGAAGAGGGTATGACTCCGCCCCGGCTCGCGGAGAGCACCGGTCTGGCGGTCTCCCTGGTCATGTGGTACCTGGCGACCATGAAACGGTACGGCGAGGTGAAGGAAGGGGGCAAGGACGGCGGCTGGTTCAGGTACCTGCTGACCGCACAACAATAACGAACCGGCGGAGAGAGACCATGACCCTGGTGACACCTGATTTTGTCGAGGAATTGCAACAGTATGGCGATGACACTGTACTCCGGTGCTTCAACTGCGGAACCTGCGTGGCGATCTGTCCCCTGATCAACGACTCCTTTCCCCGCCGCCTGATCCGCTATATCCAGATCGGGGCCAGGGACCGGATCCTCGCCGGCGGCCGTGATCTCTGGCAATGCCTGCACTGTGGCCTGTGCAGCCGAACCTGCCCGAGACAGGCGGACCCGGCCGAGGTCATCCTCAGCTTGAAGCGGCTTGTTCTTGCGGCCTGGCGGGAGGAGGATACAAAAAATGTTTGACCCGAAAGTCATCACCGCACTCCTGGCCGACAATGTCCGCAAAAGCGGCAATCCCTTCGGCCTGGCGAACGGGAGTATCAACACCTGGTGGAAAGGGAAAAATCTGGCCGGTGAGGGCGGGAGCCTGCTGCTTACCGGCCTGATGTACCAGATGGTGCCCTATATCAATGCCGCCACCGGACTGCTGGAAAAGTATGAAGACACGCCGACAGCGGAAAGGATCCGTTTTGCGCGCTGGGTGCCCCGTTTCCTGTCCGCCGCTGTTCTCAAGATGAAGGCGTCCGGAGAAGACAGGAACAGCGCGGCTCGCATACTCGAAGATATCACCCGGATTCTCGCTGCCTCTGGTGTCGATTTCGCCTACCGGCCGGAGCTGGATTTCTATTCCGGAATCCTGCTCTATGATCTCGGTGATCTGGACAGCTTCATCACACATGCCCGCCGTGTTGCCGGGCGGCTGCAGGAGGCGGGCGTGGAGCGGATCATCACCGTCGATCCCCACACCACCTGGGCCCTGAAGAAACTCTATCCCCGCCATGCCGGGTATGCACCGGAGGTCCGCACGTATTTCGAGCTGGCGGATCTGTCGGGTTCAACAGACCGGGAGGTGACCCTCCATGATCCCTGTTTCTATGGTCGCTACCTGGAGGTGTCGCAGGTGCCGAGAACCCTGCTTGCCGGCCTGGGGGTCCGGTGCGTGGAGGTGACAGGGTCCGGGCCCTTCACCACCTGCTGCGGCGGCCCGGCCGAGTCGGTTTCACCGGCCCTGGCCCTGGAAGTGGGCAAACGGAGGGTGACTGAACTGGAGGCCACAGGCCGGCCACTGGTCACCATGTGCCCAATCTGTCAAGCCAATCTGCGCCGGGCCGGGGCCGAGGTCATGGACCTTGCGACCCTCCTGGCCGGGATTGTCGAAAATCGGAGGACAGGGGACAGCAGCCGGAGGACAGAGGACAGAGGGCGGAAGTCAGAAGAGTTTCCGTCTGCGGCGATTGAATAGGTGGGCTCCAGCAGAACATATTGATACTTTTGGTAAGAGATCAGCAGAACCTCAGCAGTGCCTTATCGTGGCCTGCTGCCCGGTAAGGGAGCATAGCGAGACTCTGACAGCCCGCGATGCGGGCAGCCTCGAGCGCGGGCAGGTGAGGTGCTGTTGAACATGTACAAAATTTTCATACCTGATGGCGTCGCAAAAAGTCCGATCTGCTACGTTGCAGCGGGTACGGCCAATGCTCGACGTACTCCATGTACGCCTCCACTTGGCCGACACCGCTACGCCTTGTATATCGAACGTTTATGCTGAGCCATCTTCAGAGCGTGATGGACGTTGTACGAGTCCATCATACCTGGCTGTGGCTGCGGCCAAACATCTTGGTCCTGCCATGCCGGTCCATCTCACACAGGAGGACATCATGAAACTGTGTATAACCGCCTCAGGGCCGGATCTCGATTCGACCACCGACACATCGTTTGGCCGCGCACCGTGGCTGTTGATCGTGGATACCGATTCCATGGCCGTGGGGGCCGTGGAGAATGCATCGGCCGCCGCCCGCCAGGGCGCCGGCATCGCCGCGGCCCAGCTCATCGCTGACCACGGGGCCGAGGCGCTGCTCACCGGCCGGGTCGGTCCCAAGGCAAGAGCCGCCCTGGATGCCGCCGGGATCAGGATATACGAGGGGCTGGCCAGGGAAACGGTGCGGGATGCCCTGCGCCGTTTCATGCAGAACCCTCCGGTTGCTGACAGGGCCGCGGCGGCAGCCGCCACCGGGGGCGGCGGCTGCCGGGGTCGTGGCCCGGGCCAGGGTCGCGGCCAGGGCAGGGGGCAGGGCCAATGTATGCGGGGACGGCGGTGATGGACGAACTGGAGCCTGAGGTCATAGAGGACTTCCATCATACGCCCTTTGCGACCCCGATCATCGGGGTTACAGGCGGCAAGGGCGGGGTGGGCAAGACCACGGTGGCGGTCAACCTGGCCGCGGCCCTTGCTGCCCATGGCCTGCGCGTCGCCCTGGTTGACTGTGACGTGGATGCTCCCAATGCCGACATCCTCTTGGGGCTCACCCTGGCAGACGAGGTCCCTGTGACCGTGACCAGGCCGGTGTTTTCCCCTGACCGGTGTACTGACTGCGGCCAGTGCCTGAGCGTCTGCCGCCTGCACAGCCTGTTCCGGCCCAGAGCCGGAAACATCACCCTGATGGGCGAGTGCAACGGCTGCGAGGCCTGTTTCCTGGTCTGCCCCGCCGACGCCATCGACAGGGAGCAGCGGAGGATAGGTGCCATCTGGAAGGGCGGGGCCGACAGCCTGACCCTCTACACCGGCAGGCTGGATCCCGGCCTGGAAGAGGGGACTCTGGTGGTGCGCAGGCTCAGGGAGCGGGTGGCGGCCGAGGCCGACCGGTTCGACATCATCGTCATCGACACCGCACCGGGCATCCACTGCAATGTCATCGAGGCCCTCAAGGGGGTCTCCCTGGCCATCGCGGTCACCGAGCCGACGCCTCTGGGCAGCCATGACCTGGACCTGATCCTCTCCCTGCTGGCAATGTTCAGGGTCCGGGGCACGGTTTTTGTCAACCGCGCCGACCTGCCGGGCAAAATCGACGAGATCGAGGAGCTGGCGGCACGGCGGGGAATGGGGGTCGAGATCGGCTTGCCCCTTGACCGGCAACTGCTCGACAGTTATGTTCACGGAGTACCGGTGGTGCACCTGCATCCCCACTCGTCTGCCGCGATGACCTTTGCCGGTATTGCCGGCAGGATAACCGGGGAGTTCATCCCATGAAAGAGATCGTCATCCTCAGCGGCAAGGGCGGGGTGGGCAAGTCATCACTGACCGCTGCCTTGGGCACCCTGCTCGGCAGGCGCCACTCCCTGGTCCTGGCCGACACCGACGTCGATGCGCCCAACCTGCACCTGGTGCTGGGCGCAGAACGTCTGGAAAGCAGTCCCATCACGGCATCTGAAAAGGCCTTTGTCGATATGGACCGATGCGTCGGCTGCGGCCTGTGCACGGACGTCTGCCGTTTTGACGCCATCATCGGCGACAGCAGGCCCGTCATTGCCAGGTATTCCTGCGAGGGCTGCGGCGCCTGTGCCATCGCCTGTCCCGAGGAGGCCATCACCATCCGTCAGGTGACCAACGGCAGGCTTGATATCATGGCGGCCGGTGATCACCGGGTGGTTTCAGGAAGCCTGGACATCGGCGCGTCGAGTTCCGGCCGCCTGGTCGACGTGGTGAAACGCCGGGCGCGCGAGCTTGCCGGAGAGCTCGGCGCCGGGCTCATCCTCACCGACGGACCGCCCGGTATCGGCTGTCCGGTCATCGCCACCCTCAAGGGGGCGGACCATGTCGTCCTGGTCACCGAGCCCACCCCGTCGGCACTCAGTGATCTCGGGCGCGTGGTCGAGGTGGTGCAGGGATTTCACCTGCCCTTAGGCGTGGTGCTCAACCGGGCCGATATCTTTGCGGACGGTCGCGGACAGGTCCTGCGGTATCTCGATGCACACCGGATCGAGCTGCTGGCCGAGATACCCTATGATCCTGAACTGCCACGGGCCCTGGCCCGGGGAGAACTGGCGGTCACCGCCCGCCCCGATGCCCCCTCTTCCCTGGCCATCCGCGCTCTCGGTAAAAGGATCAGCGACTTGATCCAGCGCAATGGGCCTGGCCGTGCAATCTCATTGAAGACAATGACTTGACAGCAGTTTTTCTATGGTTAGTATATAGCTGCAAAGCGAGTTGGCTGAGCCTGACTTTCATGTTCCAGTCACACGTCAATAATTGGACCCGTTGAACCGGTTCCGGACAGCAAAACTTTCAGCAAGAGGAGAAAGACATGTTTCAGGTAGATGTGGACAAAGACAAGTGTACCGGTTGTGAAGAATGTGTGAACAGCTGCCCCGCCCAGGTGCTCGAGCTGGTTGACGGAAAATCCGATCCGGTCAACATGGACGAGTGCCTCGGCTGCGAGACCTGTGTCGAGGTTTGCCCGGAGGGAGCCATCACCGTTTCGGAGGTGTAACTGCCGGCAATTACGTTTAGCGCCTGGTAATCATTAAATAAAATTATTTCGGGACCCTGTTGTGCAGGAAGATCCCCCGCAGGCGTGTCGCCTGCGGGGGATCTTCGCCGTTTGTGGTGGCCGGGACCTGGCAGGACACGGTCCGACCATGCAGTGGCATGTGAACATCGCCCGGACAGAAAAAAGGGGAATTTTATGTTACCGGAAGTAAAAAAGATTCTGTACGCAACCGATCTTTCTGACAATGCCAAGGTCGCCATGGGTTGGGCCATGAGTCTGGCCAACCACTATGACGCCACCATTACCACCCTCCATGTCATGCCGGATATGGTTGAGGAGATGTCGCTGGCCATGGGCTATGCCGCGGCCACGGATTTTGTCTCCAGAAGCCTGAAGGAATACAACAAGGAAAAAGGCGACGAACTGCGGCAGACCATCATCGACAAGATCAAGTCGGCCTGCAGCGAGGTGCATGGCGACGATCTCGGTGCCTGCCGTCTGGACCTGAACAATGTCATCATCAAGACCGGTCATCCCGTCAAGGAGATCGTTGCCGAAGCCAGCCAGGGAGAGTACGACCTGGTGGTCATGGGACGGCGCGGACGCGGGATCATCGATGATGTCCTGCTTGGTTCCGTGGCCCGTGGAGTTGTTCAGAAATGCCCCAAGCCCGTACTGACCATCCGGTATACCGGTTGAACCGGATCAACACCACGAGTTTCGGAACCAAGGGATGAGGGGTGGTGCCAGTCTCTGTTCCTCCTTGCACCGGCATTACCCCTTTTCTGCCACAGTGCGCCACTCTCGGCAACCTTCCCCCTGACCGTGGTCCTCACCGGGCAGTGATGCGCTGCCTGTTTGACACCAGTGTCACTTTCCTCTATATTGTCCTGCTGTTCCCCGTGATGTCTGACACCGGTCAGGCCCGGCTTCATCTTCCGGAGAATCCGGTTTCCGCAACGTGCCGTGAACATAGACAACAGTGGAGAGACCACCATGAAGAGAACGGTCCTGGTGACCGGGGGCTGCGGCTTCATCGGTTCGAATTTCATTCACCTTGCCCTGGCTGCCAGGGAAGAGTGGCGGGTCATCAACCTGGACAAGCTGACCTATGCCGGCAACCTGGAAAGCCTGCAGGATGTGGCCGATCATCCGGCCTATTCCTTTGTCCGGGGTGATATCTGCGACCGGCAACTGGTGGAGTCCCTCTTTGCCGGGCACGGCATTGACACTGTGGTCCACTTTGCCGCCGAATCCCATGTCGACCGTTCCATAACCGGCCCGGACGAATTCATCCGCACCAATATCACCGGCACCTTCACCCTGCTCGAGGCGGCAAGGAAACACTGGCCCGACAGGGACGGCAGAGACCGGCGCTGCCGGTTCCTCCATGTCTCCACCGACGAGGTCTACGGTTCCCTGGGCGAGACCGGGTTCTTCACCGAAGAGACCCCCTACGATCCCCGTTCCCCCTATTCCGCGTCCAAGGCCTCCTCGGACCACCTGGTGCGCGCCTATTTTCACACCTATGGCCTGCCGGTGCTGATCACCAACTGTTCCAACAACTACGGTCCCTACCAGTTTCCGGAAAAGCTCATCCCCCTGGTGCTCAACAACTGCCTCCAGGGCAGGCCGCTGCCCCTGTACGGGGACGGCGGCAATGTCCGTGACTGGCTCTATGTCCGCGACCACTGCGAGGCCATTGTCCGGGTGGTGGAGGAGGGGCGGCCCGGCGAGTCCTACAACATCGGCGGCCACAACGAGAAGACGAACCTGGAGGTGGTGCAACTGCTCTGCGACAAGGTGGATGCCAAGGTCGGGCCCCTGCCGTCCGGTGAACCCCGGCGCTCCCTGATCACCTTTGTCCCTGATCGCCTGGGTCATGACCGGCGCTACGCCATCGATGCCTCCAAGATCGACCGGGAGCTGGGCTGGACGCCACGCTACAGCTTTGAACAGGGCATGGATTCCACCGTGGACTGGTACCTGGCCAACCGGCAGTGGATGGAGTCGGTGATGGACGGGTCCTACCGGCGCTACTACGAGAAGATGTACGGCACGGTCACTGCGGAAGGAGGGGCGTGATGGAGGTGCGGCCCACCGAGATTCCCGAGGTGCTGGTCATCGAGCCCAGGGTGTTTGGCGACGCGCGCGGCTTTTTCTTCGAGAGCTTCAACCAGCGCGTGTGGGAGGAGAAAACCGGGCTTGCCACCCGCTTTGTCCAGGAGAATCACTCCCGTTCGGCACGCCACGTCCTGCGCGGCCTCCATTACCAGATCCGCCAGCCCCAGGGCAAGCTGGTGCGGGTGATCCTGGGTGCGGTCTTTGACGTGGCCGTGGACCTGCGCCGCAGCTCACCGACCCTCGGTCGCTGGGTGGGCCGGGAGCTGTCCGCGGACAACAGGCGCCAGATGTGGATTCCCGAAGGCTTTGCCCACGGCTTCGTTGTCCTCTCCGAGGTGGCAGAGTTTCTCTACATGACCACAGACTACTATGCGCCGCAACATGAACGGGCCGTAATCTGGAACGATCCCGACCTGGCCATCGACTGGCCCCTCGACAACGGGCCCACCCTCTCCGAAAAGGACCGTAACGCTCCCCGCTTCCGGGACGCCGATCTGTTCGACTGATCTGAACTTTTACAAAAGTCCCGGTATTTCAAAGTAGTTGACGACAGCAGTGAACTGTTCCTTCGATGTAATAGTTCACCGCTATCAGCAACTACCTGAAAAAGAGCAATACTTTTGGTAAAAGTTCAGCAGCACGTCAGCTGTGCGTGATCGCGGCTGGCCGCTATAGTCCGCGCTATGCGGCCAGCCGCGAGCGCGTGCAGATGGCGTGCTGCTGAACTTTTACCCTTCGATTGCAGGCACTGCCTGGCCACCATCACCAATCCACCCGCAGCACGTTGTCCAGCGGTTTGACCCGGGCGATTTTCACCCGCACCATGTCTCCAGCCTCCACGGGAAAGGCCGGGTTGACCGGCAGGTCGATGTCAAAGAGGCAGTCGGTGAGCAGGAGGCTGATCCGCTTGGGGCCCTGGCTGACCACCAGGGCGTTGACCCGCTGGCCGACCCTGCCTTCGAGATATCGCAGGATCCAGTAACGGTGCCGTTGCTGGCGTACGGTGTTGGCCCGGCCCAGTTTCTGGTTGATGATGCCGGCAAAGGTCTTGCACTCGCTCAGGGAGAAGAGGATGCCCCGGCCGTGCAGCAGGCTGCCGAGCTGGTGCTGCATGACCAGGTCCAGGAACCTGCGGATGGGTGAAGTGACCGTGGTGTAGCAGTTCACGCCCAGGCCGCTGTGGGGCTTGGGGTGGGCGGTCAGCTCACCGCGGGAGAGAAAGCGGCGCTGGCGGGCAATGTCCTGGAGCGCGTTTCTGACCCCGGAGATGATCCGTCGCTTGGGCGGCGGCTGTGACCGGAACAGGCCGGGCGCCTCCTGGCCGGCCAGGTAGGAGGCAGCAATGGTATTGGCCAGGATCATCAGCTCGGAGACCAGGGTCCGGGCCGGGGTGTCCACCGGCATGAGCCGGACACGGATATCATTACGGTCGCTGATATCGATGCTGACATCGGGCAGGGAGAGAAAAAGCGCACCCCGGTCGGCCCGTTTCCTGCGCAGGATGGTGCAGAGTGAATCGAGGAGGGTCAGGTCGGGATCCGTCCCCATGAGCTGGTCCACCTCCTGGTAGGTCATCTGACGCTTCACCGTGACCACGGCGGGGGTGATGCTCGTGCCGAGGATCTCGCCCTCCATGGTCATCCGGACCAGGAAGGAGAGCACCGGTCGCGGCCGGTCCCGCAGCAGGCTGAACACGCCCTGGGACAGGGATTCCGGCAGCATGGGCACCTGGCCCTCGGGAAAATAGAGCGAGGTGCCCCGCTCCTGGGCCTCGGCGAACAGGGGATCACGCGGTGAGATGAACGAGCTGACATCGCTGATATGGATGCCGATGCGCAGGGTGCCGTCCTCCAGCCGTTCCAGATGCAGGGCATCGTCATAGTCACGGGTGTCGGCGCCGTCAATGGTGAAGACCTCCAGGTGCCGCAGATCCCTGCGCCGGGAATCTGCCAGCAGGGTGGCTGCATCGGGCTCCCGGATTCGTTGCGCGTTCTCCAGGCTCCGGGGGCTGAACTCGACCGGCTGTTCGGCCTTGCGCAGGGCGATGTTCTCGTCCGCATCCCAGATGCCGCTTCGCACCAGCAGGTGGTAGCCATCGCCGGGCGCTGTCAGGCCGGCCCGTTTCAGCAGCTGCCGCACCATGTCGCTTTCCGGTGCCTCGTTGCCGAAAAGGACATACTCCTCCAGCCAGCCCAGGCAGCGGTCACGGTCCGGCCACTGGTCAGCCTCGACTTCCTCGCCGGCCATGATCCTGCGCATGGCCTCGGCACCCTGCTGAAGGATCGCCTCCTTCTCCTTTTCCTTTTCCCGCTGCAGGCGGAGCTGTTCCACCTGTTCCGGTGTGTGAACCGTGACCAGTCCGTTTTTGAACTTGAAAAAGAAACGATCGGCAAAGACGGCGCGCAGAAAGGCCGCCACCTGGTCATCGGTGAGCTCGCCGCCAAAGAGGAGACCGGCCAGGAACTCGGCCGGAAAAGCGGTCTGTTCCTCTTCGCTGGCCAGCTCCCATACCTCGGAGAGATCGATGGTCCCGGCAAGGGCGCTTCTTGTGTCCGCCACCGTCCGGAGAAGCTCCAGCAGCGCCTCGCGGCCGCTGTCGAGGGAGTGCCGGCGGCGTGAGGTGATGAGGACCCTGGACTCGGGCAGGTTGACCTCGCGGCCGTTCTGGTTGAGCAGACGCAGTCGTTTCCCGGTATCCTGCATGACCAGGGCGCAGAGGAATCTGCCGCCCTCGATATATTCGATCAGGCTGCCTGGCGGTATCATGGATGTTATGGATTGCAGAGTTTGTCGGTCATGGTAAGGTGTATCCCCGGCCGTCCATCGGGGCGCAGACCGCGGAATCTACAGTGGATAGCATCATTGGACAACTTTGTCATTGAAAAACAGGCGATGACAGCAAGGAAAGAGGAGCGGGCCATGGCCGGAGACAGCGAAAAGATCCACCGTTCCGGCGTGGTGGCCATGGTGGGGCCGCCCAATGCCGGCAAGTCGACCCTGCTCAACCGCTTTCTCGGCCAGAAGATCGCCATCGTCACCCCCCGGCCGCAGACCACCCGCAACCGGATCGCCGGTATCATCACCGGTCCGGACCATCAGATCATCATGCTCGACACACCGGGCCTGCACAGGCCGCGTGAACTCCTGAACCGGGAGATGGTGCGTATCGCCCTGGAGAGCCTGCACGAGGCGGACGTGGCCCTGTTCCTGGCCGATGCCACCGCCGGTGCCGGCCGCAGGCTGGAGCGGAAACGGCAGGAATACGGAGAATACCTGGGCAGGGTGCAGTGTCCGGCCGTGCTGGCCATCAACAAGATCGATCTGCTCAGGCCCGATGAGCTGCTGCCGCTCATCGACTGGTACCAGTCCCTGCATCCCTTTGCCGCCGTGGTCCCGGTTTCGGCCCTGAACGGCGACAACACCGACATCCTGCTGCAGGAGGTGATCGCCCGCCTGCCCGAAGGACCGCAGTACTATCCCGCCGACCTGCCCACCGATGTCACCGAGCGGTTCATCGTTGCCGAGATCATCCGTGAAAAGATCTTCCTCCTCACCAGGGAAGAGGTTCCCTATTCCACGGCGGTCCTCATCGATTCCTTTGAGGAGGGCGAACAGGGCAGACCGGTGGTCATCCACGCCACCATCATCGTCGAACGGGGATCACAGAAGGGGATCATCATCGGCCAGCGTGGCCGGATGCTTGGAGAGATCCGCAGGAGCGCCGCCACGGAGATCGAACACCTCCTCGACTGCCGGGTCCGGTTACGGCTCTGGGTCAAGGTGAAGAAGAAGTGGACCAAAAACGAAAATATCCTCAGGGAGCTGGGCATGTGAAGGGCTGCTCTCGCCGCCTGTCCTGTTTCTGGACATCCGGGGGCGATGCCTTTGCCCCCTGGAGGGGTTTATCGTATGGCCACGTGAAAAAATATCGTCGGATCAGGTCGTTGTGCTTCGTGGCCCGCGTCTTGCAGGTTCATGGTAGACCTTGAACAGCAAGCCGGCGCGGGAAGTTCTGCGCCTTCTGTGCCATATCCCGCAGGGAGGAGATGATGATCTGTTCCGGAACAGGAAAACGTGGCCGTGTGCGGAATACGGCAGGTACCGCCGGATCCTCCAGGCCCGGCATGAGGGAACGGTTCGCCCTGGCCATGCTGCTGGTCATCGGCCTGGTCACCGTGATCCTTGCCCTCTGGTCCCTGGCCGTCTTCATCGGTCTGGCCGGACCCGGCGATCCGCTGGAGAAGCTGCACCACCTGCTGCCGTAGAAGGGCCGTAACGATTCACCGCTATGGGCAACAGCCTGCAACCCCCGGTGTTTTTACGAAATTCCCCTTTCCGGCTGACAAGAGACCGTCGTTCCATGCAGATACCTTCCGGACCCATCCCCTTCAGGTTGTCGCGCTTTGGCCTGGCCATCCTGCTGGCCACCTTCATGCTGGCCGGCATCCTGGTGGTCAGCACGGTGCGCAACCTCTCCCGCGAGCAGAATATCATGGAGAATTTTCTCCTGGACGAGGGACTGCTGCTCATCAGGAGCTTCGAGGCCGGCGCCCGGACCACCATGATGCACGAGATGATGGGCCAGACCCCGCCCATCGTCACCCTGGTCAGGGAGACCGCCAGGTCCGGGCGTGTTGCCTATATCCTCATTGTCTCGGAAAACGGCGAGGTGATCGCCAGCAGCGGCGGGCCGCTGCCGCAGGTGACCCCGGCAATCTGCAGGACCATCCTCGGGGCCCCCGGTCCGGTGACCAGAATGGTGGAACCGGAGGGCTCTGACCCCATCTTCCAGATCGGCAGGGAATTCCATCTTGCCGGGCCGGGCAGCGGTCAGGCCCATGACATGATGGGCCATGGCCAGTGTGCCTCGGATATGGCATGGTGGACCGGTGGCCAGGGGCAGAGCCGCAAGGTCATCTTCATCGGTCTGCACAGCGGTGAATTCATCAAGGCCAGGGAACAGGATATCCGTCATTCCTTTTTCATGGCCGGCCTGCTCTTTCTGCTCGGCAGCGCCGGGTTCTATTTTCTCTTCCTCTACCAGGGGATGCGGGTGACCAGGACCACCCTGCACAATATGCAGCTCTATACCAGGAACGTCATCGAGTCCATGCCCGACGGCCTGGTGACCCTGGATTCGGGGCAGCGTGTGGTCTCCTGCAATGCCCGCGCCATGGCCATCATGGGCAGGTCCATGGAGGAGCTCAGAGGCAGGCGCCCGGCGGAGCTCTTTGCCGACTGGCCCCGGTCCGAACCTGCCGGCAGCAGGGAGGTTGTGACACTGGAGTATGAATTCGTCCACGACGACGGAACCCGGGTGCCGGTGGAGATCAGCAGCTCACTGCTGCGCGATTCCGATGACGCCATCCTGGGAGCCGTACTCATCCTGCGTGATCTGCGCGAGCTGCGGGCCATGGAACAGCAGCTCGAGCGGTCACGCCGCCTGGCCTCCCTGGGACGGATGGCGGCGGGCATTGCCCACGAGATCCGCAACCCCCTGGGGACCCTGCGCGGCTTTGCCCAGTACTTCGGTTCCAGGCCCGGTGACGATGCCGGACGGGAATATGCCGAGCTGATGATCGGCGAGGTGGATCGGCTCAATGCATCGATCTCGGCCCTGCTCCAGTTCTCCCGGCCCAGGGAGCCGGAGCTGCAGCCGGTGCGTGTCAATGAACTGCTGGAAAAAACCGCCAGACTGCTGGAGCATGATATCGACACCAGCAACCTGGAGCTCCGGCTCAGGATTTCATGCGCCGAACCTGTTGTCGCGGATCCTGACCTGCTCCTGCAGGTATTGCTCAACCTGCTGAAAAACGCGGTCCATGCCTCTGATCCCGGGTCGATCATCACCCTGGCCTGCAGGCGGAACCGCGACCATGTGCGTATCAGTGTGGCTGACAGCGGCCGGGGCATGAGCAGGGAAGAGCGGCAGCAGATGTTCGATCCCTTCTTTTCCACCCGCAGGTCGGGAACCGGTCTTGGCCTGGCCGTCAGCCACCAGATCGTCGAACAGCACGGCGGCTGGTTCGAGGTGGAATCCCGGCCCGGCGAGGGGACCACCATCACCGTGGTTCTGCCCGCGGACAACCCCCAGGAAAACGGTAAACAAAGGACAGACAATGACAACCATACTTCTGGTCGATGATGACCGGGCACACCGCACCATGCTCAGGGTGAACCTGCAGGGTGCCGGATATGAGACCGTGGAGGTGGAGGACGGCGACCAGGTCCTGGAGGCCCTGACGGAACACCGGGTGGACCTGATCCTGCTGGATCTGAAGATGCGGCGCATGGGCGGCATCGAGACCCTGGAGATGCTCAAGGAGCATGGCAGGGTGGAACCGGTGATCGTGATCACCGCCTTTTCCTCGGTGGAAAGCGCGGTGGAGGCCATGAAGCACGGCGCGGCGGACTATGTCACCAAGCCGGTGGACATCGACGCCCTCAAACTGACCATTGAACGAACCCTGGACGTGGAGGCCCTGCGGGAGGAGAACGCGGCCCTCAGGCAGCGGCTGGGGGAGCAGTTTGATTTCGGCAACATCATCGGCCGCAGCGCGGCCATGCAGAAGGTCTTTGAAACCCTTTCCCTGGTGGCGCCCAGTGATGCCACGGTGCTTGTCACCGGTGAATCGGGCACGGGCAAGGAGCTGATCGCCAATGCCATCCATCACAACAGCAATCGCAGTTCAGGACCGTTCATCAAGGTCAACTGCGCCGCCCTGCACGAGAATCTTCTGGAGAGTGAGCTGTTCGGCCATGAGAAGGGTTCCTTCACCGGCGCGGACCGGCAGCGCAAGGGCCGTTTCGAGCTCGCAAGCCATGGCACGCTCTTTCTGGACGAGATCGGTGACATGTCCGTGCAGACCCAGGCCAAGATCCTGCGCGTCCTTCAGGAGGGAGAGCTGGAACGGCTCGGCGGCAGCGACACCGTGAAGGTGGATGTGCGTCTCATCGCCGCCACCCACCGCGACCTGGAAAAGATGGTGGCAGAGGGTACCTTCAGGCAGGATCTCTTTTTCCGGCTCAGTGTCGTGCCCGTGGAGCTGCCGCCACTGCGGGAGCGCAGCGAGGATATTCCCCTGCTGGCAGATTTTTTCCTCAAGCGCTATTCAGAAAAGAACCGCAAGGATATCAAGGGGTTTCATCCGCAGGCCCTGATGCTTCTGGCCAGGTATGCCTGGCCGGGCAATATCAGGGAGCTGGAGAACTCCATCGAGCGGGCGGTGATCCTCTGCCTGGGTGAGCAGATCACGCCCCGCGAGCTGCCGCCGCAGATGGTGCCCGAGGACTTTGTCCGGTCAGCCGCTGACCCTGCCCGGCCTGCCGCCGGCCTGACCCTGAAAGACGTGGAGCGCGAGGCCATCCGCGCCACCCTGGAGCAGACCGGCGGTAACAGGTCCAAGACCGCAAAACTGCTCGGCATTGCCCGGCAGACCCTGCTCAACAAGATCCGTGAATATGGGCTCTGAGAGTCGCGCCGCCCGCGGCGTGGCGTGCTGCTGAACTTTGACGAACGTTTATCTGTTGTTAAGGCAGGAATGCGGCCATGAGGTCCTGATAGCAGGCCCGCAGGCAGTGGTGGGCCTGCGGGCCTGACGCCCATGCACCCGGTATGGAGGGCATCAGTGTCGGCCGCCACCGCCACCGCCACCGTGACCGCCGCCTGATCCGCCGTCGCCCATGCCGCCGCCGGCACCTCCACCGTGGCCGCCCGAGCCGCCATCACCCATGCCGCCACCGGCACCTCCACCATGGCCGCCACCGGCACTGCCGCCGGCAGAACCGGAGCCGCCATGCCCGCTGCCACCGGACGAGCCGCCCGGGCCACCGGAGCCGCCGGGACCGCCGTGACCTCCGCCTTCACCGCCCGAAGGCCCGCCACCGTGTCCTTCACCCCGGCCTCCCATGCCGACAGCGCCGCCCATGGCGCCGCCATGGCCTTCTCCGGCCATATTGTTTCCCATCTTGGTGGGCATGCCAACTCCGGCGCCATGGACTCCAGAGGCCATGCCGTGGCCGCTGCCGGACCAGCCGCTTTCCATGTCGCGGGCCGTGGCCTCGGCCATCTCATCCGGATCTATGCCCGGATGTCTGCCCCGGGCCGTGCCACTGCTGTGCGGCGCCATGCCCCGGTTGCGGCCCCGGTCACCACGATCGTGGCCCATGCCGACCTCGCCCGGATGCACACCCAGTTCAGCAGCGATCTCGCCCCAGCCCATGCCGTTTTCCCGCATCCTCTCAATATCACCGGTCATGACCCCGGTCATCCCGGACAGGTTCCGGGCATACTGCTGCTGCGCCTGTTCCAGGGCATTCCGCGCAGCCATGATCTCGGTCTGGTTCCGCGTGGCCAGGGCCTGTTCCATCCGTTGTTCGGCAGCATTCACCTGACGCAGGGAGGACTGCAGGGCGGTGCTTGTCTGCAGTGCCGCCTGCTCCGCCAGGCGGGCCGCCCGCTGCGCCTGAACCGGGTTGGAAAAGGCCGGTGTTTCGGTCACCGGATCTCCGGGCGTGGCGGCCAGGGCCGGTGTGAGGGCAAAGCTTCCGGCCAGGGCGGCCAGGGCCAGTTGTCGCGCATATTGTCTCGTTTTCATATCTTTTCCTCCAGGGTATTGGTGTTCATACTGATGGCTGGTGGGCTGAAGAGCAGCAGCCCGTTCCGCAGTTCAAACTGTGTGCCCGATGCCGAGCGTACGCTTTCGGCCTGGCCGAACCAGGAGACGCTGATCTTTCGCTGCCGTCCCTGTGTCAGCATGTTCCGGAAGAGTGTCTGCAGGTGAAGAACCTGTTGTTTTGCCAGCTTCGTATCTCCTGCCCGGAAAAGGACAAGGTTGAGGGGACCGGCCGGGGTCCTGCCGATCTCGTCTGCCAGCAGACGTACCTCCTGCTGCCGGGCCTGTTCGTCGTCACCCAGGAGAGCTGCCTGGTTGAAGATGATCCGCCGGGGCCCTATCAGGGCGCCGCGGTAGGAAAAATCCCCCAGGTTATTGAGATGCCGCAGGGCCCTGAAGGCCCAGCGGCCGCTCCGGTAGGAGGAGAGAAAGGTCTTCCAGGCAGCAGCTTCGGCACTGCGGTTTCCCTGCAGATGGAAGACCAGGCCCCGGTTGTAGAGTGCCTCCCTGTTGTGCGGGTCGATACGCAGGACCTTGTCGTACATGGCCAGGGCATTGTCGAGATCGCCGCTCTGCAGCAGGTTGTGCCCCAGGTTGATCAGGGCCGGCAGGTAATCAGGCCGGACGCTGATGAGCTGCCGGTAGGTGTCTCGTTCCCGCTCCTCCTGGCCGGCAAGCCCATAGGCCACACCCTGCCAGAATTCGTAGTCTGTGGCGTCCGGAGCCAGGAGGGCGGCCCGTGACAGGTACCTGGCAGCCTGCTCCGGCTCACCGGCGGCCAGCAGACCCCGGCCGATGAAATAGTTGGCCCGCTCATCGGAAACCATGGTGGGCAGGGGATCTGCCGGGACGGCCTGGAACAGTGATGTCCTGCCGGCCAGCATGCCGAGAACGAAGAACAGGGCACAGGCCAGCCCGGTCAGTGCCAGGTGCAGGGGTTGAAACCTGATGGTCAACGGCCCGGCAAAGAGGTCCCGCAGTCTGCGCCGGCCCCCGGGAACCTCCCTGCGCACGGCCTGCATTATCCGGCCGTGCAGGTCCGGCGGCGGTTCACGTTCCGGGAGATGTTTCAGGATGTTGATCAGCTCGTCCTTTTTCATGCTGCATTCTGCCTTCTGCTGGCGGCCGGCGTCCATTGGTGGCGTGGGCCATGCACACCGCCGCTCTATGTTTCCTTGTTTGCCATCATGTCCTGCAGTTCCCGCAGCCCCCTGGAGATGCGCATCTTAACCGCACTCTGCGAGCAGGCGAAGATGGTGGCGATTTCCCTGATCGATCGTTCGTGCCGGTAGCGGAGGATAAGGATCTCCCTGGTCCGGGCCGGCAGCCTCTGCAACAGGGCCTCCACCAGTTCCAGTTGCTCTTTTTCCTCCAACCGTTTCTCCTGGCCGGAGACAGGGCCAGGTTCCTGTCCTGCAAGGCGCAGTGACTGCTCATGCCGGATTTTTCTGCCGTTTTTCCGGTGCCAGTCTCTGGCCCTGTTACTGGCCAGGGCAAAGAGCCAGGAGAAAAAACTGCGGCCGGGCCGGTAGCTGGCCAGTTTCTCATAGGCCCGGAGAAAAACCTCCTGGGTCAGGTCGGCCGCTTCCTGCTCCGAGCGGGTGTAACGGTACATGAGATTGAAGACAGGACGCTGGTAGCGTTGCACCAGGGGGGCGAAACTCTCGCTGCTCCCTTCCTGTACGCGGCTGACAAGCACTTCGTCGCTCTGCTCCATGATGTCCTGTTGTCCTTTGTGGTTGCCGTCACAGGTGGCAGGAAGCCGGTTTTTGACCCTTGCCTCTTTACCTTGATATACGACGGTGGAGGCCGCAGGTCACACCGTGGAAGAAAAAAACAGATTGCGGTGCAGCGGACAGGGCAATGGGCGGCATGGCGGGAAGTGCCCCCGGGCTCCGGCAGGAGACCCGGGGATGGCGGGTGGCAGGGTAGGCTATTTCCAGCCGGTGAGAAAGAAACGGACCGATTCGCCGGACTTCTGTTTCCTGCCATCGGCGGTAAAGATTTCCTCCTGGTCAAACCAGGAGATCCGTATCCTCCCGCCCTTGAGGGCCGGATACTTCTGCTGCAGGTATTTTTTGACACTGATCGCCCGTTGCCTGGCCAGTTCCCGGTCGTTTTTCTGGTAGACGACCACCTGCAGGGTTCCCTTTGTCATGTTGGAGACCGTGGCGCCCACCAGGTCCAGGGCCGGATAGGAATAGGGGTCCAGTTCGGCTGTGAAGGGCCGGAACCAGATCTTGGTCAGGGTAACGGTCCGGCGGCCGAGGTAGTGGTTACGGTAGGAAAAGTCACCGAGCCTGTTCAGGTGGCTGGTGGCGCGGATGGCCAGCGAGCCCGATGGATAGCGGTCAAGGTACTGCAGCCAGGCCGTCTTTTCCTCCGGGGTACGGCCCAGGACCTTCATGACCAGGGCCCGGTTGTAGAGGGCGGTGGGGCTGCCGGGCCAGATCCTGAGCGCCTTCTGGTAAAGAGTGAGGGCCGTTGTATATCTGCCGCGTCGCAGTTCGGCATTGCCCAGGTAGATCAGGGCCTGCAGGTGCTTCGGGTCAATGGCCAGGGCCTGTTTGTACTGCTTTCGTTCCGCCTTGTCTCTGCCGGTTGCGCCAAGGGCCATGCCGAGCCAGAAATGGTAGTCGGCATTCCCCGGATCCAGGCGAACCGCCTTTTCCAGCCAGGGCAGGGCCTGTTTGGGCCTGTTCCGCGCGAGCAGGAAACGGCCCAGGTAATAGTTGTTGCCGGCACTGGCCGGGTGCTCCCTGACACTCTGCCGGAAACTTGCCTCTCCGGCCCGGTAATCGCCTGTCATCAGGTAATGGTCACCCCGGAGGGTGGAGCCGATATCGGTCATGCTGCAACCGGAAAGGAGAACGATGCCCGCAACCAGGAGCAGGCGGGAGTGTAGGCTTGATGGTTTCACTGGTAGATCCCTCTCGCAATTATCAGAGAATCAGAAGGCCGAAAGGCCGGACGTCAGGAGTCTGCCCCTGGGCCGTGGAGGGCGATAACAGGCGGAGCGTCCACCACGATCTGCCCACTGTGGCCAGGGGCGCGGGCATGAGTCTGCCGGTCCGCTGTATGGGAGATACTGTACGGTACCTGTTGGGGCCTGGCAGCGATCTGGACCAGGGATTCAGTTGATCTTCCTGTTCAGCAGCTTCTCCATCTTGGTCATCATCTGTTTACGGACATCAAGCATCTTGCTCTCGATCCTGGCCAGGTCGGCCGGGGTGGCCTTGGGATCGCGCATGGTTTCCAGGTAGTTGAATCGCAGTTCCAGCATCTGCCGGCGCAGGTCCCTGGTGGCATCGAGGAACTGCTGCTGCTGGTCCGGTGACATGATGCTCATCATGAAACCACCCATCATGCCCATGCAGCCACGGTTCCACTGTTCAGACTGCCAGTCCGTCCGGCTGGTGTTCATCATACCCATGCCCATCATGCCCATGTCCATGTCGCCGCCCATCATATCGGTGTGCAGACGCTGGTGGGCCGGAGTATCCGGGTGATCGGTATTGCCGGACTGGGCCGCGGCCGTGCCAAAGAGCAGGCCGATGCTCATCAGTGTTCCGACAAGAGCGGTTGTCATCTTCATGGCTGTTCCTCCTTTTCTGTTGTTTTCTCACGGAATCAGGACAACTCTGCTTTTTTCAACCGGTTGCCCTGTTGTCCTCCGCCGAAGCCTTGGAAAAAGTATAGCTCTTTTCAGGTGGTTGCCGATAGCCGTGAACTCATTCAAGCCTTAACGTACCACGTTTTCCTGCTGATTGCGCGGAGTTGTTGCGGTCCCGGCATCTTCAGCCGCCTCCTGGTCTGCCACACCGGTGGGGGTCCGGCAAAACGGACAGAACCGGTAATCAGCCTTGATGATCCGGTTGCAGCCGTTGCAGTGGCGCCTGAGCGTGGTCCCGCAGAAGGGGCAGCGGAGAAAGACCTCTTCCACCCTGCCGCCACAGGCCGGACAATGTGATTGAGGGCGGGCCTTTCTCCTGGTATAACAGAAAAGAAAGGCTGCAAGAGCGACCACACCGATCAGGACAACCAGTGCAGCCAGCCCGCCATGATAGTAGGGGAAGCCATGCCAGCCACTGCCCCAGTCACAGTACATGGTCCTTGCTCAGGCCGGGGTCCCGGTCCCGGTTGCCTGCGGATGACCGATACTCTCCTGCTGACCGTCGACCATCCAGCCGTGCATGCCGTGGTGGCCGCAACCGGAAAGGATCACCGCCATAAGGAGAAGGAGAAGGATCGTTGTCAGGCGCTTCATGCTTTTACCTCCTGCGAGAGTTCGGATTGCATCCGTTTGAATTCGTCCTCATTGATTTCACCCCGTGCATAGCGTTGGCGCAGGGTTTCAAGGGCCCGGGAGTCAGGACCGGATCTTCCGGCGACCATGGCCCTGATGAGCCGATAGGCCAGGTAGATGACCAGGGCCCAGAAGAGCAGGCTGATGATCCAGCCCAGCGGTCCGGGGAAGAAGACGCCGGGACCGCAAAACCAGTTGCTTCCGTGTGTGAATCCATTGTGCATCATTGATGTATCTCCTTGGTAGATGAAGGGCACATGATGTTGTTTCCCTTCCTGTTGCACAGTTGATGCCAGATTGGTTGCCATTCGACGCACGTCCTGTTTTCCCTGCTGTCCATGGCCAGGTAACCCCTCAGGGGATGACTGACCATCGGTTTTCCGAGCACGATGATGTACGCGCTTTCAGCGGCCGCAGATTCGGAGTCTACGCTTACCTGTGCAGGCGTGCCTGTCCGCAGGTAAGCGACCGCAGGGAGACTTCGACAGCCTTCCTGTGCGGGCAGGCACGACCGTGCAAAGAGGTAAGCGAAGACTCCGTGCGGTCCCTGTGAGCGTTTACATGGCCAGCGGTGGCGGCAGACACGAGCCAGTGGCTGGGATGTTCTGCCGATATTGATCATCGGTGTCCAGAAAACAGACACTCTCGGTCCGGGAGAACAGCCGGCTGTCCTTTTTCTGGACAGGAGGGCGACAGGTAGCCATCTTTTCAGCTTTGAGCCTGGAGCATCACTTGTACCTTCATGTGGCGGTCAATGGCCACCTCCGGCGTGATCCTGGACCCGGCGCCGAGCACCGGCATGTTCTGAAATATTGTTCTTTGCGTAAAAGGCATGTTTCATGCTTTACCAGAAGGGCAGGGGGCAGGTGCCAGGGGCCAGGTGCCAGGGGCCAGGGGACAGGGATCTTCGTGTTGTCGGCAGCGTGAGTGCACGGGAGCGGGGCGAGAGGACAAATGGCTGATTCACCTCTGCAGCAGCGACCGCCGGTCGCCCCGGCACGTCCACGATTCGCATTCCTGTTGCAGAGCTCAAGCGCGTCGGGATGAATCATTTCAACCTCGTTGCACCGCTCTGCGGTGCAACACGCTTCTGGCCTTCTGGTTTCTGATTTTCTGATAATGGAGGAGCATCACGTGATACCGAGACCTGACAAGATGTACAGGAGGAACATGCCGGCCGGCATCGTCTTCCTCGCGACCATTGCCCTGCTGTCCCTTGTGCCGCTGCGGCCGGGGCAGGCGCAGGTTACCGCTGACGACAGCAATCAGTGCGAGGAACTGCCTCTGGCACGGGCCGTGGAGATCGCCATGGAGAAGAACCCTGGCCTTTCTGCCATCCAGGCCCGTTACGAGGCACTGTCCGCTGTGCCCGATCAGGCTGGTTCCCTGCCTGACCCGATCCTGTCCCTGGGCGCTCTCAACCTGCCACTGGACAGTTTTGATCTCAACCAGGAGAACATGACCCAGGTGCAGGTGGGGCTCAGCCAGAAGCTGCCCTTTCCCGGCAAACTGAAGCTTCGTCGGCAGGCAGCCTCGTTTCAGGCCGAGGCCGCCGCAAACCAGGTGGACGAGGCCAGGTTGCAGCTTGAACGGCAGGTGAAGATCACCTGGTGGGATATCTATTACCTGGAGCAGACCCTTGAGATCGTCCGCGACAACCAGGATCTCCTGCGCAGTACCGTGGGTGCCGCCCGGACCAAGTACGCGGTGGGCAAGGGATTGCAGCAGGACGTTCTTCTTGCCCAGCTTGAGCTGTCCAAACTCCTGGATCGTGAAATCGCCCTGGAGAACAGCCTGGAGAAGAAGAAGGCCGACCTTGTTGCCCTGCTGGACCTGCCGCCCACCTTCTGTGTCAGCCTGCCGGCCACGGTGGTCACGACGATGCCGGAAGTGGCGTCGGAGGATCGTCTGCTGCAGGAAGCACTCCGGTCCCGGCCGGTCCTTCTGGCCCTGGCCAGGGAAAGGGATGCCTCGACAAGCCGGGTGGAGCTGGCCCGCAAGGACTATTATCCCGATTTCACCGTTGGGGCGGCCTACGGTTATCGGCAGGACACGCCCGACGGCAGCGACCGCGCGGATTTTGCCTCGTTCAGGCTCAGCCTCAACCTGCCCATCTGGAGCGCCACCAAGCAGGACAGGGCCGTGGCCCAGCGGACCAGCGAGACCCTGGCCGTGACCCACCGGTTGCGTGACACCAGGGACCGGGTCATTGCCGAGGTGCAACGGGAGCTCAGCGAATATGCATCAGCGCGCAAGCAGAGCCGGTTCTACGCGACAGCCATCATTCCCCAGGCCGAGCAGACCGCCGCTGCCATGCTCGAGGGCTACCAGGTCAACAAGGTGGATTTCCTCAACGTGGTCAGGGCCCAGCTTGCCCTCTATAATTACAAGATAACCTACTGGCGGCTGCTGACCGGCGGTTTCAAGGCCCTGGCCGGTCTCGAGGCGGCCACCGGCATCCAGGTAGGCAGGGAGAAGAACAATGAAAAGTAAGATCCATGGCCCGATACTGTGGGCCGGCCTGCTGGCCGCGGCCACCATGGTTGTACCCGTTGATCGGCCCGGTCCCCGGGACCCTTTCGGCCTCCGGTCGGCAGTGGCTGCCGAAGACACGGCGCAGAAGGAGAAAAAACCGCTCTTTTACCGCAGCCCCATGAATCCCGCCGTCACCTCGCCGGTGCCGGCAAAGGACGAGATGGGAATGGACTATATCCCGGTGTATGCCGATGATGATACCGCCGGGCCCGCCGGCACGGTGCGGATCGATCCGGTGATGGTCCAGAAGATCGGCGTGCGCACGGCCATGGCCATGAAACGTTCCTTGAGCCACCAGGTACGGACCCCGGCCCGGGTCGCCTTCAACGAGGAGACCCTGAGCATGGTCCACTCCAAGTTCAGCGGCTGGGCCGAGGAGCTCTTTGTCTCCAAGACCGGCCAGCAGGTCAGGAAGGGGCAGCCGCTTTTTTCCATCTATTCCCCGGAACTGGTCTCCACCCAGGAGGAGTATCTCCTGGCGCTCGCCAACGCGAGGATCCTGGAGAAGAGTTCGCTGGCCGAGATCCGCGACGGCGCCAGGCGTCTGGTGGAGGCGACCAGGAGCCGGCTGGAGTTTTTCGACATCCCGGAACAGGTGATCCGCACCCTGGAGAAGACCGGCAGGATAGAGCGCGATATCACCATCCTCTCGCCTTACAGGGGCACGGTGATCAAGATGGGGATCATGGCCGGGCACTACCTGACGCCCAGGGACGAGCTGTACCGTATCGCCGACCTGTCCACGGTCTGGGTCTTTGCCGATGTGTACGAGGATGACCTGCCCTGGATCAAGACCGGCGATAGCGCCACCATGAAGGTGACCACCCGGCCGGGGACCGTTTTCTCCGGCAGGGTTGACTACATCTATCCCTACGAGGAGGGCGAGACACGAACGGTCAAGGTGCGCCTGGTGTTCAGCAATAAAGACTTCGGACTGAGGCCCGGCATGTTCGCCGGCATCACCATCCACGCCTCCAGGCGGGACAACGTCCTCGCCATACCCTCGGAGGCCATTGTCCGCTCCGGCACCGAGGCCCTGGTCTTTGTCCGCCGCGACGTGGGCCTGTACGAGCCGCGCAAGGTGGTCACCGGGCTTGAGGCCGACGGCTATACCGAGATCATCAGGGGCCTGAAGGAACACGAGACCATCGTCACTTCGGCCCAGTTCCTGATTGATTCCGAGTCCAAGCTCAAGGAGGCCACGGCCAAGATGCTGGAGATCAATGCCGCAGGGAAGGCCCCGGCCATGAAGATGGACTCCGGCGCCGGAGACGGGCAGAAGAAGAATACCCCGGCCACCGGAAAGGCGGCAGAAGGAGCAACGACCAGATGATACAGAAGATAATCGATCTCTCCATCCGGGACAGGCTCCTGGTGCTCATCGGCATGGCCATTATCGCCGCCGCCGGGATCTGGACCCTGAAGAACACGCCCCTGGATGCCATTCCCGATCTGTCCGACGTCCAGGTCATCATCTTCACCGAGTATCCGGGCCAGGCGCCGCAGGTGGTGGAAGACCAGGTGACCTATCCGCTGACCACGGCCATGCTGGCGGTGCCACGTGCCAAGGTGGTGCGCGGTTATTCCTTCTTCGGGCTCTCCTTTGTCTATGTCATTTTCGAGGACGGCACCGATATGTACTGGGCCCGCTCGCGGGTCCTGGAGTCGCTCAACTACGTTGCCTCCAGGCTGCCGCCCAATGTGACCCCTGCCCTGGGGCCAGATGCCACCGGGGTCGGCTGGGTGTATGAATACGCCCTGGTGGACCGCAGCGGCAACCTGGACCTTGCCCAGTTGCGCTCGATCCAGGACTGGTACCTGCGCTACCCCCTGCAGACGGTTCCCGGCGTCGCCGAGGTGGCCTCCATCGGCGGCTATGTCAAGCAGTACCAGGTCGAGGTGGATCCGGACAAGCTGGCCACCTACAACATTCCGATCCAGAAGGTCCGCCAGGCCATCAAACGGTCCAACAGTGATGTGGGCGGCCGCCTCATCGAGATGGCCGAGACCGAGTACATGGTCCGCGGTCTGGGCTATATCAGCTCCATCGACGACCTGAAACAGATCCCCCTCAAGACCGACCGCCTGGGTACCCCCATCCGGCTCGGTGACGTGGCCAACATCCATCTCGGCCCTGAACTGCGACGCGGTCTGGCCGAGCTTAATGGCGAGGGCGAGGTGGCCGGCGGCGTCATCATCATGCGCTATGGTGACAATGCGCTCGCCACCATCGAGGCGGTGCGCGCCAAACTGGAGGAACTGAAAAAGGGGCTGCCCGAAGGAGTGGAGATCGTACCGGTCTATGACCGCGGCAATCTCATCGAACGGGCCATCGAGAACATCAAGGGCAAGCTGATCGAGGAGTTCATCATCGTCTCCATCGTCTGCGTGGTCTTCCTCCTGCATTTCCGTTCCGCCCTGGTGGCCATCGCCAGCCTGCCCATGGGTATCCTCATCGCCTTTATCATCATGAAGCTCCAGGGGATCAACGCCAACATCATGTCCCTGGGCGGTATCGCCATTGCCATCGGCGCCATGGTGGACGGCGCCATCGTCATGATCGAGAACGGCCACAAGCACCTCGAGGCAGCAGGCCGGGCAGGAGTCAAGATCGATTCCCCGGCCCGCTGGCGGATCATGGGCGATGCCGCCCGGGAGGTGGGACCGGCGCTCTTTTTCTCTCTCCTCATCATCACGGTCTCCTTTCTGCCCATCTTCACCCTGCAGGCCCAGGAAGGACGCCTGTTCGCACCGCTTGCCTTCACCAAGACCTATGCCATGGCCGCCTCGGCCTTCCTGGCCATCACCCTGGTGCCGGTGATGATGGGGCTTTTCATCCGCGGCAGGATCATCCCCGAGGCAAGAAACCCGGTCAACCGGCTGCTGATCTTTGTCCACAGCCCCATCCTCCGCCTCCTGATCCGTGTGCGCTGGCTGGCGCTGCTTGGTGCCGTGGCCCTGGTGGCCGCCACCTGGTATCCTCTTTCCAGGCTGGGGTCCGAGTTCATGCCGCCCCTGGACGAAGGCGATATCCTCTACATGCCCTCCACCTTTCCAGGCATCTCCATCACCAAGGCCAGGGAGATCCTGCAGCAGACCGACAAGATCCTGAAGACCTTTCCCGAGGTCCAGTCCGTGTTCGGCAAGGTGGGCCGTGCCGAGACCGCAACCGATCCGGCGCCGCTCTCCATGGTGGAGACCACCATCCGGCTCAAGCCCAGGGACCAGTGGCCGGATCCTGACAAGACCACCAGCGAACTGATGCAGGAGATGGACAGGGAGCTGCGGTTCCCCGGCCTGGCCAATGCCTGGACCATGCCCATCAAGACCAGGATCGACATGCTCTCCACCGGCATCAAGACCCCCATCGGCATCAAGGTCAGCGGACCGGATCTCAACGTCCTGCAGCGGCTGTCCGAGGATATCGAGAACATCATGAAGACCCTGCCCGAGACCATCTCCGCCTATGGCGACCGGGCCGTGGGCGGCTATTACCTCGATATCCGGGTCAACCGCAGGGAGGCGGCACGGTACGGCCTGACGGTCGGCGATGTCCAGGACGTGATCATGTCGGCCATCGGCGGCATGAAGGTCTCCGAGACCATCGAGGGGCTGGAACGCTATCCGATCAATGTCCGCTATCCCCGTGACCTGCGGGATTCGCCGCAGAGCGTGGGCCGGGCCCTGGTACCGACCCCGGCCGGCAACCAGATCCCCCTCTCCCAGGTGGCCGATATCAGGCTTGCCCGGGGGGCGCCCGTGATCAAGAGCGAGAACGCACGGCCCAACGCCTGGATCTACGTGGACATCTCCAGCTCCGATATCGGCGGCTTTGTCGCCCGCGCCAAGGAAAAGGTGGCGCGCGAGCTGAAACTGCCTGCCGGCTACACCCTGTCCTGGTCGGGTCAGTTCGAGTACATGGAACGGGCCCGCGAGCGGCTGCGCCTGGTGGTGCCCCTGACCCTGATCATGATCTTCCTCCTGCTCTACTTCAACTTCCGCAACCTGGCCGAGCCGATCATCGTCATGCTCTCCATCCCTTTTGCTCTGGTGGGCGGCATCTGGCTGATCTGGTTTTCAGGCTTCAACCTGTCGGTGGCCATCGTGGTGGGATTCATTGCCCTGGCCGGGGTCTCGGCCGAGATCGGTGTCCTGGTCCTGACCTTCATCGATCATGAGCTGGCCAAGAAACGGCAGGAGGTCGGTAACCGGCGCCTTGGTCCGGCAGAGATCATGGAGGCCGTCCATACCGGCACCTCCGAACGTGTGCGGCCCATCGCCATGACCGCCACCGCCACCATTGCCGGCCTTCTGCCCATCATGTACGGCACCGGCACCGGTTCCCAGGTCATGCAGCGGATCGCCGCCCCCATGGTGGGGGGCATGGTCACCTCCACCATCCTCAGCCTGCTGGTGATTCCCATCATCTACGGCATGTATCTCCAGTTCAGGGAATATCTGGCCAGGAAGAAGGAGCAGTAAAACTCCACCAGGTCCCTGTCTCTTCCGGAGCCCGGCCGGCATGTCGCCCGTCGGGCTTTCTTGTTGCCGGGTATTCTTCACGGCCGGAGAATATTCTCCATCAGGGGGCTATCTGTGCACCCCATGCGGTCGTCTGCAGCGCGTGCAGATGGCGTGCTGCTGAACCTTGGCTGCATCGTTGCTGCTGCCGACCTCACCTCTGTCGTGAATCGAGACAACCGGCACCGTTTTCCTGGCCCCGGTGTCCTGTTTCTGGGCAGTCATGAAGCGCCATCCTGTGGGTTCCCATTGATTCTGTGATTTATCTCATGGTATTTCAAATGGATACCTCCTTGTGTCCCGGCGGGCTGCAAACTGGCATGAACTCTGTAATAAAGAAGGCAAAGACCACAATGTATTACAGGCACTATTTCAGCAAGGAGAAGATCATGAAAGCAGCAATGACCCGTGTCCGCGAGAAGACAGCACCCGGCGATGCCTCGGCAATGGATATCGCCATCCTGACCGGCCTGGCCACTGTGGGAGCGGGCGGCATCCTGATCGGCCTCTGGGCCATCGTTGCCCTGTTCGCCGGTATGGTTGCCAGTGGCGGTCCGTTGGCACTTCTGGCCGACTATGTCCGTGCAGTCACAGGTATGTAGGCCGGCATCAGCAGGAGGGGACGCCATGAACACCTTGTTTCAGTTCCATGAAGAGACCGTGCTGAGGCAGGAACATACGGAGGAACAGGAGGACGGCACGACCATCGGTGAAACCGTGGCTGTGCTGCTCCTGCTCTTCCTGGTCGTCACCGGCATCATCCTGGGCCTGTGGAGCGGAATCGCTCTCTACACCGGCGCCGTGGAGACCGGTGGTCCCATCGGCATCCTGGTGGACCTGGTCCGGAATTTTCTCTTCTGAAAGGATTTTTTTCGCGCGAGAACATGGACCATGGACCATGGTCCAAAATGCAGAGCAGTCGTAACAGCTTCAAGGAGACGACATGGAAACATTGACCATCGGCAAGCTGGCAAAACGGGCCGGTGTCTCCACGGACACGATCCGTTTTTACGAGCGCTGCGGCCTCATCGAGACCGCAGCGCGTAGTGCGTCGAACTATCGGCTTTATAACGAAGAGGATGCTCTTCGTCTGCGCTTTATCCGGCGTGCCAAATCCCTGGGGTTCACCCTGGCCGAGATCGGTGAACTGCTCCTTCTCAGCGGCGATTCCGCTGCCACCAAGGCGGACATCAAACAGCGGGCGATGAGGAAGATAGAGAAGATCAGGGCCCGGATAAGGGATCTCAACAGGATCCAGGCCGGCCTGGAGCAGCTGGTCGCACAATGCGACGGCCATGGACCGGTGGACGACTGTCCGATCCTGGAGGCCCTGGGCGGTGATCGCCCGCTGCACCATGGCCCCGACAGTCACTGAGAGCCGGCAGGCCACCGCCGGAGGCAATCCTGAAAGGTAACCATCCACCGCTGGTGGCAGTTACCTTGGAACAGGGGGACTTTTACCCCGAAAGACGCCTTCCGACCTCTGGTTACCGGATTACAAATAATCCTGATTCAAGGGAGGCTGCCATGACACACGCACATCAGCATCACGTCCACGCCACCACCACAGACCAGGGCAGGTATGTCGATCCTGTCTGCGGCATGAGTACCGATGACCCCACAGCTTTCCAGACCTGTGAAGACGGTGAAACAACCCGCTATTTCTGTTCGGATCACTGCCTGGCCAGGTTCCGCGAGAATCCCGCCGCCTTCATCGGACAGGATGACAGCGTCGCGGAAGAGGCAGCCGCACCATCCGGTCCGCTCTATACCTGCCCCATGCACCCGGAGATAGAGCGGTCCGGGCCGGGAACCTGCCCGAAATGCGGCATGGCCCTGGAGCCGGCAGGTCCGGTCGCGGCCGCCACCAGGACAGAGTACACCTGTCCCATGCATCCGGAGGTCGTCAGCGACCGGCCGGGCAACTGTCCAAAGTGCGGCATGGCCCTGGAGCCGAAAACCATTGTTGTGGATGATGGCGAAGAAAATCAGGAATACGGGGACATGCGAAGGAGGTTCATCTTCGGCGCCGTCCTCACCGTTCCCCTGGTCATCATCGCCATGCGGACCATGCTGCCGGGCGGGGGCCTGCTCGACGAGCTCGTGCCCGCCAGGATCCTGGCCTGGATCGAGCTCATTCTCGCAACGCCGGTGGTGCTCTGGGCCGGATGGCCTTTCTACGTCAGGGCCGTGGAATCGGTGCGCAACCTGAGTCTCAACATGTTCACCCTCATCGGCCTTGGCGTGTCGGTGGCCTATGTCTACAGCCTGGTGGCGGCCCTGTTGCCTTCCATCTTTCCTGCCACCATGCGGGGTCCGGATGGCTCGGTAGGGGTCTATTTCGAGGCAGCGGCCGTGATCGTCACCCTGATCCTGCTCGGTCAGGTCCTGGAACTGCGGGCGCGCAGTCAGACCGGTGCCGCCATCAAGGCCCTGCTGGGGCTGGCACCGAAGACGGCCCGCAAGATCAATGCCGATGGAACAGAGGAGGACATTGCCCTCGAGAACGTGCGCGTGGATGACATCCTGCGCGTCAGGCCCGGGGAAAAGGTCCCGGTGGACGGGGTTGTTGTCGACGGGAGCAGTGCGGTTGACGAATCCATGATCTCCGGTGAGCCCCTGCCGGTCAGGAAAGACACGGGTGACCGGGTGATCGGCGCCACCGTCAACACCACAGGCGCCCTCACCATCAGGGCGGAGAAGGTGGGCAGCGAGACCCTGCTGGCCAGGATCGTGCAGATGGTGGCCGAGGCCCAGCGTTCCAGGGCCCCGATCCAGAAGCTGGCTGACCAGGTGGCGGGCTGGTTTGTGCCGGTGGTCATCAGTATCGCCCTGCTTGCCTTCACGGTCTGGTTCTATTTCGGTCCTGAACCGCGACTGGCCCATGCCCTCATCGTCGCTGTGTCGGTACTGATCATCGCCTGTCCCTGTGCCCTCGGCCTGGCCACCCCCATGTCCATCATGGTAGCCACCGGCAAGGGCGCCACCATGGGCGTCCTGTTCAAGAATGCCGAGGCCATCGAGACCATGCGCCGGATCGACACCCTGCTGGTGGACAAGACCGGCACCCTGACCCTGGGCAAGCCGAAGCTGACCGGCATGGTCCCGGCAGACGGTATGGACGAAGAACGGCTGCTGCGCATGGCGGCAAGCCTGGAGAAGACCAGTGAACATCCCCTGGCCGCGGCCATTGTCCATGGCGCCGGACAACAGGGGGTTGAACTGACCGAGCCGCAGGAGTTCACCTCGATCACCGGCAAGGGAGTCAGGGGAACGGTTGACGGCCGCGAGGTCTTGCTCGGTAACCTGCATCTCATGGAGGATGCAGGTGTTGATACCCGTATTCTTGCCGAGCGGGCCGAAGAGATGCGGCGCCAGGGCAAGACCGTGATGTTTGTTGCCGTGGACGGCGCCATTGCCGGACTGGTCGCTGTCTCCGATCCCATCAAGGAGACCACTCCGGACGCCATCCGTGCCCTGCACCGGGAGGGAATGCGGGTGGTGATGGTCACCGGCGACAACCGGGCCACGGCCGAGGCCGTGGCAGCGCAGCTGGACATCGACGAGGTCGTGGCCGGGGTCCTGCCGGATGAAAAGGCAAAAGTAGTGAAAAAATACCAGGATGCAGGTAGAATGGTGGCAATGGCAGGGGACGGCATCAACGATGCCCCCGCCCTGGCCCAGGCCCACGTGGGAATTGCCATGGGCACGGGCACCGATGTTGCCATGGAATCTGCCGGCGTGACACTGGTCAAGGGGGATCTGACCGGCATTGTCCGGGCCCGGAAACTCTCACGGGCCACCATGGCCAATATCCGGCAGAACCTGTTCTTCGCCTTTGTCTACAACTCGCTGGGCGTGCCCGTGGCGGCCGGAGTGCTCTATCCCTTCTTCGGTATCCTGCTCAGTCCGATCATCGCGGCGGCCGCCATGAGCCTGAGTTCCGTCTCCGTAGTGGTCAATGCCCTGCGGCTGCGGACGGCTCGCATCGATTGAGGAGATGGCAGCCAGATCCTCACTGCCGGACCGGTAGCATCGACGGTCCGGTGCAATCCCCACGACAGGAAACCGGCCATCATGCACAATACCTATCTCTCGGCAGACGAGCCCGCCCGGCAGGATTCCTGTCAGAATCTCCGCCAACTGCTGCTCACCTTTCATGACGTCACCAAGCTGATCAACTCCGAGCTGGACAAGGAACAGCTCATCCATACCATCCTCGCCATGGTGACCAGGGTGATGGGCGCGGACAATGCGCTGCTCCTCCACAACAATGGTGCCCCGGGCCGGATGCAGGAGATCTCCACCATCGGCACCTGGCCCCTGGATGTCAACCTCTTCTCCAGCATCGGGCTTGAGCATGCCGCCCACTGCCTGGTGCAGCATGAGGGGTTTATCCGCCCGCAGGAGCTGCTGCCCGCGGATGTCTACCAGGCCCTGACAGCCGGGGAGCAGCAGTTTCTCCAGACCGTTCTCAGCGCCCCCATGGAAACCAAGGGCCGGGTGACCGGCATGATCTTCATCGCCGCTCCGCAGCGGCAGTACGAGAAGATCGAACTGGAGGTCTTCTGTGCCCTTGCCAGCCAGGCGGCCATCGCCCTGGAGAATGCCGCCCTCCATGAGCGGCTGCGGCAGAAGCTGGTCATGACCAGGGAGGAGCTGCGCCATACCCAGGCCGAGCTGATCCGTTCCGAGAAGATCGCTTCCATTGTCGAAATGGCCATGGGCGTGGCCCACAGCATCCGCAACCCGGTGATGAGCATGGGTGGCCTGGCCAGGCAACTGGCCCGGGAGCTCCGGGGAGATCCCGGGGTGGAGAAAAAACTGGCCTATATCATCCAGGGGACGGACCGCCTGGAAAAGATCGTGGGGGAATTCGCCAAATTCGCCAGCCAGGACAGCTTTTCTCCTGTACGTGGCGACATCATCGGCCTGGCCGCACAGGCGCTGCGTCATGCTGCCGGACAGGAGCGGGCCGCCGGGGTGGAGTTCAGCCTGGAACCGGACAAGGGGGAAATGCCCTGCCGGCACGATCCGCTCCTCCTGCGCAGGGTCTTTGACGAGGTGATCGCCAACAGCCTTGATGTCCTTGGCGGCAGTGGCCGGATCAGCATACGCCTCCGGCCCGAGGGACAGTTCGTGCGCATCGACATCAGTGATACCGGGCCCGGCATACCCGAGGACCAGCTCGGCCTGATCTTTGATCCCTTCTACACGACCAGGACCCGTTCCACAGGTCTTGGCCTTACCTATGTACACCGGATCATAGAGCGGCACGACGGTACCATCGAGGTGACCTCTGTTCCGGATCAGGGCACCACGTTCACCATCCGGATTCCCGGGGCCAGCCGGTCAGGGGAGGGGTGATGTATATCTATTGCTAATTCACCGGGGTTGCCGATGGCGATGAACTGTTCTCTCTGCTGACACCACTCCATGTTGCGAGACGATCCCTACAGGCGCGGCATCATCGTATTTCTGATTGTCGTGATCAGCCTGGCCCATTATCTGACCGGGGACGATCTGGTGTACCTGCATGTCATCTACCGGGAGATGTATTTCCTGCCCGTGGTCCTGGCCGGATTCTGGTTCGGTCTGCGCGGCGGCCTGGTGGCTTCCCTGGCGGTGACCGCCGCCTACCTGCCCTTTGTTTTCCAGCGCGCCGACCGCTTCACCGGCCATGAATTCGGCAACCTGCTGGAGATCATGCTCTATTTCGCGGTGGGACTCCTGGTCGGCTGGATGCGGGACCGTGAAAAGCGCCGTCAGGAGCAGCAGCGACGCATGGAATCCCTGGCGGCCATGGGCAAGGGGATCTCCTGCATCGCCCATGACATGAAGACCCCCCTCACCGCCATCGGCGGCTTTGCACGTCAGCTCCGACGCAGAACAGCAGCAAACGATCCGGACAGCTTGAAGAAACTGGACATCATCATCGGCCAGACCGACCGTCTCGAGCTGCTGATCATGGACATGCTGGCCTTTGCCCGCCCCCTGCGGCTCCACTGCAGTCGCGCTGACCTCAACGACCTGGTGCGGCAGACAGTGGAGGTGGCGGCAGGGGCGGCCCGAATCAAAGGGGTCCGGCTCGATCCTGATCTGGACCGGCGTTTGCCTGAGGTCTCCTTTGATGCCAACCGGCTGCAGCAGGCCCTCCTCAACCTGATCGGCAACGGCGTGGATGCCTCACCCGCTGACGGCAGGGTGGTGATCCGCACCAGACTGGCAGCCGAAGAGGACATGGTGGTGGTCGAGGTCCTGGATCGGGGCAGGGGAGTGCCCGAAGAGGAGATGGCCAGGATCTGCACCCCCTTCATGACCACCAAGAAGGATGGCACCGGCCTGGGACTGGCCATTGTCCGCAAGATCGTCGAGGCCCATGAAGGAACACTCCGATTCCGGAGGAGGAACGGGGGCGGTATGGCCTTTGCGCTGATCCTGCCGTGGCGGCCAGAGGGCAGGGGCCAGGTTTCAGGTGCCAGGTGCCAGGTGCCAGGGGTCAGGGGCCAGGTTTCAGGTGCCAGGGGATAGGGGGGTCAGGAGAGAGGCTGGTTGCCGATGGCGGTGAACTGTTCCATCGAAAGAGCGTGCCAACTGTGAAGGAGAGACGACGATGACTGGTTCCACCCTGCTGCGGCTGGGCTTTTTCTTCACCATCCTGGCCATGGTCGCGGCCTGGGAGCTTCTCCGGCCCCGCCGCCCCCTGACCGTGAACAAGGCCGGACGCTGGTGCAACAACTTCGGTATCATTCTGCTTGACTCGGTCCTGGTCGGGCTCCTCTTTCCCGTGGCCGCCACCGGTGTGGCTGCCGCGGCCACAGGTGGCAACTGGGGCCTGATCCCCTATCTGCGGCTGTCCGGCATTGCGGCGGTGGCCGTCTCGGTCATCGTCCTCGACCTGGTCATCTACCTGCAGCACCTGATGTTTCATGCCGTGCCGCTGCTCTGGCGCCTGCACATGGTGCATCACGCCGACCTGGATATCGATGTCTCCACCGGCCTCCGTTTTCACCCGGTGGAGATCCTGCTCTCCATGCTGATCAAGATGGCGACCGTGGCGGCGCTCGGTCCGCCCGTGATTGCGGTTCTCCTGTTCGAGATCACCCTCAACGGCACGGCCATGTTCAACCACGGCAATATCCTCCTGCCACGATCAGTGGACCGTTTCCTGCGCCTGCTCGTGGTCACGCCCGACATGCACCGGGTCCACCATTCGGTGCTCATCCGCGAGACCAATTCCAACTTTGGCTTTAATTTTCCCTGGTGGGACCGTCTGTTCGGGACCTACCGGGCCCAGCCCGCGGCCGGCCATCCGGGCATGACCATCGGTCTCTCCCACTACCGGCGGCCGGAACGCCTTACCCTGCCGCGCCTTCTCCTGCTGCCGGTAACCGGAGATCCCGGCAGGTATTCCCTCGACTCCATTGGCGGCGATCCGTCGCTGCTGGCCCGGGGAGGGCAACAGGACGATGCGGACCGAGGGTAAGCGGTCTCAGGTGCTGCAGGTTCGCACGGTCGCTCCTGGCCGCTATAGCCTACTATGCGGGCAGGAGCGACCGTACGAAAATGCGGTACCTGTGACCGCTTACAAAAACGAGGTTGATAAATCGTGACCTTGTATACCCTGTGATCAGTTACGACCGAGGTGGGGCGGACGACTCCTGATCCGTGCCGGTGTCCCGGAAATGGACAGGGGCTCCCCGCTGCGGCCAGGGATGTCCTGATCCTGGACAGAGTTGCCAGGGATCTGCCGGGGTTGCTGTTCTTCTTTTACGATATTGCGGCAGGTTGCGGCACGCTGTTGTTTTTGGCATGGACTGGCACGATTCGTGGAATTCTCTGGATACAGACAACCACTCTTCAGGTAGTTGCTGATTGCAGTGAACTATTACAGGAACAGAACAAGCGGAGACCTGACCATGAAAACCCAGCCCCAGCAGTATGATATGAAAAAGGTATCAGTGATCATCTTCCTGGTCCTCGCCATCAGCGGCCTGCACCTCTTCATGACCGAAGAGTATGTGACCGCACACGTGGTGGCCCGCGAGCTCTATTTTCTGCCCATAATCCTCGCCACCTTCTGGTTCGGCCTGTACGAAGGCGTGCTCACCTCGGTGGCCATCACGGTCTTCTATCTGCCCTTTTCCTTCCTCAACTGGGACGGTTTCGTGCCCGGCGACGTGGACAGGATCCTTGAGGTGGCCCTGTTTAATATCGTGGCCGTTGTTCTCGGTATCCTGCGCGACAGGGAAAAGGCCCGGGAAAAGGAGAAGAGGGAGGCCATCGCCGCCCTGGCCGCCACCGTGGCCCACGAGATGAACACGCCGCTCTTTGTCGCCCTGGGCACCCTGGATCTGATGCAGGACGAGGTCGATGCCGACTCGGAGCTGGGCGAGGATATGAAGCGGGTCATCGACAACCTGAAGACCATGAAAGAGCTTGTCCGGGAGATAGGTGCCATCGAGGATATCGTCACCCGGGACTATGATGGAACATCCAGTATCGTCGATCTGAAGAAATCGGCCAGTGTCAACAACAAACGCTTTGATGCCAAGGCCATGTTCTGCGAGATACCCGCTGCCTGAGCAGCCTCTTTCGGCCCTGTCCCCTCATCCTCTCCCCGGCCGCACCGTTTTTTGACACTGGTGCGGCCTTTTTGATCAGGAGACAGGAATTTCCGGGCCGCAGCATGGGCAACAGAATTGTACTTGCAGAATCCGCTGCAGGTGGTATTATCTGAACAGATGTGCAGATAATAAAACATGCCCGTCCATGGCAGACCGGCCATAACAGTTGGCAATGGTGCGCCGTCACTGGCAACAACCGTACATATCGCAAGAAATTGTAACAGTTCACCGCTTTCGCACACCATGAAAAAGATCCCTGAAGACCGGTGCGCATGCCGCTGTATCCACCAGGATCGTATTGATCGCGCCCTGGCGTCGTCTCTGGCCGAGAGCGAGAACAGTGCCATGGCGCAACTGTTCAAGGCCATGGGGGATCCCAACCGGTTGCGCATCCTGCGGGCCCTGCAGGAGGACGAGATGTGTGTCTGCGACCTGGCCCGATTTCTCGGAATCAGTGAGTCGGCGGTGAGCCATCAGTTGCGTCTCCTCCGTCAGCTCCATCTTGTCGTCAACCGACGCCAGGGACCGGTCCTCTACTATCGGCTCAGCGACGACCATGTTCACCGGCTCATGGAGCTGGCCCTGGAACATATACGGGAGTAATCATGACCATCATCACCTTCCTGACCGATGTCCTGGCCGAATCCTGGCAGCTTCTGCAGGACGCCTCACTCTATATCCTCTTCGGCCTGCTGGTCGGCGGCCTGCTCAAGGTTTTCATGTCGCCGGCCTACATTGCCAGTCATCTCGGCAGCGGCCGGTTCAGTTCGGTCTTCAAGGCGGCCCTGTTCGGCATACCTATTCCGCTCTGTTCCTGCGGTGTACTGCCGGCAGCGGCCTCGCTCAAGAAACAGGGCGCCAACAATGGCGCCACCACTGCCTTTCTCATCTCCACACCGGAGTCGGGCGTGGATTCCATCTCCATCACCTGGGCCCTGCTTGACCCGATCATGACCATTGCCCGGCCGGTGGCCGCCTTTGTTTCCGCCTTTGTGGCCGGGGTGGGGGAGAATTTCCTCCACCCGCCCGAAGCCGCGGACAGGGTGCAGCCCGACCTGCGCTGTCCCATCGACAACTGCTGCGACGGTGCGGACTGTCCTCCCGAGGTGCACCGGCACCACCATTCCATGACCGAAAAGCTGTTTGCCGGGGTCCGTTTCGCGGTCACCGATATCTGGGCCGACCTGGCGGGCTGGTTCTTTGTCGGTATTCTCCTTGCCGGGGTCATCACCGTCCTGGTGCCCGACGACATGATCTCGCACTACCTGGGGGGCGGCATCGGTTCCATGCTGCTGATGCTCGCCTTCGGCATTCCCCTCTACATCTGCGCCACCGCCTCCACCCCCATTGCCGCCGCCCTGATCCTCAAGGGGGTCAGCCCTGGCACGGCCCTGGTCTTCCTCCTGGTGGGCCCGGCGACCAATGTCACCTCGCTCTCCGTGCTGCTGGGGATCCTGGGCAGGAGCGCCACCGGGCTCTATCTTGCCTCCATCGCCGTGGTCAGTGTGATCTGCGGCCTGATCGTCGATGTGATCTACCTGGGTCTTGGTATCTCGGCCACCGCTGTTGTCGGCCAGGCCGCCGAGGTCCTGCCTGCCTGGCTGATGCTGGGTGCGACCATTGTTCTCCTGCTGCTCTCGGTACAGCCGCTGGCCGCCATTGTCAGGAAAAGGTTTGCCGGCGAGGGCTGCGGATGTTCCTCGGGTTCCTGCGCATCCGGCCACGAACATCATGGCCGTCACCAGGATCACCATCACGACACCTGCGGCTGTGGCAGCGAACATCCTGTGCCCCTGCAGCCGTTGTCGGACCTCGGCAAAAAGAGCGAAAAATGACCATCAGTCCTTCAGCTTCCGGCCAGCTCCGCTTCCTGCCTGTGGCCAGGCCGGGGGCAGGAGAGGTCACTTTTCGGCTGCCCTCGCCGGACCAGCCTTTTGTCCGCGGCACCCTGACCACTCCGGTGGGCAAGGTGCCACAGGTCCGTGCCGGGCTGAATTTGCGCGACCGGCTGGGAAGCTGGCTGGCGCGCTGGAATATCGGCCGCATGCATTTCACTGTCGAGCCCGGCCTTTATGCCCTGGGCCGGCCCGATGAGCACAGCCCGGTCCTGGTGAGCGCCAACTACAAGATGAGCTTCGATGTTCTGCGCAGTGCCCTGCCGGGCCGCGATCTGTGGATACTGGTCCTGGATACAAAGGGGATCAATGTCTGGTGCGCGGCCGGCAAGGGGACCTTCGGCACCCTGGAACTGCTGGACCGGATCCAGGCCTCCAGGCTGGAGGAGGTGGTCAGCCACCGGCGCCTGATCGTGCCCCAGCTCGGGGCTCCCGGCCTGGCGGCACACGAAATCCGACGCCATTCCGGCTTCAGGGTGATCTACGGTCCGGTCATGGCCTCGGATCTGCCCCGTTTCCTGGACAACGGTTGCAGGGCAGAACCGGGGATGCGGGTCAAAGATTTTCCACTGTCTGAACGGCTGGTTCTGGTCCCGGTGGAAGTGATGCAGGCCCTCAGGGTCGGGTTGCCCCTCATCCTTGTCCTGCTGGCTGTCTCCGGACTGGCACGGAATCTTGCCTATGGTCGCGCCGTGGAGGTGCATGGCCTGCCCATGGCCCTGGCCGTGCTGGCCGGCATCCTGGCAGGGACCGTGATGACGCCCCTGCTGCTGCCCTGGATTCCCGGCCGCTTCTTCAGCGGCAAGGGCGTGTTGACAGGTCTGGTCTGTTTTGCCGGTATCTTCGGTTTCCTTCGGCACCGGTGGCCGGAACAGGGACTGATGGAAAGCATGGCCCTGCTGCTGGTCACCCTGACCATCGCCTCCTGGTTCGCCATGGCCTTCACCGGAGCCACGACCTACACTTCACCCGGTGGCGTCCGCAGGGAGATGCTGCGGGCCATTCCACTGCAGGCCGCGGCCCTGATCATCGGCCTCGGCCTGTGGCTGACGGCGCTTTTTTCGTAACCTGATAGGCCGACGCCATGGACAACCACCTGAAAAGACAGATACTTTTACTATTTTTCAAGGAGGATGACTCACCAGATGTCTGAGCTGACGTATCTTGAAGATGTGGTCAGTCTGGCCTATGACCGCAACCGCTGTATCGGCTGTGGCATGTGCGTGACCGTCTGTCCGCACCAGGTGTTTGCGCTGCAGCGGGGCAGGGCTGACATGGTGGCCAGGAACCACTGCATGGAATGCGGCGCCTGCATGCGCAACTGCCCGGCCGGCGCCATCACGGTCGAAGCCGGCGAGGGCTGCGTCCGGGGGGTGATCAACGAGCTGCTCGGCATCGAGGGTCCCTGCTGCTGAACCCGTTGCCCTCTTTCCTGCCTCCTTTGTCACCGTTCACCGCTTTCGGCAGCTGCCTTGAAATATCTGCGCCTTTTGTGATGGCGTCGCAAAAAGTCCGATCTGCTGCGTTGTAGCGGGTACGGCCAATGCTCGACGTACTCCATGTACCCCTCCGCCTGGCCGACACCGCTACGCCTTGTATATCGAACTTTTCTGCTGAGCCATCTTTAGAGTGTGACGGACTTTTTACGGGTCCATCTTTTGTAGAGGATTTGTGCAGGCGTGCCTGGCCGCGGGTAAGCGACCGCGGGGAGACTCCGATAGCCTACCTGTGCGGGCAGGCACGACCGTGCAAAGAGGTAAGTGAAGACTCCGTGCGGCTCCTGTGAGCGCTTACTGTGAGGGGTTAGCTGCCGTTCCTCCTGGCCTGGCCATCACCGCTGGACTGTTTCGGCGCTGCCGCATCCTCATGGAGCACGATATTGAGGCTCTTGAGAATGATATAGGCAGTCCGCAACTGGTTGTCCCGGGCAAGCCGCTCACGGATTTTTTTTGTTTTTCCCGCTGACTCCGCATTCCCGGTGCCCTTACCGCCATTCTTCACCGCATTGTCACCATCATTACGGAAATGGTGGGGAAGATCCTTTTCCCGGATCGACCACTGCCTGGCTGTTTTCTCCGTTGCTGCCGGTTCCCGGAACGGCACCACGACATCCGGCCGGATACCGGTCTCCTGGATGGACCTGCCGCTGGGCGTGTAGTAGCGGGCAGTGGTGAGACGGATACCGGCACCGTTGGGCATGGGGATAATGGTCTGCACCGAGCCCTTGCCAAAGGTCTCGGTGCCGATGATGATCGCCCGCCGATGATCCTGAAGGGCACCGGCCACGATCTCCGAGGCGCTGGCCGAACCGCCGTTGACAAGGACCACCATGGGAAAATGATACTTCCTGTTGCCTTTGTGTGCCTTAAAGCTCATGTTCTGTTCCGGATCGCGGCCCCGGGTGGAGACGATGATACCCTTGTCGATAAAGACGTCCGCCACCTTGACCGCCTGGTCCAGCAGGCCGCCGGGATTATCGCGCAGGTCAAGGAGCAGACCCTTAACCGGATGTTTTTTCCCTGCCCTGCGCAGTGCCCTGATAAAATCGCGGGTGGTATTGGCCTGAAAGTTGGTGATCCGGGCATAGAGCAGACCCGGCTCAAGCGGCATGGTCCGTACAGAGTGGAGCGGGATGACGTCACGGACAAGGACAAAATCCCTGGGCTCGGGCCATCCTTGGCGGTGAATGGTAAGAGTGACCTTGGTCCCCTTTTTGCCCCGCAGTTTCTTTACCGCATCCATGAGGGTCATGGATTTGGTCAATTCGCCATTGATGCGGATGATCTGGTCACCGGCCTGGATGCCGGCCGCAAATGCCGGCGTGCCCTCGATGGGCGAGACCGCTGTCAGCACGCCGTCGCGGATGGTGATCTCGATACCGATGCCGCTGAAACTGCCCTTGGTTTCCTCCTGCAGTTCCTTGAAGTCCTCGGGCGGCATGTAGGCCGAATGGGGATCGAGTGAGGTGAGCATGCCGTTGATGGCACCGATGATCACCTTCCGGGTATCGATCTCGTCGACATAGTGCTGCTGCAGAAGCGTCAGCACATTGGCAAAGGTCTCCAGGTTGCGGTAGATCGTCTGCTGCTGTTGTTCACTGCTGTCTGCGGCAGTTTTCTCAGCCCGCACCGGGATGGTGGAGAGAACCAGGAGAAGAGAACAGAGAAAGATAAGCTGTTTCATGGCAGGATTCTCGGCGCTGAAATCAGGAGACAGGGGGCAGGCACCAGGTACCAGGTGACAGGGCAGTCTCCTGCCTGTGGCCTGATGGTATCTGTCTGATTTTCAATGTTTTCATAGTGTATTTTGGCTGCGACAAAAAAATCATGGTCCGGCCAGGCCGGGTTTACGCGAAGACAGCAACTCACTCCTGTTCCCCTTCCGGTCCGGTGGCCGGTGCAGAGGCAGGCCGGCTGTAGGCCCCGGGCACCAGCCACTTGAGCGGATCCAGGGATTTTGCCCCATGCCGGATCTCGAAATAGATGCCCGGATCGAACAGGGTGGCGATATCTCCGGTCATGCCGATCACTTCACCGGCTTCGACCTGCTCACCCTCATCTTTGAGCCGTTTTTCCAGCCTGGCCGTGATGGTGAAGTACTGGAGGCCATGGTCGATGATGATCATGTTGCCATAGCCCCGCATGTAACCGGAAAAAAGTATTCTGCCGGGATAGATTGCCCGTACAGGAGTTTGGTCAGGAGCATCAATGATGATACCGTTGGTCAGGGCGGTGTTGCCGTCCTTGCGGCCGAACCCGCGCACCAGCCTTCCCTGTACCGGCGGCATCAGTCGGCCCCGGTTGAGGAGAAAACCGCGCTGCCGGCTCTTCTCCTTTCTTCTCAGGGTGGTCAGGGTGCTGGCCAGTTCGGTCTCTGCCTTCCGCATCTCCCGGACCGCCAGTGTGTAGAGGCCCTTTCTGGTCCTGATGCGCTGCAGCAGTTCCTCCTTATCCCGCCGGGCCGCGGCCAGCTTCTCCTTTTCTTCATCGGCCTGGCGGATGAAATCCTCAAGTACGGATTTTTCAAGCTCCTGGGCGGCCATGGCCCTGTGCAGCCGGGCGATGGCGGTACGGTAGGAATCGATGGTGGCCCGGTCATGCTTGAGCAGGAGCCGGAAGGAGTCATCGAACAGGACCAGCTCAGGCAGGCTGTGCCGGGAGAAGACAACATTGAGAAACCCTGTGGGGCCCATGAGGTAGAATGCCCTGAGCCGTGTCTGCAGGTGAAGGCGGACCTTTTCCTCCTCTGCCCGCACCTGGTCGAGAACCCTGGTCTTTTTCGCCAGGATCTCTTCCTGGACCTGCAACCGCTCCTGCAGGGCATGGATCTTTTCTTTTTCCTCCGCGATTCTATGGTCGATCCCCTGGATTTCGTCAAGCAGGGAGAGCTCCCGGGCGCCGCTGCGCCGGATCTTCTCCTGGTGGCTGCGGATCTCGCTGCGCAGCCTGCCGATGGAGATCCGGTACCGGCTATAGGGTTGTTCCCCTTCAGGTGGCTGTGTCGCGGCGACAGCGGTCAGGCCACAGATGAGGAGCAGAAACAGCGGGAGTGGTGAAAACCTGGCCGGGTTCATAGTCTTGTGATACGCCTGGTGGAAAAGAAACTGCCGCCGGCGCAGAGGAGGGTGGCCGCTGTGATGATGGTCAGCACCACCGGTATCGGAAAAAAGGTGAACGGGAACAGGTTGAGCACCGCCGTACCGGCAAAACGCAGCCTGAACCAGTCAAAGAAGACATAGAGAGCAGCCAGGCCGCAGATTGACCCCACCAGTCCCTGCAGGGCGCCTTCCAGAAAGAAGGGCGCCCGGATATACTGGTTGGAGGCCCCGAGCAGCCGCAGCAGCTCCAGTTCGCGCTCACGGGAACAGAGGGTCAGTCGGATGGTATGGGCGACCATGAAGGTGGTGGTCAGGAGGAGCAGCAGGCCGGAGAGGATGACCACCACCCGCATCAGCTTGACAAAGGAGTAGAAACGGTCGATCCATTCCCTGCCATACTGGACTTTGAGCACGCCGGGCAGGGTCTGCAGGTAGTCGGAAAACCGCTTGATCCTGGTCAGGGTGGCCAGAGAACGGATGGGATAGACCTCGATGGACGGAGGCAGGAAGTTCCTGGGCATGCCCTCGAGCACATCCTGGTCATGGCCGAGCTGCTTGCGGAACCGTTCATAGGCCTGGCGGGAAGAGACGAACTCTATCCTTTCCACCCGGTCGAACTTGAGGATCTTGCGGCGATATTCATCCTGCAGGGGTTTGCCCGGCTCCTCGTCCAGGTAGACGATGAGCCGCAGGTTGTCTCCCATGTGCCTTCCTGCGTTGATCATATTGATATAGATGAGGAAGAAGAAGGAGAAGATCAGCACCGACAGGGTGATGGTCAGCAGGGTCAGGGCCTGGGAACTCCAGGTCCGGCGCAGGTTGCGCAGGGTCTGGCCGATGATGGCGCGCAGGAAGTTCACTGGTCTGCCTCCTCGCTCTGCAGAGATGCATCCCCGGAGCCTGTGTCCTCCCCGTCCTCCGGTGCCAGCAGTCGTCCGTCCCGCAGTTCGACCACCCTGTGGCCACCATCATCAAAGAGCTCCCGGTCGTGGGTGGCAATGATGAGAGTGGCGCCCTGCTCCTCATGCTCACGAAAGAGTTCCATCACCAGGGTGCTGGTCTCCCGGTCCAGGTTGCCGGTGGGCTCGTCGGCCAGGACCAGGTCCGGTCTGTTGGCCAGGGCGCGGGCAATGGCGATGCGCTGCTGTTCGCCACGCGATAGCTCGCCGGCCGGCGTGTGGTACTTGTCGGACAGGCGCAGTCTTTCCAGCAGTTCCCTGGTCCGTTTGCGGATAAAGGATGGTTTCCTGTAGGCCACCTCCATGGCCAGGGCGATATTTTGCGCCACAGTATGGCGGGGCAGCAGCCGGAAGTCCTGGTAGGCCATGCCGATCCTGCGCCTGAGCTGCTGCAGACCGCTGCCGGAGATCCGCTCCAGGTCCTGGCCGGCCACCTCCACCAGTCCCTTGTCCGGGACCTCGCTCCGGCAGAGCAGCCGCAGGAGGGTGGTTTTGCCGGCGCCGCTTTTGCCGGTGAGAAAAAGCATCTCGCCGCTGCGCACACTTAAAGAGACATCCTGCAGGGCGTGGACACTGGGCGGATAGGTCTTGCTGACCTTGATCAGCTCCACCATGACCCGGGGGCTGTTTGCTGTCATCGCATGGTTTCCTGCTGAAGTGAAGACGGGAGATTGCTCAGGCAAAGATGGTGTCAAAGATGGCCGTGGACTGCCGGACCACCGGGCTTTCCTCCGGCAGGCGGAGATAGGATTCACCCCGCAGTTCCTGGTTGACCAGTTCGTCACTGGCCGGGATGATACCGGCCAGGGGCAGGTCGGCCTCGCGCACCGCGGCATCGATCTTCTCCTGCAGGGCCGGGGGGACGGGGTCGGGCGCACGGTTGACGATCAGCCAGCGCTTTCTGACCTCGAGCTGCAGCGGGCCGGTGATGTCGGCGATGCGGCGCGCCGTGAGGATGCCCCGGGCCGAGGGATCGGAGACGATGAGCAGGTGGTCGATGGAGCGCAGGTTCATCCTGCTCAGGTGCTCCATGCCGGCCTCGTTGTCAACGATGATGAACCGGTAGTTTTCCGCCAGTTTGTCCATGGTCATGGCCAGGTACTGGTTGGCGGCGCAGTAGCAGCCCGGTCCGTCGGGCTGGCCCATGACCATCAGGTCAAAGCCCGACTCCTCCACCAGGGCCTGGTGGATCTTCATCTCCATGAACTGGTCACGGGTCATGCCCGGCGGGATCTCTCCCTTGATCTGCCGGCGGATCTCGCCGAGGGTGGTATGGACATCGAGATCGAGGAGTTCGTTGAGATTGGCGTTGGCGTCGGCATCGACGGCCAGGACCGGGGTCATGCCCCGGGTTGTCAGGTATCTGATGAGCAGGGCGGAGAGGGTGGTCTTGCCGGTGCCGCCCTTGCCGGCCATGGCGATTACTTTGGTCATGATGCACTATCCCGGATGTGATGAATGAAGGTTGAGGAACCAGGGAAATATATATCAAAAACAGCCTGTCTCCAAGTCAAACGGTGACCTGAAGGCAAATAAGGGAAATTCTGCTCCTCTCAGAGCTCTTTTTTCCGTATACGCCATGTTTTCACTGGACGAGTGTCGCCTTGTGCCTTACCTTTTGTGCCACCTGTCGTGATCTTTTACCGCCAACCTTCGAATTTGACACATCACCGGGAGCGTCCATGCATTTTCAGGCCGCCATATTCGACCTCGACGGAACCCTGCTCGACACCCTGGACGACCTGGCAGACTCGGGCAATCGGGTCCTTCGCTCCCTGGGGCTGCCGGAACATCCGCGGGACAGCTACCGATACTTTGTCGGCGAGGGCCTGGTGCGGCTGATCGAGCGGATCCTGCCGTCGCAGAGCCGTGATCAGGTCACGGTGGCCCGTGCCGTGGAGGCCTTTCGCGACGATTATGGCCGTAACTGGAAGAACCGGTCCGGGATGTATGACGGCATTGCGGCCATGCTCGAGGGCCTGGCCGGGGCAGGTCTGCGCCTGTCCATTCTGTCCAACAAACCCCATGAATTCACCCTGGCCTGCGTACGCGATTTGCTGCCCGGTTACCCGTTCGAACCAGTCTTCGGCCAGCGGCCCGGGGTTCCGGGCAAACCCGATCCTGCCGCGGCCCTCGAGATCGCAGCCATCCTCGGGTTCCCGCCGGCGGAAATCCTCTACCTGGGCGATACGGCCACCGACATGGAGACCGCGGTCCGGGCCGGGATGTTTGCCGTCGGCGCCCTGTGGGGTTTCAGGGACAGGGAGGAGCTTGAACGAAGCGGTGCCCGCGTCGTGGCCGACAGGCCGGAAGATGTTCTGCAACTGGTCCGGGCCGGCGGCGCAACCGCCTGGTAAGAGTGCCGCTGGTTGCAGGTACTTGCCACTGGAACGTACCCCCTCACGGGATGGCTAACCATCGCTTTGTCCGACCACAATGATCCCAGTCAGCACACTCCTCGCCTACGGCGGTCCGCCGGTCATCGGCGCCTTTATCGGCTACCTGACCAACAAGATCGCCATCCGCATGCTCTTCCGGCCGCTCAGGCCGTGGTACGTCTTCGGTGTCCGTGTTCCCATGACCCCGGGGGTCATCCCGTCCCGGCGCGCGCTGCTGGCCGAGAACATCGGCGAGATGGTGGGCAGCCACCTCCTGACCTCCCGGGATATCGGCGCGGCCCTGTCCGAGGAGCCGTTCCAGGAACACCTCCACGGGATCGTCGATACCCGGGTGCGGGAGATCCTGAGCCGGGACTACGGCCCGGTGATCACCATGCTGCCGCGTCGTTTCCAGGCCTATTTCAAGATCGGGGTACGGACGGTCAAGTACCGGCTGCGGGAAGGGGTGCATCGCTATATTGCCAGCAGAGACTTTGAGCAGGCCGTATCGGCCCTGGTCACGGACCAGCTCGGGAGCATGGGCCATCACCGGCTCAACGAGCTGGTCTCTGTGGAGGACCGGCAGGAGGTCTACAGCTTCATCGACCGGCTGATCATGGATCTGCTCCATGGTCCGGGTGCCGAAAAATGGCTCACCGCCTATCTGGCCCGACGTTTCGATCAGGCGGCGCAGGAGGGCCGTACCCTGGCCGATCATCTGCCGGAACCCTTCATCGGGTTCATCATCGCCTCCATCGAGCAGCAGTCGCCGCGCATCCTGAAAAAGCTCTCGGCCATGCTCTCCGAGCCGGCGGTGCGGGAACGGATCATCCACGCGGTCCGGGACGGGGTCAATCATTTTCTGGACAGCCTCGGTCCGGTGGGGGCCATGGCCCGCGGTTTTCTGGATATGGAGACCATGGAGGCCAGGATCCGTGACTATCTGCTCGACAAGGAAGACGAGATCATCGGCTGGCTGCAGGAACCCGAGCTCCAGGAACGGCTGGCCGTGGTCCTGGTCGAACAGGCCGAGCGCTTCCTCCATACACCCCTGGCCCGGTTCCGGGCCAGGGTGGACGACGACCAGTACCGGATGATCTGCCGGCAGGCGGCGATACAGATCCTCGGCGTCCTGCGCTCCCGGGGTGTTGCCGAGACCCTTTCCACCATGATCCGCAACAGCATGGAGGAGATGCTCGACCACGGGGAACGGGAGCTGGCCGACATTGCCGCGCAACTCTTTCCCGGCCGGGACGGCCACCGGCTCCACGACTTCATCACCAGCGAGGCTGTGGCCCTGGTCCGCTCCCGCAAGGTGGTCCGTCTCCTGGACCGGATGGTCAATACCATGGTGGACTCCCTGGTCAACCGTCCGGTGGGCGTGCTCCACCGGCTCATGCCGGCGGGAATCCGCACGGGCATCACCGATTACATCGTTCTCACCGCCAACCGGATGCTGCTCAAGGAGGTGCCCGGCCTGGTGGAATCCCTCAATATCCGGCAGGTGGTCGCCGACAAGGTCAATTCTCTCGACCTGCTCCAGCTTGAGCGGCTCCTGCTCTCCATCATGGAAGAACAGTTCCGCTACATCAATCTGTTCGGTGCCCTCCTGGGGTTCCTGATCGGCCTGATCAACCTGCTGCTCCTCCAGCTCTGATGTGCGGCGACAGCGGGACGCTGCACCGGTTCAGCAGCAGGCCGTAGTTGCCGTCAGCGGTGAACAATTACACAATCGAGCCTGTCTCCAGAGCCTGCACAAGCTCGTCGAGTTCCTCCAGTGTGGCGCAGGCCATGATCCTCTGCCGGATAGTGCCGGCAGAGGGCAGGCCGGTCAGGTAACGGACGGCGTGGTTCTTCATCCTGAAGGGCGCCTGCCGCCCGGGCAGGTGGCGCCGGGCCAGCTCCAGGTGGCGGCGCAGGGCGGGCAGCCGGCCGGCCAGGGTTTCCGGCCGGCCGGCCCGACAAAACGCCCAGGGATTTCCCAGGGCACCGCGGCCGATCATGACAGCGTCACAACCGGTTGCCGCCATCATCCGCTCACCATCCTCCTGGCAGAGGACATCGCCGTTGCCGACAACCGGGATGGTGACCGCCTGCCGCACCCTGGCAATGACATCCCAGTCCGCCCGGCCGCCAAATCCCTGGGCCCAGGTGCGTGCATGTACCGTCACCGCGGCGGCACCAGCCTCCTCCGCCATCTGCGCGAACTCCGGCGCCGTGATGGTCTCGCCGGACCAGCCGCTGCGGATCTTGACCGTCACCGGCAGGCTGGTGTTGTCACACACGACCCTGATGATGGCCCGCGCCCGCTCCGGGTTCTTCATCAGAGCGGCGCCGGCCCCCTTGCGCACCACCTTGCGCACCGGGCAGCCCATGTTGATGTCAATCAACGCCGCGGCATCGGGATCCACCAGGCCCGCTGCCCTCCCCATCACCTCGATATCACTTCCGAAAAGCTGGACCGCCAGGGGATGGTCCCGTTCATGGCTGCGCAGCAGCTCCAGGGTCTTGCCCTGGCCAAAGCAGAGGCCATGGCAACTGACCATCTCCGAAAAGCAGAGCGCAGCCCCATGTTCGCGGCAGAGGAGCCGGAAGGGGAGGTCCGTGTATCCGGCCAGGGGAGCCAGCAACAGGGTGCCATCCACTGTAACCTGTCCTATTTTCATCGTTCTCGCTGATGTTGCCCATGAGGGACGGTGGTGATTTTTCCTGTTGTCATTCTGCATCAGTGTATTATAACGCAGTAAAAATTCAGCAGCACGCCATCTGCACGCGCTCGCGGCTGGCCGCATAGCGCGGACTATAGCGGCCAGCCGCGATCACGCACAGCTGACGCACTGCTGAACTTTTACCAAAAGTATCGCTCTTTTTCAGGTAGTTGCTCATCGCGGTGAACTAATACATAACGCAGCACAGGCTGCGGCGGCAGACCACTGCGGAACTGTTATCTGATTTCCGGCCTTCCGGCTTCTGAAAAACGGAGTAGACAAATGACGTTCAAACTAGATATCAACGCGGAAGAACTGAACAGCGGAGAGCTCTCCACCCTGCAGGAGATGCGCCGCCGGTGCGCGCGGCGGATCCTGCTGTCGACCACCCTGGCGGCATCCGGCCATCCGGGCGGGTCGCTGTCCTCTCTCGACATGCTGCTCGTCACCTACGGCATGATCAGGCATGACCCGGCCAACCCCCACATGGAGGATCGTGACCGGGTGGTGGAGAGTATAGGACATATCTCTCCGGGTGTCTATTCCGTGCTCGCCGAATATGGCTATTTCAGTGAAGAGGATTTCCTCGCCGGCTTCAGGCGCACCGGATCCGGTTTTCCGGGGCATGTGGAGTCCATCGTGCCGGGGGTCGAGTGGGATACCGGCAACCTGGGGCAGGGCCTTTCCGTTGCCGTGGGCATGGCCCAGGCCTTCAAGGTCAAGGGAAGCGATGCCCGGGTGATCACGCTCATGGGAGACGGCGAACACCAGAAGGGGCAGATCACCGAGGCCATCCGCTATGGTCACAAGTACAGGCTGGATAACCTGACCGTCCTGGTGGACCGCAACCATCTGCAGATCTGCGGCGACACCGAAAAGGTCATGCCCCAGCCCATTGGCCGCCTTTACGAGGCCCTGGGATGGAACGTGGTCCGCCTGGAGGACGGGCATGACCATAACGCCATCTTCCGTGCCCTGGCCGCAGCCTACCGGAACACCTCCGGCGTCCCCACGGTGATCATCGCCAGGACCGTCATGGGCAAGGGCATCTCCTTCATGGAGAACCAGGCAAAATACCACGGCTCACCGCTCAAGCCGGACCAGTTGGCCGAGGCCCTGGCCGAACTGGGCGTGGACAATGAGTACGAAAGCTGGCTGGAGAAAAGAAAGGAGCCGGTACGTACCAGCACCATCGTTGCCCCGCAGAGCAATTATCCCGAGGTGGCGCCCGGCGACCCAATCCTGTATGACGCCGACACCATGACCGACAACCGCTCCGCCTACGGCAATGCCCTCCTCGGTCTGGCCGAGGCCAACAATGTCGGGGGAAAGGCGCCGCTGATCGTCGGTATCTCCTGTGACCTGGAAGGCTCGGTCAAGATGGGCGGCTTTCACAAGCACTCGCCGGATGCCTATTTCGAGGCCGGCATCCAGGAACACCACGCCGCCGGCATGGGCGGCGCCATGAGCAGGGAAGGGCTGGTGAGCTTCTTCTCGACCTTTGGCGTCTTCGCTGTCTCCGAGGTCTACAATCAGAACCGGCTCAGCGACTTCAACCATACCAATCTCAAGATCGTGGCAACCCACGTGGGCCTGGATGTGGGCGAGGACGGGCCGACCCACCAGTGCATCGACTACCTGGGCCTGCTCAGGAACCTGTTCCGTTTTTCGGTCTTCATGCCCGCAGACCCCAACCAGACCGACCGTATTGTCCGTTTCGTCGCCACCCGGCCCGGCAACCACTTCGTCGGTATGGGGCGCTCCAAGACCCCGGTGATCACCACCGAGGACGGCAATGTCTTCTATGACACCGACTACCGTTTCGAGCCTGGCCGGGCCGACTGGCTGCGCCGGGGCGATGCCGGTACCATCGTCACCTATGGCGCCCTGACCCCTGCCTGCATCGAGGCCTGGGCCCTGCTGCGCCGGCAGGACATCCGGGTGGGCGTGCTCAACATGGCCTCCCTCATCCCCCTGGACACGGAAAGCCTGGTTGAAGCGGCGGCAAAAGGCCCCCTCCTCACGGTGGAGGATCACCATGTGGAGACCGGTCTCGGCGCCAGTGCCGCGGCTGCGCTCATGGATCGCGGCGTGGCGGCCAGGCTGCGGCGGCTCGGGGTCAGCCGGTACGGCAGTTCCGGCAAGCCGGCCGAGCTCTACCGGGCCCAGGGCCTGGATGCGGCCTCCATCGCCGCTGCCATGAAGGAGCTGCTTGCCTGAACGGTCCTGTTCCGCCGGAGGGACAAAAAAAGGGCGTTGAGATCTGTCTCAACGCCCTTTTTCGTTCATGGAAACTCCGGTGCGGCGCTACCGACCGGCTTGGGTGCTATTTGGTGGCCCGCCTGTTCTGCTCTCTCAGTTTATCCAGTGTTCCCAGGTAGATCCGCTCCGACAGGTCGTCCACGATCTGGGCCAGCGCCTTGGTTTCGGCATTGGTGCCGATGTCATGGATCGAGTAGTCCTCGGTCCAGAGCTCATCGGGAACCTCCCAGAGGATCTTGTCTTTTTTCAGGTCTTTGAGCACGTAACGCACCCCGAGCTTGACCTTGACACTGGTACTGCGGGCATCACCGTTCCAGGAGACGCTGGGCAGGTCGATATAGAGAATCTCCCCGGCCAGGATCAGGTCTGCATTCTTTTTGTCCTTGGTGATCCTGATGGCGTCCGACTTCTGGAACCAGCGTGCCAGCGACTGGTAGATTCTGGCATCGAGCCCCAGTTCGTTGGTCCTGTTCTTCCAGGTCGGCATGTAAACGTAGCGCGTCGGGCCGTCATAGACCTGGGGAAAGTAGTATCCGCAGCCGCCGAGCAGGACGACCAGGCAGAGAAGAATGATCAGCCGGACAGGAAGTATTCTCACCGAAACGCTCCTTTTGTCAGAAAGTCAGAGGACAGGAGACAGGGGGCAGGAGTGTTGTTTGTCTCCAGGGCATGGCGGTCTCGCCATCAGACAACAATATTAACAAGTTTCCCCTTTACGACAATGATTTTTTTGGCGGCCTTGCCGCCGGTGAATTTGCGAACCCGCTGGTCGGCCAGGGCCAGTTGCTCGAGCTTCCGGTCATCGATATCCGCGGGAACCTGCAGGCGGGCCCGCACCTTGCCGTTGACCTGGACCACGATGGTCAGCTCCTCTTCCCGGGCCGCGTCCGGGTCATGGACCGGCCAGGATGCGGTGGCGATCTGCTCCCGGTGACCGCTGACCTCCCACATCTCCTCGCAGAAGTGGGGGACCATGGGAAAGAGCAGCAGCAGGGTGGTTTCGAGGGCCTGGCGCAGAACGGCCCGGTCAACGGCCTCCTTGCCGGCAAGGGCGGTACCGACCTCGTTGACCAGCTCCATGATGCCGGAGATGGCGGTATTGAAATGGAAGTTGGATTCAATGGAGTCGGTGACCCGGGCAATGGTCTGGTGGACCCTGCGAAGCAGCGTCTTTGATGTGGAAGCCAGGTCGGCAGGGCTGACGTCCCCGGCCTGGAAACAGTCCAGGTTGCCCATAACCAGCCGATGGACCCTGTTCAGGAAGCGGGAGGCGCCGTCGACCCCGGCCGCATTCCATTCCAGGTCACGCTCGGGCGGAGCGGCGAACAGGGAGAAAAGCCGCACCGTGTCGGCGCCATACTGTTCGATCAGGTCGCTGGGGTCCACCACGTTGCCCTTGGATTTGGACATCTTGGCGCCGTCCTTGATCACCATGCCCTGGGTGAGCAGGTTGGTGAAAGGCTCGTCGATCTCCAGGTAGCCGAGATCGCGCAGGACCTTGGTGAAAAAACGGGAATAGAGGAGGTGGAGGATGGCGTGTTCCACTCCGCCGATGTACTGGTCCACGGGCAGCCAGTAGGCGGCCGCCTCCCTGTTGATGGGCGCTGTTTCGTCCCGCGGACTGGCGTAGCGGGCAAAGTACCAGGAAGACTCGACAAAGGTATCCATGGTGTCGGTCTCCCGCCTGGCCTCGCCGCCGCAGGCGGGACAGGTGGTGCGGTAGAATGCTTCCTGCCGGTGGAGGGGCGCATGGCTGCCGTCGGGCGAATCAGTGCCGGGCAGCACCACGGGCAGCTCCTCTTCCGGCACCGGAACGATGCCGCAGGCCGGGCAGTGAATGACCGGAATGGGGGCGCCCCAGTAGCGCTGCCTGGAGATGCCCCAGTCCCGCAGCCGGTAGGTCGTCTGCGCCCTGCCGAATCCCTGTTCTTCGGCATGACGGATGATGGCCTTTTTGGCCTCTTCGGAGTCCATACCGGTGAAGGTTCCCGAGTCGGTCAGCACGCCGGGGCCTTCCCAGGCCGCCTCCATGGTATCGCCGTCCAGGGGGGCCTCCGGAGGTTGCACCACGGGCCTGACCGGCAGGCCGTAGCGACGGGCGAACTCGAAATCTCGCTGGTCATGGGCCGGCACCGCCATCACCGCGCCGGTGCCGTACTCCATGAGAACAAAGTTGGCCACATAGATGGGCACCCGCCGGCCATTGAAAGGATTGATGCACCAGGCACCGGTAAAGACGCCCTTTTTCTCCAGTTCATCCTCCACCGAGGCCCGCTGTTTCTCCACCATGGTCTGGCGGACGAACTCCTCCACCTCTGCTTCCCGTTCCGTTCCACGGACCAGCTCCCTGACCAGGGGGTGTTCGGCGGCCAGGGACATGAAGGTGACGCCGAAGATGGTGTCGGGCCGGGTGGTGAAGATGGTGACCTTGCGCTCGCTGTCCTCCACCTGGAAATCGCAGGCCAGTCCCTGGCTCTTGCCGATCCAGTTGCGCTGCATGGTGACCACCTTTTCGGGCCAGCCGGTGAGCTGATCCAGGTCATCAAGGAGTTCATCGGCATAGTCGGTGATCCGGAAGAACCAGCCGTGCATGGTCCTGGGCTGCACCGGCTGGTCACAGCGCCAGCAGGCACCATCAATCACCTGCTCGCGGGCGAGCACGGTCTGGCAGTCATCGCACCAGTTGACCGTGGTCTCCTTGCGGTAGGCCAGGCCCTTTTTCAGCATCTGCAGGAACAGAAGCTGCTCCCAGCGGTAGTAGCCAGGATTGCAGGTGGCGATCTCCCGGTCCCAGTCATAGCTGAGTCCCATGGCCTTGAGCTGGTCCCGCATGTAGGCGATATTGTCATAGGTCCAGGTGGCGGGATGGATGCCCCGTTTGAGGGCAGCGTTCTCGGCAGGCAGGCCAAAGGCGTCCCAGCCCATGGGGTGGATGACATGGAATCCCCGCATCCGCTTGTAGCGGGCAATGACATCACCGATGGAGTAATTGCGGACATGGCCCATGTGGATACGCCCGGAAGGGTAGGGGAACATCTCGAGGACATAGTACTTCTTCCTGCCCGGTTCTTCGCTCACCCGGTTGGGCTTTTCCTCTTCCCACCGCTGCTGCCATTTTTTCTCAATGGCTTTGAAATCGTACCTGTCGTTGTTCTGCATTGCCTTGCATCCGTTTCTTGCAGTTGCTTGATATTTGAAAAGGGGTTACTGCTGGCCCTGTTCGAAGTCGGCGCCCATGGGGGGCTGCAGGCTGGTATAGTTTTCAAAGGTGGTGAACTCGGCCAGGAAGGTCAGCTTGACAACGCCGGTGGGACCGTTGCGCTGCTTGCCGACAATGATCTCGGCCAGCCCCCGGTTGGGGTTGTCCTCGGCCTTGTTGTAGACCTCGTCCCGGTAGATGAACATGATGACATCGGCATCCTGTTCAATGGCACCGGATTCCCGCAGGTCGGAGAGCTGCGGCCGCTTGTCGGTCCTGCTCTCCAGGCTGCGGTTGAGCTGCGACAGGGCGACCACGGGTACGTCAAGTTCCTTGGCCATGGCCTTGAGGGATCTCGAGATATCGGAGATCTCCTGGGCCCTGTTCTCGGTTCCGGCCTTGCCCTGCATGAGCTGGAGATAGTCAACCACGATCATGCCCAGCTTGTGCTCTGACTTGAGTCGTCGCGCCTTGGCCCGCATCTCGAGGACCGTGGTTCCGGCCGTGTCATCGATGAAGATGGGCGCATCGGAGAGCATGCCCGTGGCCCGGGTCAGCTTGGGCCAGTCCGAGTCATGGAGCCGGCCGGTCCGGATCCGCTGCGAGTCGATGCGACCGATGGAACAGAGCATGCGCAGGGCAAGCTGTTCCATGGACATCTCGAGGCTGAAGACCGCCACCGGGATCTTCTCGATCAGGGCGGCATGCTGGACCATGTTCATGGCCAGGGCGGTCTTTCCCATGGAGGGGCGGCCGGCAAGGATGATCAGGTCAGCCGGCTGCAGGCCGGCGGTCATGCGGTCGAGTTCCTCGTAACCGGTGGCGACACCGGTGATATGTTCCTGGCGGTCAAAGAGTTTGGTGATCCGGTCAAAGGCCCTGGGCACGATGTCGGACATGGGCTGGAAGCCGGTGCCCTTTTTGGCCTGGGCGATCTCGAAGATGGTCTTTTCCGCCTCGTCCACCAGGGTGTCGATATCGTCCTGGGCATCGTAGCAGCGGGCAGCGACCTCGGAGGTGGTCTGGATCAGCCGCCGGAGGATGGACTTCTTGCGGATGATCTGGGCATGGTGGACCAGGGTGCCGGAAAAGGGGATGATATCGGTGAGCGAGGCCAGGTAGGCGGCACCGCCCACCTGTTCCAGTCTGTTCTGATCGTTGAGCAGGCCGGTGACCGTGATCAGGTCATGGGGCTCATGCTTTTCGAACAGGGTGAGCATGGCCCGGAAGATGATCTTGTGGGCGTCGCGGTAGAAATCATCGGGGCCGATGATCTCGATGACCTTGAGCAGGGATTTGTCCTGGAGGAGAATGGTGCCCAGGACCGCCTGTTCCGCCTCCACGTTCTGGGGCGGGAGCATGTTCGGGGAGACTGGTTGTGCGGGGAGGGGCTGGTGTTGCATGGAGTCTCGGTTCCCGTTACCGGCGCGGGCAGATGCTCATGGGCAGGTAAAAGTTCAGCAGTACGTCAGCTGTGCGTGATCGTGGCTGGCCGTGCCGTGGCCGGCCGGAGCGATCACCCGCAGCCGAGGCACTGCTGAACTTTCACAAAAGAGTGTCAGTATTTCAATGGAGTTGCCGCTGGCGGCGACCTGCTGCATGGGCATGGACGGCAGGTCAGCGCAGGCGGCAACTCCATTCAACTAGCGGCACTTTTACCGTCAGAGAGCAGCGACCACGGACCAGCCTGGATGGAAGCACTCACAGGAGCCGCACGGAGTCTTCGCTTACCTGCGGTCAGGCACGCCTGCACAGGTAAACGTAGACTCCGAATCTGCGGCCCCTGAGAGCGCTTACACCATTGTGGCCTGACAACCCGATGGTTAGCCATCCCGTGAGGGGTACGCCTGGATCCGTGGCCGACGGGTGGCCAGAAGGGGGCGGTCCCGGATCCGCCCGGGAACACTCCTCTGTCGGGTCGATTCAGCCAGGAGGCAGGAAGGAAAAGAGGGTTATTCTTCCTTCTCTTCGTCCTGCTCCTCGCCTGCGGCCTCTTCGGGCACGACCTGGACAATGATCTCGGCGGTCATCTGGTAGCCGACCTTGATGCTGACCCTGGTCTCCCCGATGCTCTTGATGGGATCGGCCAGGACAATGGCCCGACGATCCACGTCAACGCCCATCTCCCCGAGACGACCGGCGATATCACTGGTGGTGACGGAACCGAAAAGCCGATTCTCCTCCCCGACCCGGCGGGTGATATCCACCACCTTGCCTTCGAGCCTGGCGGCCATGGATTCAGCCTCCTTTTTCTCCCGGGCCAGCCGGTCGGCAATGGCCTGCTGCTCCCTCTTGAGTCTGGCCAGGGTCGCCTTGTTGACCGGTACGGCCATCTGTTTGGGGATCAGGTAGTTGCGGGCATATCCGGGCTTGACATTGACGATGTCGCCTTCCCGGCCCAGGGTGTCGATGGTCTTTTTCAGTATGATTTCCATTCCTGTCATCCTCATTGGTGTGGCAGCCGGGACCTGAGCAGGCACCGGCAGGTATCATGTCAGCGCACACGGGAACCGCACGGGGTCTTCGCTTGCCTCTTTGCACGGTCGTGCCTGCCCGCACAGATAGGCTGCCGGAGTCTCCCTGCGGTCGCTTACCGTAATTCACCGCTATCGGCAACCACCTGAAAATACCGATACTTCTGGTAAAAGTTCAGCAGTGCGTCAGCTGTGCGTGAGCTTGAAAAAACAGATGGTCAGTCCTTCCGTGAGGGCTTACCATATCATGGTAAAAAGTTCCTGCTGCGGGTCTCAGTCGTCTCCGGCCTGATCCCTGATGCCGATACGGCGGAAATTGATCCATACATCAGCGATGCCGAGCACGGCCAGCATGATGAGACCGTAGCTCTGGATGACCAGCAGGAGATAGAGAAACACCCGCAGATAACGGGGTACGTTCCAGCGCTCCAGCAGATGGATGAAGACGGCCAGCCCCTGAAAGAAGTAGACCAGGCCCGCTACAAGGAGCAGGCAGAGCCCGATGTCGCGTATACGGCCCTGGCCGATGATGGTCAGGGCCAGGGCGATGATGGGCAGCCAGACGAGCTGTTCCGGCAGTTGCCACCTGCTGTAACCGGACCAGGGGGCCTTTTCCGGGGTACGCTGCAAAAGCAGGGTGTTGCCTGCCACCATGTTCATCCAGACGGTCATCAGGACCATGCAGGCCAGGACGCCGGGCAGGATCCTGGGAATCAGCAGTTTCAGTTCACTGATCACCTGGTTGAGCTCAAGCAGTACATCGGCCGGGAGATCGGCGTTGCTCTTGTAGACCTCGAAGGTCTGCGTGAACCCGGCGTCAAGCAGTTCCAGCAGGTGGCTGTAGGGATTGACACCGGCTGCCATGCCATAGACGGACCAGAAGAGCAGCCAGGTCGCGGCCAGCGTTAACACGCCTCTCGCTCCGGCCCTGGCCGGTCCCTCTCCCAGGGTGGCGCTGCGGTCCAGGCTGTACCCGAGGGGCAGCATGGTCAGGGAGAAGAGAAATACCCCGGTCTGGTTGAGGGGCAGTGCTCCCAGGGCCGCCAGCAGCAGACCGTTGCGCAGGAACGTCGTTCCTCCCCTGATGCCGAAAACACGCAGCACATAGAAGACCGGCACGGCCAGAACCATATTCATCCAGCCGAACAGGGGCGGAATCAGCACCGGCAGGAAGTAGACGCCGGCCACTATCAGGGTAGGTGCCGAAAAGAAGGTCGCGCCCCAGGGCTGCTTGCTGCCGTCCGCCGCCATGTCAGCCGGTTACCTCGGCTCTGTGCACGATATCCGCAGTCCCGGCCCCCTGTTCCGTGCCCGGATGCGGACAAAGGTTCCCTGCCTGGCCAGTGCCGGGATTCCCCATGCGGTCAGTACTGGGTCGGACCGCTGTAGGGCATCAGGGCAAGCTGCCTGGCCCGCTTGATGGCCTCGGTTAGCTGGCGCTGATGACGGGCACAGGTGCCATAGATCCGCTTGGGAATGATCTTGCCCCGCTCGGTGACAAAGTTCCGCAGGGTCTTGGGATCTTTGTAATCGATTACCAGTTCCTTATCCGTGCAGAAACGGCATACTCTGCGGCGTGAAAACACTCTTTTTCTTGGTGCCATATCTGGAGTTCTCCTTGTGTAGCAGAAAATCAGAAGGTCGGAAGACCGGAAATCCGGAGTCAACAGGCCCGGGGCCCGCTGTCGTTGTTCCGCCTCCTGCGAAGAGATGAAGGGGAGACCATGAATTATTCGGATTTTTCCGTGCCGGTCTCGGCAGACTGTTCTGCGGCTTCGGCTGTGCTCTCTTCTTCTTCACTCTCGGCAGGAGCGGCCAGCCGCTGCTTTTCCCTGTCAATGGCCTCCTGATCCATGGAATCGGCCAGTTTGATGGTCAGGTAGCGTAACAGGCGATCGTCGATACGGAAGATCCGTTCGATCTCGTCAACGGTTTTCCCGGGGGCGGCATAGTTAAGATACACGTAGTAGCCCTGGGCCTCTTTTTTGATCTCATAGGCCAGCTTGCGCATACCCCAGCGATCGACATCGAGAACGGTTCCTCCGTCATCGGTGATGATCGAACAGGTCCGGTCGATGATTTCAGTGAACTGATCCTCGCCCAGATTCGGGCGGAGTACAAAGGTGGTTTCGTAGTGCCGCATGTTGCCTCCTCTTGGTCATACAGGCCCTCGCTTCATTCCTGTCTGCAGGGGGAGAGCGAGAAGGTTCGTTGTCGGTGGCCGTCGTCTGGAACGTCGGCCGGTATAAGCAATGAACCTTACTTTTTACATTTCATCGGAATCGATGTCAATGAAAAAACCGGATCCGGACTGAAACCCGGCAGATTCTGCGTAACAGTTCTCTGCTGTCGGCAACCACCTGAACATGCCGATACTTTAACGATTCTTCCGGGTCTGATCCATGGGGGCGCATGGAGAATGTCACGGGGCGGGACGGATATGACAGCAAACGGCCAGGGACTCAGGAGGAGGGGGGCCGCTTTTCTCCGGCCTTGATCTCTTCCCACTGCCGTCGCAGTTCCTGTTCACTGCCTGCGGTCTGGTCGGCAAAGACATGGGGGTGGCGCCGGATCATCTTGGCGATGATGTCTTCAAGGGCGTCGGTGGCGGCAAACAGGCCCTGCTCTCGGAACATGGTGGTCAGCATGGCAAGGATGAAGAAACAGTCGCCGATCTCTTCGCGTATATGGTCCGGATCACCGGAGTCGATGGCCTCGGCCAGTTCAGCGGTCTCTTCAAGAAGATATTTTTTCAGTGTGGCCGGGGTCTGCTTCCTGTCCCATGGGCAGCCGTCCTCGCCCCGCAGCCGGGCAACGATGGCCAGCAGTCGGGCAAGAGCGTCGTCCGACCTGTTGTCGGCCTCATCCATGCCTGTCATCCCTGTTCCCGGCCAAGGAGCCCGAGGGCCTCGGCGATACGTGCTTCCGGCGGCCGGTCGTCTCTGCCGAGTATCCGCCGGAGCTGATCGAGGCGGAGCTGCAGGTCACCGGCGGTGATCTCGAGCTGCTGGATGGTCTGGGCGGCGGATGCCTCGGTGACATCCATGGCCTCGCGCAGGTCGCCGGCATTGCGGATCAGGGCGCGAACCTGGGCGATCTTGTCAAGGCGCAGAAAGAGCTCCTCGAAGTTGATGGGTTTTTCCAGGTAGTCGACTGCCCCCTTTTTCATGGCGTCCACGGCAGTGTCAATGGAAGAGTAGGCGGTGATAACGATGACTTCGGTGGCGATATCCCTGTCCTTGACCACCTGCAGCAGTTCGATGCCGCCGATGTCACCGGGCATGACCAGGTCGGTGATGACGACATCAAAACGCTTCCGGTCCACCAGCCTGGCCGCCTCCATGCCGTCACTGACCACGGTCACATCGTAGCCGTTTTCGCTGAGTCGTTTTTCCAGCAGGCGCCTGATGACCGGATCGTCATCGGCAACCAGTATGCGCATCTGCTTCATGATGGAATCTTCCTCGCTTTCCCCTCTTGCCGGCGAAATGCCGGGACAAAGGCCTCCTGTCTACTGGAGCTGGTAAAAGATGGAGCGTAAATGACGTTTGGGCTTGAACCGGGAACAGATACCGGTGAGCGACTCGGTGGAGCCGATGACCAGGTATCCGTCCGGCTCCAGGATATCCGCAATCTTGTTGAACAGCTTTTTCCGGTCCTCCATGGTGAAATAGATGGCCACGTTCCGACAGAAGACGATATCAAATTTTCCAAGACCTGAAAAGGGCAGCATCAGGTTGAGCTTGCGGAAATGGACCATGGCCCGCAGTTCATCCTTGACCTGCCAGAATCCGCCCCGCAGGGTAAAATAGCGGTTCAGCTTGTCGCGCGGCAGGCCGCGTTCGATCTCGAACTTGTTGTACCTTCCGCGGCTGGCCTGGGCCACTGCCGAATCGGAGATATCGGTGCCAAGCAGCTTGAAGTTGAATTTCGAGATGTCGTTGCCCACCAGTTCCCTGATGACAATGGCGATGGAATAGAGCTCCTGGCCGGTGGAACTGGCGGCGCTCCAGATGCGGATCGGCGTCTTCATGAAGGAGGATTTCGGGGTCCTGGCGTCGATCAGCTCGGGCAGGATCTTGTACTGCAGGAGCTTGAACGGCCCCTCATCCCGGAAGAAAAGGGTCTCGTTGGTGGAGATGGCGTCGATGATCTGCTGCTGGATCTGCCGGCGGGCGTCCCTCTTTGCCTTCTGGTACAGCTCCATGTAGTTGCTGCAGCCCAGTTCCTCGGCAATACTGCTCAGCCGGGTCTCGAGAAGGTACTTCTTGCCCGCATCGAGATGGATGCCCGATATCTCGTGGATATAGCGGGTGATGACCTTCAGTTCTTCAGGAGTGATTTTCAGCATGTATCAGTATTGACGGTGCAGCGGCGGAGGTTTTTTAAGTCGTGGCGTGCGAGGCCTCGTGATCACCGGACACTCTTTACTATTTCCGGCGCGATTTTGTCCAGGGGCACGACAACGTCGAGAAGCCCGCGTTCCGCCGGCGCCTTGGGCATGCCGTAGACGACGCAGCTTGCCTGGTCCTGGCCGATATTGAAGCTGCCTTTCTGTTTGAGGACCTCAAGGCCGGCGGTGCCGTCCGACCCCATGCCGGTCATGATCACGCCGGTGGTCCGGCCCACGTAGTAATCGGCCACGGAGCGGAAGAGGTAGTCCACCGAGGGCCGGCAGGAGTTCTCCGGCGGATCATTGGTGATCTTGATCAGCCGGTTGCGGCCATCGGTGGCGGCAACCAGTTTCATCTGCTTGCCGCCGGGCGCGATGTAGGCGACATTGGGCTGGATGACCTCGCCGTTTTCCGCCTCCTTGACGGTCAGGGCGCACTTGGCGTCCAGGCTGGCGGCAAGCGACCTGGTGAAGACCGGCGGCATGTGCTGGACAATAAGTACCGGCACCCCGAGATCGGCGGGCAGCATGGGCATCATCCGCGACAGGGCATTGGGCCCCCCGGTGGAGATACCGATGGCAACCACTTCCGACTTGCCCTTGCGCTGGACAGCGGGTGTGGCTGCCACCTTGCGTGGGCTGGTCGCGGTTCGCGACCGGCAGGGCCGGCGGGCCGGCGGCCGGGTATGGCGGATCGGCCGGCCGGCGCTCTTCATGGAACCGACAGCGGTGCGGCCGATCTGAAAGGCCTTGACCAGGGGAAGCAGCAGTTCCCTGAGCTGCCGCTTGCTGTCCTCGATATTGCCGGCGCTGGGCTTGAGGATGAAATCGAATGCCCCCAGCTCCAGGGCCTTCATGGTCATCTCGCCGCCCTCGCTGGTCAGGGTGGAGACCATGATCGCGCTGACCTCGGGGGCATTGGCACGGATATATTCAAGCACCTCGATGCCGTTCATCTGCGGCATCTCGATGTCCAGGGTCAGCAGGTCCGGTTTGAGGGTCCTGATCTTGGAGACCGCGATCTTTCCGTTGTGGGCCACACCCACGACCTCTACGCCAGGGATCTCGGCAAGGATATCGCTGACCGCCTTACGATAGACAATGGTGTCGTCGACCACCAGGACTTTTATCTTCTTCTTTCTCGGTACCACCTGTACTCCTCTGTTCGTACCAGTTCGCCGCTGTCGGCGACTCCTTAGAAATACCGGGACGTTCAGCCCTGTGCCACCCGGTCCGGATGGCAACGGAACACGAAAAGGAACATCGGCGTCCGCAGGAGCGGCACATTAACCTTCCCCCTTGCCTTGCTCCCATGGTGTCAAGCCCGCCACGGGCGGCACGAAGAATCCCGGGCTTCCGGCCTTCTTGTTCAGGCAACAGAGCCGCCTGCGGCAGGGCCGGTCCTGCTGTCTGTCTCCATCCTGAGGACCTGTTCGGCATCGAGGATGCCGATCAGCCTGTTTTCGGTCTTGTAGACACCGAGAAAGTAGCTGCCCTGGATACCGCTCATGTTGGCAGGCGCCGGCTCGACCTTTTCCAGGTCGGCCATGACCACGTCGCTGATCTGCCGCACCAGGAGACCTATATGCTCGCCGGGTGCATTGACGATGATGTTGCGGGGATCGTCGCCGAGCGCGGTCTCGTCCAGGCCGAGTTTGCGGCCCAGGTCGATGATGGTGACGATCTGGCCGCGCAGGTTGAGGATACCCTTGACATAGTCGGGCGCCTGGGGAACCACGGTCATCTCCATCAGCTTGTTGATCTCCTGGACCTTGAGGATGTCCATGCCGCAGAGGGCATCGCCCACGTAGAAGGTGGCCAGTTCAATGATGCTCTTGTCTGCGAGTTTTTCTTCGTTTTCCATGAAGTTCTTCCTTGTTCCGGGAAAGGTTTCCCCTGCATTGGTGGCGGAACGGTATCAACGCCTGATTATTGAGCCCTTGTCCTTTGCAAGGTTCCTCAGCTCAACTTGAACCTGTCGATCATCTTCTGCAGGTCGGCGGCAAGCTGCTGCAGCTCGGCGGCCCGGTCGTGCACCTGGCGGCTGCCCTTGGCGACCTGTTCTGTTGCCGAGTTGACCTGGGCTACGTCATCGGCGATCTCGCGGGAGACCCCGGAGCTCTGGGCCACGTTTTCAGAGACCTCGCTGATCCCCTGGCCCGCCTGCTGGACATTGCTGGTCAGTTCGGTCATGGTGTGGCCCTGTTCCTCGATGGCACCGGCAATGAAAGTGACGATCTCATCGATCTCGCGAATGATATCGGTGATCTTCCTGATACCGTCCACCGTGATGTCCGTTGAGTGCTGGATGCCCTCGATCCGCTTCTTGATCTCGCCGGTGGCCTCGGCGGTCTGTTTGGCCAGGTCCTTGATCTCGTTGGCCACCACGGCAAAACCCTTGCCCGCCTCGCCGGCCCGGGCCGCCTCGATGGTGGCGTTCAGCGCCAGCAGGTTGGTCTGGGACGAGATCTCGGTGATGGTCTCGGTCACCTTGCCGATATCCACGGCTGCGCTGCCCAGCTCGTCCACCTTGACGGAGATGTCCGCGGCCTCGTCCACGGCCTGGCCGGTGATCTTCCTGGCATTGGCGGTGTTTTCCTGGATCTCGCCGATGGTGGAACCGATCTCCTCGGCAGCGGTGGACATGACGTTGACATTGGCCGCCGCCTCCTCGGTGGCCGCAGCGACACTGCTCATGTTGGCACTCATCTCCTCGGCCGCCGCGGCCACACTTTCGGCCCGGCTGGCGGTTTCAGAGGTACTGGCATCGAGCTGCGAGGAGACCGAGCCCAGGGCGTTCGAGGTCTGGTTGAGCTGTTCGGAGTTGGCCCTGATCTCGCCCACCATCCTGGTCACGTTGGCGAGAAAACCGTTGAAATAAACTGTGAGCTCGGAAAACTCGTCCCTGACCGTGGAACCGAAGACCTTGCGGCACATGGAGCAGGAATCCAGCTTGCCGGACAGGATCTCGGGACACTGGATATTGGTGGCCAGGGATCCGGCCTCTTCCCAGCAGTAGCCGGTCCGGCCGTACATGGAACAGTCAGGCCTGTTGCATTCCAGGAGTTCGGAGCAGTTGACCTCCCTGATGTGGCTGCTGTCCATGGTCTGGGTCAGGTCGCCCTGGCTGGCCAGCTCGAGGCGCCGGGTCAGTTCGTCCAGGGGGCGGTTGACGAGCCGGTTGAACAGCAACCAGATCACTCCCTGCACCAGGAGGATGGCGGCAAGACCGACACCAATGGTGACCAGCGCCTTGCTGTGGGCGCCGGCCAGTTCGGCGGAGATATCAGAAGGCACCGCCAGAATACCCACCACCTTGCCGGAATAGTCGGTCACCGGGCGATAGGCGATCATGACCTCGCGGCCCTTGATCTCACCCTCGATGGTGGTCATCTTTTCCGTGTTCATCACCCTGCGCAGAATGGCGGCTCGGCCTGAAGAGAGATCAGCGGCATAGGTGGCGGCCTGGATCTTGAACCCCTGGCCGTCGGGTACGAGAAGGGCGATATCGGCTCCAAGGAGTTTCTTGACCGAGTCGACAAAGGCCTGCTTCAGTGGCGCGCCGAATTCCACAGACCCGACATGCCGTTCCCCGGTGGATCCCGGCTCCGAATACATCACCGGCACCACCGCCCGCACCGACATCCCGGCCCTGCCCACCTCGATGGCGCTGATCGGTTTCAGGGTCCTGTTGACATCGACCACAGTCTTCCGGAACCCGGAAAGGTCGTCGCCATACTTCTCCGGTTTCTGCAGCCGCAGAAAGGAGGTGGCCGGCGGCAGGTGGAAGTGGAAGACATTGAGTTCCATGTGCTGCCTGAGCTGCTTGTAGAGGGGCATGCACAGGGCAAGGAGGGCAGGGCGGTCCCGTTCTGCCAGGAAACGGGTGGCCGCGGGCATGTGGGCCACGGTCTGGGCTACGAGAAGGAGTTTTTCTTCTGTCTCGTGGAGTTGATCAATGGCCCGGGTCGCAAGTTCCTCGGCCTGCATGCGCCCCTGTTCCCGGGCCTGGCGCAGGCTGCCGGTCAACTGGAGGACCACCGGCACGGTGATCAGGATTGCGATAAGGAGACCCACGGCAAGGAGCAGCCTGGTCTTGACACGGCTGGGCAGTACTTTTTTCAAGATTGTCAGCATGGTGAATACCCCGATGGTACGTGGAAAAGATAAAGGTCCTCCCGGCGATTTGCGGCCAGCGCTCAGGTGGTGAACCTGCCCACCATGACCCGCAGCTCCTCGGCAAGCCTGTTCAGGGCAACAGCGCTCTCCTTGACCCTGCCGCTGCCATCCGAGATCGCCCCCGAGGTCTGGCTCACCTCGGAGATGTCCTGGGCCACCTCGCCGGAGACCGTGGAGACCTGGGCCACGTTTTCGGTCACCTCCTGGATACCCAGGGATGCCTGGCCGATGTTTTCCGCGATCTCGGTGGTGGTGGCGGACTGTTCCTCCACCGCGGTGACAATGGTGGCCACGATCTCGTTGACCTCGTTGATGACATTGGTGATCTGCTGGATCTGGCTGACCGTGGCATCGGTGGAGTTCTGGATGGAATCGATGCGTGCCTTGATCTCACCCGTGGCCTCGGCGGTCTGCTTGGCCAGTTCCTTGATCTCGTTGGCCACCACGGCAAAGCCCTTGCCGGCCTCGCCGGCCCGGGCCGCCTCGATGGTGGCGTTCAGTGCCAGCAGGTTGGTCTGTTCGGAGATCTCGGTGATGGCCTCGGTGACCTTGCCGATCTCCTGGGCCGCCTTGCCGAGCTCGTCAACCTTGTCCGAGGCCGAACCCGCCTCTTCAACCGCTACCCTGGTGATCTCCTGCGCCTTTTCCGTCGACCTGACAATACCGCTGATGTTGCTGGACATCTCGTCGGTGGCCGTGGAGACCAGGGAGATGTTGGTGGCCGCCTCCTCGGTGGCTGCGGCAACGGTGTTCATGTTGGTGCTCATCTCCTCGGCCGCCTCGGCAACGGCGGTGGTCCGTTCGGCCGAGTCCACGGCGGCAGAGGCAAAATCGTCGGCCATCTCGCCCAGCTCGCTGGAGGATTTGAACAGGGTGGTGCCTGTCTCGGCGATATTCTTCATCATGGTGCGCAGGCTGGCACCCATGGCGTCGAGACTGGCGCCGATCCGGCCCAGCTCGTCCTTGCCGCTGATACCGGAAGTGGCCCGCAGGTCGCCATCACCCAGCTTCTCGCTGAAGGACTGGATCTTGTCGAGCCGCTGGATGACCGACCTGAGCACCAGGAAAGCGAGGATGATGACCACCAGGCCGGCGCCGATCAGGATAAGCTGGATGGTCTTGAGGAGCGTGACCGAGGATTCGGCGTTCTGCTGGAGCAGGGTGACCGCCCGGTTCATCTCCTGCAGCAGGGCCGGATTGTTGTCCATCACCTTCTGCAGGGCCTCGTCCGCGTCCCTGCCGCCGGCAAGCACGGTTTTCACGTCGGCCATGTACTGATTCCACAGCTTGTCCACCACCTTGAGCTGCTGCAGGGCCTGGCCGGTGACCCCTTCCACCGGCGCGGTCTTGCCGGAGGCGGGATCAAGGGTCAGGGGCAGCGCTCCACCCTGGATGAGTCCCTTGAGGGTGCGGTGAAAGATCTCCATGGTATCACGGACCTTCCGCTCCAGTTTCGGGTCTGCCTGGCCGGTCCGTTCCCTGGCAAGCTGGAATTCGAGCAGGTCCTTGGCCAGCTTCTGGCTCAGCATCCGCTGCCGGCCGGCCAGGTTGATGATCAGGCCGTCACTCTTCTGCTTGCCGGTGACATACAGGGTGGCCAGAAACATACAGACGATGATGATGGAGAAGCCGGCAAAGCTGAGGCCGAGTTTTGTTTTGATGCTCATTGCGATCTACCTGTCTCTGATCTTATGGGAAATATTTCGGTAACCGGTCAGCCGGTTCCCGCCAGATCCTGGAATGTATTACGCCGCAACCCCGGCGGTGGCATACCTGTGCACACTGGCCATCAGCCGTTCCTTGTCCAGCTTGATGTGGTATTCGTCAAAGCCTACCGCCTTGCCGCGGGCCACGTCCTCCTCGGCGGCCAGGGTGGTCAGGGCGATGACCGGCAGATGCCGGTACCGGGGGTCGTTCTTGATCTTCTCGGTCAGCTCGAAGCCGTCCATTTTGGGCATCTCGATATCGCTGAGGACCATGGTGATCTCATCCACGTGATCCTCCAGAACCCTGAGGGCCTCGACACCGTCCTCGGCCTCGAGCACACTGTAACCGGCCTCTTCCATGTAGCCCTTGACCTGGTTGCGGAAGAAGTTGGAATCCTCCACCACCAGGATCACCACCTCGGCCTCCTCGTCGACCTGCATGCTCATGGGATGATCGACAAACCAGTCCGGGTTCACGGTCTGGACGATCTCGAAGATATCTATCAGCATGGTGGTGTGGCCGTTGATGATGGCCGAGCCCATGATGCCGGGCTGCTTGAGGGTGATGTCGTCGATGTCGGCCGCCACTTCCATGGCGTCGATGGGGCCGATGGCCAGCAGGCCGATATCCTTGCCCGCCAGATGGAAGACAATGACCAGCAGGTCTTCCTGGTCGGCCAGGGGCTGTACCGCCGCCACCTCGTCGATGGAGACCAGGGGCAGGCTGCCGCCGCGGTACTGCATGACCCGCCGGCCGCCCACATCCTCGATGTCGCTCCTCCTGATCTTCTCCACCCGCTCCACCTGGTTGAGGGGCACGCCGAACTGTTCCTCCGGGGAACTGGAAAAGATGAGCAGGGCCTGCTTGTCGCGGGTCTTGGAGATGGCGTCCCTGGCTGCATCGGCCAGCTCGTTGGCGCGGTCGGAACCGTCCAGGGAGGTGAGCCCGGCCATGCGGGCCAGATTGCTCACATCGAGGATCAGGGCGATGCGGCCGTCGCCCATGATGGTGGCGCCGGCATAGCCGCGGCACTGCTGCAGATGCCGGCCCAGCGGCTTGATGACGATCTCCTCGGAATCGTGGAGCCGGTCGACGATGAGGCCATATTTCATGGCGCCGGTGGAGACGACAACGATATTGAGAGCGCTGGAAGGGCTCTGCCGCCGTTCCCGGCCTGTCCGCGCAGCCGCCTTTTCCTCTTCCTGTTCCTGCCCGGTCTGCTCCTGCTCAACGTCCTTGTCCCTGAAGAGCGGGCTTGATTTCGATCGCCTGTCGGCGATGTTGCGCCGCTTGTCCTCCCGCGTCTCCTCGGTGATGACATCAAAGTAGGTCCGTTCGATGCCGAGCACGTCGGAGAGCCGGATCAGGGGCAGCAGATTGCCGCGCAACCGGACAACCTCGGCATCACCCACCCGTTCCACCCGCTCCTTGACCTTGGCCGCCGGGATGCGCAGCAGCTCTTCCAGGTTGACCTGGGGGATGGCATACCGCTCGCCGCCGGTCATGACGATCTGGCAGGGGATGATGGCCAGGGTAAGCGGCAGCTTGATACTGATGGTGGTGCCTTTGCCGACCTCGGACTCGATCTCCAGCGACCCGCCCAGCTGGTCCAGGTTGGTCTTGACCACATCCATGCCCACGCCCCGGCCCGAGACATCGGTGACCTTTTCGGCCGTGGAAAAACCGGGCAGCAGGATCAGGTTGGTCCGTTCCTTGTCCGACATGGCCTTGGCCTGCTCCACCGTGATCAGGCCCTTCTTGATGGCGATATCGGCCAGCCTGTTGCCGTCGATACCCTTGCCGTCGTCGCTGATCTCGATCACCACCTGGCCTGCTGCATGGTAGGCCTTGAGCACGATCAGCCCCTTGGGGTCCTTGCCCTGCCTGACCCGGACATCGGGCGGCTCGATGCCGTGGTCCACGGAGTTGCGGATCAGGTGGGTGAGAGGATCGTTGATCGCCTCGATGATGGTCTTGTCCAGCTCGACCTCCTTGCCGACAATGGTGAGGTCGATCTGACGGCCCAGTTTCTTGGACAGGTCCCTGACCACGCGGGGGAACTTGTTGAATACATTGCCGATGGGCTGCATGCGGGTCAGCATGATGGCCTCCTGCAGCTCGGAGGTCACCAGGTCGATTCGCTGTCCCACCGCCTCGGCACTGCGGACGTCGCCGGAGGTGATGGTCTGGAGAAGCTGGTTCCTGGACAGGACCAGTTCTCCTGCCAGGTTCATCAACTGGTCGAGCAGGCTGACCGTGACCCGGATGGAGGTGTCGGTCTTGTGCTTGGATTTCTTGATCTTTTTTTTCTTCTCCGCCGCTGGCGCAGGAGCCGGCTCGGGGGCCGTCTCTGCCCGGGCAGGTTCCGGTTCGGGCCGGGCCGCCGGTTCAGGCACGGGCTCAGGTTCAGGCTCCGGCTCCGGTGCTGCTGCAGCGACAGGCTCGGGTTCGGGTTCGGGCTCGGGATCGGGCTCTGCTTCGGCAGGGCTCTCGGGCGCGGTGGACGCTTCCTGATCGCTTTCCGGCGGCGCGGATGCCGAATCCCCGGTATCACCCTCGGCCGCTGTCCTGGCCGGGATCTCCTTGCCTTCATAGATGGCATTGAGGGCCTGCAGGTGCTCCGAGATATCGACCTCGTTGCTTTCCTCGACATTTTCGATGAGCTGCTGCAGTTCGTCGGAGGCAAGAAGCAGGACATTGATGATGTCGGGGTCGGGAACGAGCTTGCGGCTGCGGATCATGCCCAGCACATTCTCCGCCGCATGGGCCAGTTCCTGGATCACGGTGAGGCCCATGAAACCTGCGCCGCCCTTGATGGAGTGCGCGGCCCTGAAGACCTTGTTCACCAGTTCGTCGTCGATGTCGGCCCCTGCCTCCTCGATGGCCAGCAGGTCGTTTTCGATGTCTGCCAGGTGCTCCAGTGACTCTTCTATGAATCCCTGCAGAATTTCATCATCTTCTATGGACATGGTACAATCTCCTCTGGTCGATCGGGACTCTGGAGAACGGCCCGGCCGCATGCTGCCGGGGCTGTTGGCCGGTTCTCGCCCGAATTATCAAGTCTATAATTTTATTGTACGTATCCATTTTTGATTGTACAGATTTTTTTGTTGGATTATGAAAAAGATCATCTGCTCAAGTCACCGCCCGCCAGCGGGCCGGATCCGGCGGCGGCCAGGTGCGGATTCATGCCGGAGTCCGGTTGCAGACAGGGGAGGAGTCGTGGAAGAAAAAATCGTGATTTTCAGGAGATATCCTTTCCGGATCGGGGAAAGACTGTATATCGAGGATGGTCCGCGCAAGGGCGACTGGGAAGTGATTTCGGTCTCGGAGAGCAAGGTCGGCCTGCGCTGCCCGGTCTCCGGCACCAGGGTGGAGTGGGACCGGTTCTGTTACCAGGTGGACGAACGTCCTGCCCCCTGACCGGCCGGGTCAGGTTCCAGGTGCCAGGTGCCAGGGGGCAGGAATCTGGCGCTGAGGTACTGCTGATCTTGGCGAGGTGTGCTGCCGGGCGGCTGGTCAGCCGCCCGGAACGAGAGGAGCTACAGGATTTCGTGCAGGGTGACGGCATAGGTGAGGACCTTGCCGGCCAGGGGATGGTTGTAGTCAATGGTGACCGTGTCACTGCCCACGGCGACCACTGTTGCCGGGACCTGCTGTTCGGTGCCGTCCTTCTCAATGGTCAGGGAGAGGATCATTCCTGGCTTGGGGTCGATCCTGCCGGCAAAGGTGGAGCGCTTGACATTGTGGAGCAGTTCCTTGAAATGGGGGCCGTAGGCGTCCTCGGGCTGAATATGAAAAACCCTGGTTTCGCCCGGCCGCATGCCGAGCATGCCGGCCTCCACGGCCTTGAGGACCCGGCCCGAGCCGATGGCCAGGGTGATGGGCTTTTCAGGTGAAACCTTTTCAAAGACCTCGCCGTTTTCCAGGGTGGCGGTATAGCTGATGGTGACCCGGTCGGTCAGTTGTACGGTATTCATGATATCCTTTTTGCTGACAGTTCACCGTGAGCGGCAGTACGTTTGAATGTGTTTGACAGGAGCGACCGTGCGAAGATGCGGTACCTGTGACCGCTTACGGAGCGGCTCCGGTTATCTTAATCTACCAGGCAACGGTTTGACAAGGAAGTCCTGCAGACAGGAAAAGTCTGCCCACTCTTGACAAAGAGTCCGTGAAGGCATAAATGTGCTAGGCCGCCGGTACGGCAACAGCAGGCGGTAAAAGTTCAGCAGCACGCCATCCGGAGTCTGCGCTTACCTGAACTGAACTGAACGCGCGCGCGGCTGCCCGCATGTACTGGTTCGCCGGTATCGGCAACCACATGAAAAGACTGGTACTTTTATGCCCGCATAGCGGATGGACTGTCACGTTGATCACAACTCACAGGATCCCATGGAACTCGAATGTGCCAAATATCACGACAAGGTTTCTTCGGATGCGCCTGCCTGCGCCCATCCCGGCGATTACTGCCAGTTCAGGTCCTCCTGCATGATCCATTTCATGGAAGGAGAGCTGCGACGGAGCAGGAAAGAGAAGGCGACAGCCGCCAATGACAGCACCAGTGCCACGGACAGGGAAGATGATAGAACTTGATTTTGCAAAAAACGAACAGGGACTTCTTCCGGCCATTGTTCAGGATGCCGCCTCCGGCGAGGTTCTGATGCTGGCCTATATCAACAGGCAGTCCTGGCGCAGGACGCTTGAAACCGGAAAGGCCCATTACTGGTCCCGCTCGCGCAACCAGCTCTGGCTCAAGGGTGAATCGTCGGGTCATGTGCAACTGGTCCGGGAAATCCTGGTGGACTGCGACCGGGATACGGTGATCTTCAAAGTGGAGCAGCTCGGCGGCGCGGCCTGTCACAAGGGATATCGCAGCTGTTTCTTTCGCCGGGTGGATGGCGACAGCCTGGTCGTCACCGGCGAGCAGGTGTTTGATCCGGCAGAGGTCTATGGCAACTGATCCGGAATAGTTCACCGCTATCAGCAACCACCTGAAAAAGAGCAATACTTTTGGTAAAAGTTCAGGAGAGGTTTTCTGTAATCATCATGGATACGAGCAAATGCAACAACTCAAGATAGGGATACCCAAGGGAAGCCTTGAAAAGGCCACCATCGAACTGTTCGAGAAATCGGGCTGGCGGATCAAGCTGATGTCCCGGAACTATTTTCCCGAGGTGGATGATCCGGAGCTCTCCTGCTCCATCTGCCGGCCGCAGGAGATGTCCACTTACGTGGAATCGGGTATGCTGGACGCCGGTATCACCGGCAAGGACTGGACCCTGGAGAACGGCTCCGACGTGGAGGTCATCGCCAACCTGGTCTACTCCAAGGTCAGCAGGAAGCCGACCCGCTGGGTGATCGCGGTGCCCGGGGATTCCGGTATCACCCGGGTCGAGGATCTGGACGGCAAGCGGATCTCCACGGAACTGGTCAACGTCACCCGGCGGTTCTTCGAGGAGCGGCAGATGAAGGTGGACATCATCTTCTCGTGGGGCGCCACCGAGGCCAAGGCGGTGTCCGGCCTGGCCGATGCCATTGTCGAGGTGACCGAGACCGAGACCACCATCCGCGCCCACGGCCTGCGGGTGATCCACGAACTGATGCAGTCCAACACCCAGCTCATTGCCAACAAGGCCGCCTGGCAGGACCCGTGGAAACGGGAGAAGATCGAGAACATCGCTCTCCTGCTCCAGGGCGCCCTGCGGGCGGACAGGATCGTGGGCCTGAAGATGAACGTCTCCCACGACCGGCTCGATGAACTTATCGATGTCCTGCCCAGTGTCACCGCACCCACGGTTGCCCAGCTCTACAAGCAGGACTGGTTTTCCGTTGAGACGGTCATTTCGGAGCATCAGGTACGCGACCTGGTGCCCCGCCTGAAAAAGATGGGGGCCGAGGGGATCATCGAGTATGCTCTCAACAAGGTGATCTGAACAGCAGAAGGTCAGGAGGTCGGAAAAGAGGAGGCTGTGCCTGCCGTCTCGTAACAGTTCACCGTTATCGGCAACTACATGAAGTACCGACACCTTTACCCTGCGATCCAGCCACCGGTCCTGTTACATGAACTTCAATAACGTCCGTTTCCTCATCTCCGCCTTCAGCCTGGGACAACTGCCTGAGCCCATCTATCCCGACATCGCCTTTGCCGGACGTTCCAATGTCGGCAAATCGAGCCTGATCAACCGGCTGGTGGGACGGAAGAACCTGGTCAAGACCAGTGCCCGGCCGGGCAAGACCCAGAGTCTCAACTATTTCCTTGTCGATGACGCCCTCTACCTGGTCGACCTGCCTGGATACGGGTTTGCCCGCGTATCCAGGAAGATGCAGTCGTCATGGCAGCAGTTGATCACCGGCTATCTGAGCGGCCGCCGCACCCTGGCCTGTGTGGTGGTGATCATCGACCTGCGCCACGAACTCAAGCCCCTGGACCGCGAACTCGTCGACTGGCTGCGTCATCATGGCGTCGCCTTTCTGCCCGTCTATACCAAGGCCGACAAACTGAGCAAAAACCGGCAGACGAGCCATGCCTCCGCCCTGGACGCCGCCCTGACCATCACCCCGGGAGAGCGGATCATCTTTTCCGCACGTACCGGTCAGGGATGCCGCGAGCTGCAAAGCAGGCTTGCATTGTACCATGAGAGCTGGTAGAATGTGATATTGGATACCTTGCAAGAGAGATCTTTCATATTCTGTATGCAGAGGGAGGCTGCGTCCAGGTTCAGGGGAAGTTGTATTCGGGCAACCAAAAAGGAGGAGGAGTCTGATGCCACTGAGATCAGATTGGCCCTGTTGGGAGATAATGAAGTGTAACCCCGATGAAGCGGCCCAATGTCCGGCCTATCATTCGAACAGACCCTGCTGGGAGGTCATGCGGGATCTGGATTTCCGATCTTTTAACATCTGCAAGGACTGTTTCGTCTACGTTTCCAAACAGAAAAATTCCATCTTCAGCAAGGAAGAAATCCTGAGCATCATGTGCCAGAAAGGCATTGATGTAACCGGTCATCGTTGCCCGAACTTCCGGTAAGATCTCCAGCGCAGGAATCCTGCCAATGAAAAAGGCCGGGCACAGGCCCGGCCTTTTTCATGCTCCTCCTGAAACTTCAGCAGCACGCCATCCGCCCCATCTCTCCTCTCACTGATGGCAACAGTTCAGCGCTATTGACAACCACCTGAAAATACCGGCATTTTTATTACTGATCCGACTTGAGCACCGACAGAAAGGCCCGCTGGGGAATCTCGACGTTGCCCACGGTCTTCATCCTCTTCTTGCCGGCCTTCTGCTTTTCCAGGAGTTTTCTCTTTCTCGATATATCACCACCATAGCACTTGGCTGTCACGTCCTTGCGCAGGGCCGAGATATTGGTCCTGGCAACGATGTTGCCACCCACGGCTGCCTGGATGGCGATCTTGAACATCTGGCGCGGGATCTCTTTCTTCAGGCTTTCGCAGGCCTTGAGACCACGTTCTCTGGCATGCATGCGGTGGATGAGCTGGGACAGGGCATCCACCTGCTCGCCGTTGACCAGGATATCGAGTTTGACCAGGTCACTGGGCCGGTAATCGGTCAGTTCGTAGTCAAAGGAACCATATCCCTGGGTCACGGATTTCAGTTTGTCATAGAAATCATAGATCACCTCGGCAAGCGGCAGCTCACAGGTGAACTCGATGCGGCCTGGCATGGGGTAGTGGTAGTTGGTGTTTTCGCCGCGCCGCTCCATGCAGAGTGTCATCACCGCGCCCATGTACCGTTCCGGTATATGGATGGTGGCCTTGATGAAGGGCTCCTCGATGCGCTCTATGGAGACGGGGTCCGGGAAATAGGCAGGGTTGTCGATCTCCACCATGGTCTTGTCCCGGAGGTAGAATTTGTATTTGACCGTGGGCACGGTGAGGATCAGAGAGATACCGAATTCCCGTTCCAGCCGTTCCTGCACCACCTCCAGGTGCAGCAGGCCGAGAAATCCGCAGCGGAAACCGAAGCCGAGCGCTGCCGACGAATCCTTCTGAAAGGTGAGGGCGGCGTCGTTGAGTTTCAGCTTTTCCAGGGCATTGGCCAGATCCTCGTAATCATCGGTGGAGATGGGATAGATGGAGGAGAAGACCACCTGCTGCACCTCACGGAATCCCGGGAGCGGGGCAGGGCAGGGACGTTCCCTGTGGGTGATGGTATCGCCGGGACGGGTGTCGGAGACCGTTTTCACTCCGGCGATGATATAGCCGACCTGGCCCGCGGCCAGCTCCTTCTGCGGCTCCCGGGAGAGCCGGTACAACCCCACTTCCTCCACCCGGTAGGTGGCGTTGTTGGACATGAAGACGATCTGCTCGCCTGCGCGGATGCGGCCGTTGACGATGCGCACCGAGATGACCGTGCCCCGGTAGGGGTCGTAATTGGCGTCAAAGATCAGGGCCTCCAGCGGGCTCTCCGGGTCACCCTCCGGCGGCGGCAGCAGGGTGACGATGGCCTCCAGCAGCTCGTCAACCCCCTCGCCGGTCTTGGCGGAACAGAAACAGATCGTCTCCCGGTCAAGCCCCAGGTCCTCCTCGATGGAACGGGCGACCTTTTCCGGTTCAGCGGCAGGCAGGTCGATCTTGTTGATCACGGGAATGATCTCGAGATCGTTCTCCATTGCCAGGTAGAGGTTGGCAAGGGTCTGGGCCTCGATTCCCTGGGCAGCGTCAATGAGCAGCAGGGCACCCTCGCAGGACGAGAGGGCCCGGGAGACCTCGTAGCTGAAGTCGACATGGCCAGGGGTATCGACGAGGTTCAGGGTATAGGTGGTGCCATCCTCTGCCGTGTAGGGCAGACAGATGGTCTGGCTCTTGATGGTGATGCCCCGTTCCCGTTCGATATCCATGTTGTCGAGCAGCTGGTCCTTGAATTCACGGTCGGTGACCATGTCGCAACGCTGGATCATCCGGTCGGCAAGGGTGGACTTGCCATGGTCGATATGGGCTATTATGCTGAAATTTCTAATGTTTTTCATGTGATCCACGTCGGATTCCCAAAAGAAGTCGTATGCCGGCCCTGCCCGGCCACTAGATAGCACAGATCACGCGAAAATAAAACCGTTGCCGCCATTATTCCCTTTATTCAAGTGAATTTTTTCAGCGCATGGGGTAATATGGCCGATGCCACCACCCTGCATGGGAGTTTTCTCCTTGCAGGGTTGTGTTTTTGTACCAGTTCACCGCTATCGGCAACTACCTTGAATCACCGGTGCGTCTGGTAAAAGTTCAGCAGGACGTCAGCTGTGCGTGATCGCGGCCGGCCGGCTATAGCCCGCCATGCCGGCAGTCGCGAGCGTATCCAGGTAAGCGTGGACTCCGGATGGCGTGCTGCTGAACCTTTACGTGTTTTTCCTGCATCGAGCCACGGACCTGCATGCCACAGAAGACCAAAGAGAAGGAACAGAAGAAGACCGCACCGATCCCGCATCAGCACCACCCTCTGGTGGTGATGCCGGACGACGAGAACCTTCCCGCGATCAGCAATCCCGCCCTGCACCGGTACCTGCAGGAGATCAGCCAGTACGAGCTGCTTTCCCGGGAGGAGACCGACGAACTCGCTGCCCGCTATCGCGAGACCGGTGATCCCGAGGCAGCCTACCGTCTGGTATCGTCCAATCTCCGCCTGGTGGTCAAGGTGGCCATGGATTTCCAGAAGTACTGGATGCAGAACTTCATGGATCTGATCCAGGAGGGAAACGTTGGCCTGGTGCAGGCGACCAAGAAGTTCGATCCCTACCGGGGGGTCAAGTTCTCCTACTATGCCGCCTACTGGATTCGCGCCTATATCCTGAAATTCATCATGGATAACTGGCGACTGGTCAAGATCGGCACCACCCAGGCCCAGCGCAAGCTCTTCTTCAGCCTCAACAAGGAGAAAAAGCTGCTCGAGGCCCAGGGGTTCAAACCCGAGGTCAAGCTGCTTGCCCAGCGGTTGAATGTCAAGGAGAGCGAGGTCATCGAGATGGGCCAGCGCATGGACAACTGGGACGTCTCCCTGGAGTCGACCGTGCGCAACGATTCCGATGACGAGCAGAAGAGTTTTCTACCCGATACCGGTCCCGGGGTCGAGGAGATGGTGGCCAGCCAGGAGATCAGGGAGCGGCTGACCGACATCCTGGAGGGACTGAAGAACAGCCTCAACGACAAGGAACGGCGCATACTTGAGACCCGGCTCCTCAGTGATGAGCCCCGAACCTTGCAGACCATTGCCGACGAGTTCGGCATCTCCAGGGAACGGGTCCGGCAGATAGAGGCAAACCTGCTGAAAAAGCTGAAAAAACATTTTGAAAAAGAGATGCCGGATGTCCGTGACTTCTTTGACGGTGACACGGTGGTCCTGGCCGGTGGTCCGGAAGCATCGGGCAAGAAGTGACCGAGACAGAAGCCTGCGGCCCGCTAAAAGTTCAGCAGCACGCCACCCGGAGTCTACGCTTACCTGCACGCGTTCGTCAGCCTGCCGGCCAGGCGTGCTCATGCACAGCCGAGGCACTGCTGGACCTTCATGAAAAATATTTGTATTTCAAGCTGGTTGCCGGTAGCAGTACACTGCTATCCCGGCCGAACCGGCTGTATGTGAGCACTGAACATAGATGAATGTACCATTGCTGGATCTGCATCCGCAGATGACACTTTTCCGCGACCAGATCCTGGACGCGGTCACATCGGTGATTGATTCCACCCGCTATATCCTCGGCTCCGAGGTGAGCGGATTTGAAGAAGAGGTGGCCGCCTACTGTGGGACCCGCTTCGGTGTCGGGGTCTCCAGCGGCACCGACGCCCTTCTGGTCAGCCTGATGGCCCTTGGCATCGGACCCGGCGATCTGGTCCTTACCACCCCCTACACCTTCTTCGCCACCATGGGCTCCATCCTGCGGGTGGGGGCCAGGCCCGTGTTCGCCGACATCGAACCGGGGACCATGAATATCGATCCCGGTGAGGTGGAAAGGATACTGGAGGCGGACAGGGCGGGCGAACAGCGGATCAAGGCCATGCTGCCCGTGCACCTGTTCGGCCAGTGTGCTGACATGGGGCGCCTGCTGCAGCTGGCCGACCGGTACAAGATACCGGTCATCGAAGACGCGGCCCAGGCCATTGGCGCCCAGTTCCCCCTGGTGGAAAACAATGCGGTCACCTGGAAGAGGGCCGGTGCCATGGGAGCCCTCGGCTGTTTTTCCTTTTTCCCGAGCAAGAACCTCGGCGGCATCGGCGACGGCGGCATGGTCGTCACCAGTGATGCGGACCTGGACAGGGTTCTCCGCTCCTGCCGGAACCATGGTGCGGAGCCCAAGTACTATCATGCCCGAATCGGCGGCAACTTCCGTCTTGATCCCATTCAGGCCGTGGTGCTGTCCATCAAGCTGCCCCATCTGGAAGAATGGCACCGGGCCCGGCGGCGCAATGCCCGTCTGTACCGGGAGCTCTTCACCCGGGCCGGGCTGGCGGACAACCCGGTGGTACTGCCCGCCGAGGCCCATGGGAACGTGAAGGGTGCGGACAGTGCCAACTATCATATCTACAACCAGTTTGTCATTCGCGTTCCCAGAAGAGACGCCCTGCGACGTTTTCTCCAGGACAACTCCATCGGCTGCGAGATCTACTATCCCCTGTGCCTCCATCAGCAGGCCTGTCTCGACCCGCTCGGCTATGGATCCCAGTCCTTTCCAGTGGCGGAACAGGCTGCACGGGAGTCCCTGGCCCTGCCGATCTTCCCGGAGCTGCAACAGGAACAGATCGCCTATGTTGTCGACAAGATATCCGAATTTTTCTGATCGCCTCTCACTCGTCTCCTGCCAGTCGTGAACCTGCGGACCTCCCTCACCATCCTCATGGCGGCTGTCTGCCTGGCCGGCCCACTGACCGTGCCGGTCGTCAATGCCGGTGACAGCGGGGAAACCGTCTCCGGCAACAACGCCCCCCTGGTCCCGGACCGCGATATTCTCTACCGGGATGCCGAGGCCCCCCGCTGGAAACAGGCCTGGGACCGGGCGCGGGAGTTCTCCCGCCAGGGCCGGTATGAGCAGGCCCTTGCCCGCTACAGGCTGCTGCTTGCCGGCAAGAACAATGTCGACGAGGCGCGCTGGGAGTACACCTCCATTCTTCTTTTTCTCAAACGATGGCCCGAGGCCGGTGAACAACTGGATATTCTCCTGCGGAGCGATCCGAAAAACCGGCGCTATCTCCTGGCCCGGGCCCGTGTTGACCTGGCCTCGGGCCAGGTGGAGCAGGCGGTCTCCATCTACGGAAGACTCTACGAGGAGCAGCCTGCAGCCGCCGATGCCGGGGAGGCCCTGTCCGGCCTGATCAGGGCCCTGGAAGCCCAGCAGAAGGGTGCTCTTGTCCTGCCGCTGCTGGAACAGCTGATCCTGCGTCGCCCCGGGGATACCTCCCTGCGGATCAAGGCTGCTGAACTGGCCGCCGATGCAGGGCAGTTCGACAAGGCACAGGAATACCTGCTGGCACTGCTCGCCCGGCATCCGCGTGATCCCCGGGTGCTGCGCAGGCTCGCCCTGCTCAGTGAACGGCAGGGCAGCCAGGAGGCGGCGGCCACCTACTGGCAGCTGCTCCTGGTCAATGCACCGCAGGATGTCCAGGCACACCGGCACCTGGCACGCTATTTCGACCGGACGGACAACCGGACCGAAGAGCTGTCCCATGTCATGGCCCTGCTCGATATCCATCCTGCAGATACGGCCCTTCTCAAAAGGGCGGGTGAGTTGAACCTCCAGACCGGCAGGGCTGACAGGGCCCTTGATTATTTCACATGGTACCTGGCCCTGCATCCCGATGACCCGCAGGTACAGGAGCAGCGACAGGAGGCAAGAAGGGTGCTGGCCGAGAGCCTCCTTGCCCTGGTGGAGAACGCCGGCACCCAGATGCTGTGGCAGGATCTGGTCAGGGTCACCACCGACCGCACCGGTGTCTACCGGGCCATGGCCGATCTCCTGCGCCGGCGAGGCAGATGGCGGGAACTGGTGGAGGTCCTGCGGATCATCCACCGGCAGCAGCCCGGCGACCGGGAGGTGACCGCTGAACTCGATCGGCTCGAGCGCAGGCAGGCAAGAGCGCATGAGAGAAAAACCTCCGGGTCTGCGGCCGGACCGGCCGGCGGCCGGTGACCGCCTGAGCGGAACGACCAGGAGGTAAGCCCTGCAGGAGCCGCACGGAGCCTTCGCTTACCTCTTTGCACGGTCGTGCCTGCCCGCATGGGTAGGCGGCTGTCGGAGTCTCCCTGCGGTCGCTTACCTGCGGTCAGACACGCCTGCACAGGTAAGCGCAGACTCCGAATCTGCGACCCCGAGAGCGCTTACACCATTGTGGTCGGACAGACCGATGGTGAGCCATCCCGTGAGGTTGTACACCAGGAGGCTGTTTTCGGCCCCAGTCACATTCACAACTGATGGACTCGTAACAAGTCCATCACACTCTGAATGTGGCTCAGCATAAACGTTCGATATACAGGGAAGCGAACGGTGCGAGATTCCGGGGCGTAGCGGTGTCGTCCAGGCGGAGGCGTACATGGAGTACGTCGGGCATTGGCCGTACCCGCTACAACGCGGCAGATCGGACTTTTGCGATGCCATCACAACTGACGAGTAGTACTATTTTGGAGGAGAAGGATATGGTGGAGCGAATCCCGATGTCCAGACAGGGAAACAAACGGATGCGCGAGGAACTCGATCACCTGGAACGGGTGGAACGGCACAAGGTGGTGAAGGCCATCGAGGTGGCCCGGGCCCATGGTGATCTCAGCGAAAATGCCGAATACCACGCGGCCAAGGAGCGGCAGTCCATGATCGAGGGCAGGATCATGGAGCTGAAGGACAAACTCGGCAGGGCCGAGGTCATTGACTGTTCCAGCGTCAGCACCGACCGGGTGGTCTTCGGTACCGTGGTCACCCTGCTGGACCTGGAAACCGAGGAGGAGATCACCTATCAGCTTCTTGGTCCCGAAGAATCGGATGTCAAGAACGGCATTATCTCCGTTGCCTCACCCCTTGGTCGTTCCATGCTCGGCAAGGAGGTCGGAGACGAGGTTGTCGCCAAGACACCGGGCGGTGTCAGGGAGTTCGAGGTGATCGATATCCGGGCAGCGGAATCGGACTGAGCAGGAGTCCTGTTCTTTGCCGATCATGCTGAATGTTTTCAAAAAGCAGCGGTGGTCAAAAGCTGTTGCCGAAAGTGGCGAACTGGTGCGAAGACTGTCGCTGCCGGGCAGAGGATTCCGGCTGTCATGGAAGGAGAGGGGGGGGAGATGGACGGGGCTCAATCCTTGTTGGCAAGGATGCCTTTCTGAAAGATGTCAGCCACCTGGCGGGCTGTCTCCTCCACCGTATAGTTGGTGTCCAGGTTCAGGTTCCAGATCCGGGAGATCTCGTCCAGGGCACCGAAGATCGCCCGCTTGGCGATGCCGGGCAGGATATCCTGGCGGAAGATCTTTTCTTCCTGCCCTTTCTTGATGATGGTCGAGACGATATTCACATATTCGGCAAACCGGTTGTTGCGGTAGTCACGGATCAGCTTGTTGGTCTGGCGCAGCTCTATCTGTATGACCTCTGCCAGGTTCCTGTTCTTCTTCATTTCCGTGAGATGTTTGGTGATGAAGATCTCCAGCATCTTCCGTGGATCGTCCTCCTTGTCCAGCAGCACCCGCACCTGGTCGATCAGCTTGCCGATCTCCTGCTCGAAAACGGAGATCAGAATGTCGAACTTGTTGTTGAAATAGAGATAGATGGTACCGTCAGCGACCTTTGCCTCCTTGGCAATGTCAGAGATCCTGGCATTGAAAAAGCCTTTTTTGGCAAAGACCTTGGTGGCAGCACGTATGATCTTGGCGTGCTTATCTGCTGATTTCATCGGGAAATGGTCCGGAGGAATAGGAGTTATACGGAAAGTGAATGAATGCTCATTCTGCAGCTTACCAGAGGCCCCTTGCGGGTGTCAAGGAAAATGGGCCGGCGGGCGGCAGTGGCGGAAGGGGGGGCAGGGGGCGCTACCACCCGGAGGTATCGGGCCCCGGTGGTATTGGATGTTGAGGAGGCGGGATCTTTTTGCTAGAGTGAATGTATTGGAAGACAGAAGCTTGCCCCAATCGAATCATCATGGAGGAAGGGATGAAGATACTCGTTGTCGGCTCGGGTGGCCGTGAACATGCACTGGTCTGGAAGATACACCAGAGCGCCAGGGTGGACAGAATCTACTGCGCCCCGGGAAATGCCGGAATTCGCAAGCTCGCGACCTGCGTCGATATCAGCGCCAGTGACATCGACGGCCTGCTCGATTTTGCCGCAAAAGAAAATATCGACCTGACCGTGGTCGGGCCAGAGGATCCGCTGACCGCGGGGATCGTCGACCGGTTCGAGGAGGCCGGTCTGCGGATCTTCGGGCCCGGTGCCCGGGCGGCCGAGCTGGAGGGCAGCAAGGTCTTCACCAAGGATTTTCTCAAAAAATATGATATCCCCACGGCAAAGTACAGGGTCTTCAGCAAACGGGGCGCGGCCAAGAAATACATTGACAAGATCGGCGCGCCCTGTGTGGTCAAGGCGGACGGCCTGGCTGCCGGCAAGGGCGTGATTGTCGCCCGGACCACGGCCGAGGCCCGCAAGGCGGTGGACATGATCATGAAGGACAAGGCCTTTGGCTCTGCAGGCAACCAGGTGGTGGTGGAGGAATTTCTCACCGGTGAAGAGGCCTCCTTTATCGCCTTTACCGACGGCACCACGGTGCTGCCGCTGCCGTCTTCACAGGACCACAAGGCTGTCTTCGAGGGAGACCGCGGTCCCAATACCGGCGGCATGGGGGCCTATTCGCCGGCACCGGTCATGACCGGGCATATGGCCATGCGGGTGATGAACGAGGTCATGCTGCCCACCATCCGCGGCATGGCCGCCGAAGGCCGACCCTACAAGGGTATGCTCTATGCGGGCATGATGATCGACGGCGACCGGATCAGTGTGCTCGAGTTCAACTGTCGCTTCGGCGACCCCGAGTGCCAGCCCCTGCTCATGCGCCTCAAATCCGACCTGGTCGAGATCCTGGAGGCCACCATTGACGGCCGGCTCGACGAGATCGAACTGGAGATCGATCCCAGACCCTCGGTCTGCGTGGTCATGGCCTCCCAGGGGTATCCGGGCAGATATGTCACCGGCAAGCCCATCACCGGGCTGGTCACGGTGGCACGGATGAAGGACGTGATGGTCTTCCATGCCGGTACCGCACTCAAAAACAGGCGTATCGTCACCGCCGGCGGCCGGGTCCTGGGGGTGACCGCCATGGGAGCGAATATTGCCGCCGCCATTGACCGGGCCTACGAGGCCGTGGACAAGATCAGGTGGTCCGGTGTCTATTTCCGCCGTGATATCGGTCATCGGGCGCTGCAGCGGCTGCAGCGGAAGGACGGCCCCCTGGTGGGTATCGTCATGGGCAGCGACTCGGACCTGCCGGTCATGCAGGCGGCTGCGGATTTTCTTGCCTCGATGGGTATCCGCCACGACATCACCATCGCCTCGGCACACCGTACCCCGGCCCTTGCCGCGGAATATGCCGCCTCCGCCGCTGACCGGGGCCTGAAGATCATCATTGCCGGTGCCGGCATGGCGGCCCATCTCGCCGGCGTACTGGCTGCCCACACCAGCCTGCCGGTCATCGGCGTGCCCATCGACGCCTCACCGCTCAATGGCCTGGACGCGCTGCTTTCCACGGTGCAGATGCCCCCGGGCATACCGGTGGCAACCATGGGAATCGGCAAACCCGGGGCCAGGAATGCCGCTGTCCTGGCCGCGCGGATCCTGGGTATCTCGGACCGTGACATCTCGGCCGCCCTTGAGGACTTCAGTCGCTCCATGGCCAGACAGGTGGAGGAGAAAAACCGAAAACTGCATGCCGGCAAGTGAAGGTCCGGGAGGATGCGATCAGGGAGGCGGTGCGGATCATCCGTGCCGGAGGGCTGATCGCCTATCCCACCGAGACCTATTATGGCCTTGGTGTCGATCCAGGCAACAGGACGGCCCTGACGCGACTGTTTGCCCTCAAGGGGCGGCAGGAGGCCAAACCGGTCCTGGTCCTGGTCGGTGATCGTGAACAGATCGGACAACTCGCCGCTTTCATACCGCAACCCTATGGTCCGATCATGGACAGGTTCTGGCCAGGTCCGGTGACCCTGATCTTCCCGGCCCGGCCCGGGACAGCGGAGCTGCTCACCGGCCGGACCGGCACGGTGGGTATACGCCAGTCGCCCCATCCCTGCGCGGCGCGGCTCCTGGCCCGGCTCCGAGCCCCCCTCACCGCCACCAGTGCCAACCGGAGCGGTGAACCACCGGCATGCACAGCAGAGGAGATACGCAGCGTCTTCGGCCACCAGGTGGACCTGATTCTGGACGACGGGCCAACCCCGGGACAGCGGCCATCGACCCTGGTGGGCCTGGAGAAGGGCAGGCTGGTCTGCCTGCGGCAGGGCGCGGTTCCATTTGTCCGGATCCTGGCCGGTTGCCACTGAAGAGAAGACGAAAACGGAACAACAGGGGAGAACAACGATCGGGATCACCGATCAATCCGGAGGAGATATGAGCCAGTTACTGTGGAACAGGGACTTTGCCCTGGAACAGACCGCGGGCGACGAGGAGCTGCTGGAGGAACTGCTGCTTCTCTTCAAGGATGCGTCGGCTGGTGACCTGGAGAAGTTACGCCGGGCCGTCGACGAGAATAATGCATCGGCGGTGGTGGAGGCGGCCCACAGCCTGAAGGGGGCATCGGCCAGCCTCGGATTCGAGACCATCCGTTCCCTGGCCCTGGAGATGGAGATGGATGCCCGCCAGGATTCCGTGGCCTGTGCCGCGGCAAAGCTGGAAGAAATGGCCTCCCTGCTGGCCGAAGTCGGGAAACTCTAGCTGCGCTTTCTTCAGGACTCGTCGTAAAACGCCTGCGCCCGGCGGCATTACTCTTTCACCTCGCACCTGCCTCCGGCGCAGCGGACGCTGGCGTCAAGGTAGCGGCACGCAAAGCCCTTGCCTGCCAGTAACCGGCTGGCCATCTCGGCCCGGGGGCCACTGGCGCAATAGATGAATATTTTTTTATTGCGGGGTAACTCGTCCATCCGTGCCAGCAGGTGTTCCAGGGGTATATGCCGTGCCCCTGGCAGGAGACCGGCCGCTGTCTCCTCGTTGGTGCGTACATCCAGCAGCAAAGCGTCGCTCCTGCCCGCCATCACGTTCCTGAAGTCGGCCAGGGAGACCTCGCCGGCTGCAGGTTTTTTCTGCCAGGTGATGGTGGTGCGCACCGGTCCCTTCACCAGGATGCCGCCGGCTCCCAGCCAGCCAGCCAGGTTGCCCTCCAGCAGCGATACCCTGCCGAGCCCCTTGCTGCGCAGGATCTTCAATCCCTGCCGGGCCTGGTCGTCGTCGGTGCCATAGAGCACCACCGGCGCCCTTGCCGGGATTTCCGCTGCTGCGGTTTCAAGAAAGGCAAGAGGAACGGAAACAGACCCGGGAATCCTGCCTGTCCTGTCCGCGGCTCTGTCGCGCAGGTCGATGAGCAACGGTCCGTGGTCCCGGACAACGTCACGGCTGGCATAGGTGGCGTAGCCGGCCCTGACCCAGCCGGGCTCTCCGGCGACCATGACCCGTACTTCCCGGTACCCGGATTTTCTCGCCAGACCGGCGATCACGGAACTCCTCCCTCATGTGGGTCCCTCACCGTAAAAGATGAGCAGACGATCCCTGTCCGTCGGCAGCCTGTCGATGTTCTCTGCCGCCCCGGCTGCCGGCAGGGAAATGGCACCTGGCAGGTGGGAGCGTCTGTAGCGCGACCCTGGCCGGGTGTCGACCAGCATGAGGTCGTCACCGGCGCTGACCAGTTTTTGCACCTCTTCCACAGAGATCATCTCCACTCCGGCCGGCAGGCTGACCGGCAGCGGTCCGGTCGAAAGGGTCGGCGGCTGCTTTCCTCCCACCACGGCCTGGTCCGGCCGCATGCCTGTACATCCTCCGAAAAGGAAAGCGGCGGCCACCCATGGGGTCAGGCTCCGCAGTATCATCCTCGTCATGTCGGCCTTCTTCCCTCCTCTTCAACGGGATCGGTGATGGCGTCAAAGGTCCGGTCTGCTGCCTTGCAGAGGCTACGGCCAGTGCCCGACGTCAATGTACGCCTGCGTCCGGCCGACACCGCCACGCCTCGGAGTCTCCCTCCGTTCGCGTACCTGTGTATCGAACTTTCATGCTTAGCCATCGCTGGTACAGTGTAATGCACTTTTTACGAGTCCGCCAGCGGCGAATTGTTGCCAAAACATATCGGCCACCGACTGTGGACAGCAGGTACATGGTAAGCGCTCACAGGAGCCGCACGGAGTCTTCGCTTGCCTCACTGCACGGTCGTTGCCTGCCCGCATGGGCAGGCTATCGGTGTCTCCCTGCGGTCGCTTACCTGTGGCCAGGCATGCCTGCACAGGTAAGCGTAGACTCCGAATCTGCGGCCCCTGAGAGCGCTTACCCCATTGTGGCCGGACAAGCCGATGGTTAGCCGTCCCGTGAGGGTTACGGTACATGGGCTGACGGTCCGGACAACGGTGCCGGACCGCCAGTCCACAGTATTCCCCATCACAATGGGTTGTTAACAGAGAGCATCGCCAAAAGGCAGGCAAGAGGAAAAAAAGGCAGCCACGGCAAAAAAAGCCGCGGCTGCCCGAAGGAAGGAGCAGGAGTGGAGAATGAATCAGTTGTTGAAGCGCAGTGAAGGCGTCACCTTGTTGATGAGCCAGAAGAGGACAAACGGCGTTATGCCGACCAGGAGCGCGCCGCCCAGTCCCTCCTTGAAGGTCTCGATGTTATGCGGAATGATCGGCATCACGTAGTGCATGTAGCCGGCAAATGAGAGGGAGAATGCCTGGCCGCCGATGACCACGTTCCAGCGCATCATGAAGACGCCGAACAGGACCAGGACCAGGGCGAGTGCTGTCCGCCTGATGGTGAGCCTTGGCAGGATCAGCAGAATGAAGGGAATGAGGTTGCCGAAGCCGTACTGCAGGACAAAGATATTGATAAAATCTTTGCCGTACATGACCGAGCGCAGGATGTCCCATGACTTCATAGCCGTATAGCCCCGGAAGATCAGGTCCAGCAGCTCCAGGGTGATGGCGGCGATGAGAAAACCGATCAGGTAGCGCGATGTCTTGCTGATGACATCGATCTCCGCACCCTTGATCAGCTTGACCGAGTCGTCGCCACGCCCCTTGGCGAGCGTGGTGGTGAACTTCTTCCACTCCATGATGACGATATAGGTCAGCATACAGAGGGCAATACCCGAGACAACGGCCGACATGATGAAGATCACCGGCATCAGCGGTGACATCCAGAGGGCGTTGGCCTTGACCGAGCCAAAGATAAATCCGGCATACCCGTGGAGGAAGCAGGCAACCGGAATGCCGATACCCGCCAGTATCTTGATGGCTTTTTTATCCTTGGCGACGGCGGCCTCGCCCAGGTCCCACGCTCCGAGGGAGAGTACGGTGTACAGCCCCCTCATGAAGGTGTTGGCAACCCCGCTCTTGCCCTTCAATGCCCTGGCCTGTTCCACGAAATAGGTGCGGTAGACAAACCAGATTTCGCTGAGGACAATGATGGAGTAGGTGGTAAAGATGATACCAAAGGCCGAGATGGCCGAGGTGAAATGCGGCGTGAAGAGTACCTCGATGCCGCGCAGCGGCTGCTGCAGGTGCATGAGCAGCGGCATCATGGCCACCGGCAGGAGGGCCAGGGAAAAGACCAGGGAGAACCGGGCCATGTCCTTGAGGTCCTGCTGACCGAACACGTGGTACAGGGAGGAGAGGACAAAGGCGCCCGCCACCAGACCGGTCATGTAGGGATAGAGCACGATCTGGATGCTCCAGTAGATGAATTCATTGGGATAGACGAACCCTTCCTTGATGGTCCAGTCCATTCCGTGTGCAATCAGATGTCCGTTTGTCGCTAACTGATCCAGCATTTCTCACCTCACGTTCTCGTCCAGGCCGATATAGAAAACCTGTGGTTTGGTACCATATTCATCTTTGAGGACCGCGACCCTCTGGGTCAGGATCGCCCTGGTCACCGGATCATCCGGATCCTTCAGATCGCCTATCTGCCGGGCCCCGAAGGGACAGGCCTGGACACAGGCCGACTTCATGCCCTTGGTGATCCGGTGGTAGCAGAAGGTGCATTTCTCGGCCACCTTGTAGACCGGGTGAAAAAAACGAACGCCGTAGGGACAGGCCATGATGCAGTAGCCGCAGCCGATGCACCAGGTCCGGTCCACGAGAACAACCCCGTCCTCGGTCTGGAAGGTCGCACCCACCGGGCAGACCTGGACACAGGCCGGGTTCTGGCACTGATTGCACAGTTTGGGAACGAAAAAGGCCTTGGTGATCTCCTCGGCAGCGATCTCTTTACCCTCGATCTTCGGATCAGTATAGCCGTCACGCCCGCCGGCAGGTGAATCGATGTGGGCCTCGCCGTCCCTGGTGACCACATACCGCTCCACCCAGGTCCTGGTGACCGGCAGGTCATAGGGAACCTTGTTCTCCTTTTTACAGGCCTTGACGCAGAAGCCGCAGCCGGTGCACTTGTAGGTGTTGATCAAAAATCCCCAGCGGACAGCGGGGTCACCCACCGCGGCCCTGGCCTCGGCCGGTGAGAGGAACTTGAAACTGCTCAGCGGCAGGGAGGCTGCAATGGCGCTCCCGAGCCCCTTTTTCAGAAAACTTCTCCGGGAACACTTCATTCCATATCCTCCAGGTTCGGGTTGTGTGGGTTGTGACACTCGACACAGGCCTCACCCGGGTTATGTTCCCCGGGATCGATGGCCGGCAGTTCACTGCGCAGGCTGCCGGGGTAGGGGAGATCGGCATGGCAGCGGAGGCAGAGATCCCTGCTCCTGTTGATGGTCAGTGTTTCAGGGTCCTCGGGATGGTTGCGGGCCGGTCCATGACAGTTTTCACACTGGATGATCTGGTGCCTGGACGCGGCGAGACTCTCGGCATTCTCGTCATGGCATTCCACACAGGAACCGCCGCCCTTGTAGCTCACCGGAAAGTTCTTCCAGTCCGAAACAGCGCCGGCCCGGTAGAAATTGTAGGTGAAGCTCTTGCCGTGCACCCCGAAATCCGACGGCACCATCAGTGCCCGGGCCGTCAGGATCAGGGCGACGAGCGCCATGGCCGCAAACAGCGGCCGCAGTACATGGTTTTTCATACAGTACTCTCCTTCTTTTGACCGAAAAAAACAGGCGGAGCCGGTGCGTAGCCCCGATGCCTGATCCGCCCGCCCACCGTTTCAGTGCTGCCGGCCCTCCGGGGCCGAACCGGTTCCGGGCGACGAACATCGGCAAAACAACAGGTTGAACGACCGCTCCACTGATACCACAAAGTGGGAAAAATTTTTTGGCCCTTTATACAACTCTGTGGTATAGAAGTAAACACCCAATTTGCTCTAACCCAGGAAAAATCATGCTATAACCTGGAGAGTCGAATCGCGGCATGCGATGAAATTCCCGCAAAGACCGGAAGTTGTTTCATCAGAACCACTGGAACGGAGTGCCATGGCAGACAAGGAAATCGAAACCAAACTTGACCAACTGGCGGCCCAGATCACCATCCTCACCAATCAGCTCAGCAAACAGAATGCCCGCCTGACAGCACTGGAAAACACCCTGGCCGGAAGACAGGCCCAGGCCCCGGCGGCACAACCGGCACCGCTGGACAGTCTCCGGACCGATGCAGTGGCCGGAGGGCAGGCGGGAGAACAGGTGACCGTGATGCCGGTCACTTCATCCTGGGCCGGCAGCGGCTCGTTTCTCGCCAGGCTTGCGGCCATCTGTTTCATTCTCGTCATCGCCCTCATCCTGCGGACCCTGACCGACAGTGGCATCATCGGGGCCAAGGCCGGCTCGATGATCGGCACGGCCTACGCGGCCCTGCTCATCGCCACGGGCTGGAAACTGCTCCGCAACCGCCAGGGACTGGGCCCCATCTTTCCTGTCTGCGGCGCCCTGCTCATGTTCTCGCTCATCCTGGAGACCCATGCCCGCTTTGCCGCCTATACCACGGTTACCGCCTATTTGATCCTCTTTTTCACCATGCTGCCGCTTGCCATCATGGGGAAGCGCTACCAGCGCTCGCTCTTCCTGGCGGTCGGGCTCATCGGCGGGGCCTGCACCGCCTTTGCCCTTGATTTTCCCGCACCATTTTTCCCGCAGCTCGCCTTTTTCCTGCTCGCCGCCAACGTGGTGGCCTTTCTCCATGTCAGCGGCAGGACCCGGTGGGTGCAGGTGGTGCTCTATGGCATGACCATGACCTTCTGGTTCCTGTGGGCCCTCAAGCTGCATGCCCCCATGGTCAAGGGGATCGTGACCACGCCCGAGGTCGCCCTCGCCTGGTACCTGCCCATGACCCTGGCCACGGTCTTCATCCTGATGGGCTTTTCCGTCTACACCTCCTATCGCCACGGTGACTCGCTGAGCCTTTTCGACATCGTCCTGCCCACCATCAATGTCCTCTGGCTCTATCCGGCCGTAAGCCTTGTCGCCGTTCCCCTGCTGGGAGACGATACCCTGCTCGGCTACGCCGGCCTTGCTCTTGCCATGGTCCACTTCCTGGTGGCGGGCGCCATCTTCAGGTTTTCCCGACATGGCGGCCCCGGCATCTGCGCCTATGTCTTTGCCGGTGCCACCCTGATGGTGATGGCCACTCTGGCGGCGGTGGAGAACATCCTGCCGGCCCTGCCGCTCTGGGGCGCCGTGGCGGTGATGCTTTCCTTTGCCTCCCGGGCCTGCGAGATCGGCGGCATCCGCCTCACCTCCTACCTGCTGCAGGTGGTGGCCACCATTCTCGGTATCGGCTACGGTGTGCTCCTGCCCGGCACCCCGGATCCCATGCTCGCCACCCTTGCCGCCGGCTCCCTGGCAGTGATGAGCGCCTTCCAGTTCGTATGGAGCCGCCAGCACCCCCTGGCCTGCAGCGTGGGGTTTTTCAAAAAGGTGGATCCCGGCGACCATTCCGCCATCCTCCTGCTGCTCACCGCCCTGGTGGACGGTTTCTGCATGTTGCAGCTCATCGCCCACGATCTGCTTGCCTCCTCCGCAGACCCGGTCAATGCCCTGCTCGGCGCCCAGTCGGTCTTCATCAATGTCGGCGCCATGGGACTGATGGTCTTCGGCCTGCTCAGACGGCAGCGGGAGATCCTCTATACCGCCATCGGTATCGTGGTCCTCGGTGCCTTCAAGACCCTTGGATATGATCTGTTCAAGGCACACGGCGTCCCCCTGGTTCTCAGCGTCTTCTCCTTCGGCGCCGTGGCCGCGGTGGGCTCGGTGGTCTTCTCACGCTGGTCGCAGATCTCGCACAGTCCGGCCGCTCCGCATATGGCTGAGGGCCCGTCGCGAGAGGCCTGAGCAGGTCGCAGGGCCCTGGCCCGGAAAAAACCGGCCAGGGGCATCTGATTGTGAATTACCGGGACTTCTGTAAAATTCGGCAGTGCGTCAGCTGTGCGTGACCAGGGCTGCTCTTTTGTTTCTGAGCCATTGTCCATTGGCGGCAGGTGGTGTATAAGCAGGTACAGGAGGAGGCAGAACCATGCAGGAGATCACCATTGCCGTCACCGGCTGCACACTCGATTTTGAAACCGTTCGCAGGATGGCCGAACCGCTGGCCCTGCGGGACAATGAGTTCGCCACCCTGGTCGCCTGGAATGACGCTGACAAGGGCATCCACTCGCCCCAGTGCCTGAAATGCGAGATAAAAGGGGAGCCGGCCTGGGAGGTCTATGGCCGTAACCATGGCGGCCGGTTGCGGATCAGTGTCAACGATGAGACCTGGGTGCTGATCTACAGTTGATCCGGAGATCCGGCGGATCTCGGGGCGGACACCCTGCTCCGGGTGAAAGTTCAGCAGCACGCCATCCGGAGTCTACGTTTACCTGCACGCGCTCGCGGCTGGCCGAAAAGCCAGGCTGTCGGAGTCTCCCTGCGGTCGCTTGCCTGCGGCCCCTGAGAGCGCTTGCACCATTGTTCTCGGAAAAACCGCTGGTTCGTCATCCCGTGAATGGAGCAGGTCACTCCACGCGGCGGCAGAGATCCTGCAGCTCCTGCCAGAGGGCGTTGAGCCGTTTTTCCGACACCGGGATGGCGGTGCCCAGCTCCGGCGCAAAAAGGGAAACCCTGAACTCGTTGACCATGAAACGATAGCGTGCCACGGCCTCGCGGCACTTGCGCGAACCGGACCGCTCCAGCTCGGCCAGATGCTGCAGCCGCCGGAGAAAGGGCTGGAGCCGTGTCGCCTTGGCCTCGTCCTTGGCCGGCGCCTGTTCGGCCCGCTCGACGCGTCGTGCCAGGGCCCGCAGGTAGCGCTCCAGGTGCTGCAGCTCGACCGGCTCCGGGGCGAAAAGAAAATCCGGTGGTACGATCTCGGCCAGGAGCGCCAGGTAGTCATCCAGCCGCTGCCGGGAAAAACAGCGGCTCCTGCGCGCCCGTTCCGCCCACTGCATGATGGCGGCGCGGACCTTGCGCCGGGTGACCAGGATCGTCAGCACGCGCTCCAGTTCCTGCCGGCCGGTCCGGAGCAGACCCTGTCCCTCGATGGTCCTGATGCGCTCCTCCCAGGTCCGCCGGTCCGGTATCTCTCCGCCGCCGGTCCGGAAGATCCGGTCCATGACCAGCCCCAGCAGCGCCTCCTTCAGTTCCGCCGCCGTGGCCCGCGCTCCCAGGGCCAGCCAGGAGGCCGAATGGCCGGCCACCGCCGCCTTGCACTCCCGGGCCAGGGCCCGGTGTTCCCTGGCGAACCTGCGGCTGTAGAGCCAGCGCATGGCCCGGCGGTTGGATATCCGGGCCTGTTCCCGATCCCGGATATACCGCAGGGTGAGGGTGGTGCCTTCCCTGTCGGGCATCAGGGCGGGGTAGTGGATGAGCGGCTGACCACTGTCGGCATCCCTCGTCTGGACCGGATCCAGAAGTCCCTCAAAGTCCCAGTCGGTGATCCCCTGCTTTTCCGGCAGGGACACCTTCCCTGTCCTTTTCTTCGTCTCTGCCTCCCCCGGCGCCTGCCACCTGCGCAGATCGGCAAAGCAACGCCCGGCCCCGAGGGTCTGCCCCTGCCCATCCACAAGGACAAACCGCATCCTGAGATGGGGCGGCAGGGTATCGGTACGCCAGTCCTCCCGCCGCACCTCCACCTGGTAACGGCGGCGGATCATCCGTTCCAGGGCCGGGTACAGGGAACCCTGGTAGAGGTCGAGCCCGTCCAGCAGCCGGTCCACGGCATGGGGCAGGGGCACCAGGTGCCGCCGCAGTTTTTTGGGCAGACGCTTGAGCAGATGGAGCACCTTTTCCGGCAGCAGGCCCGGCACCAGCCATTCAAAGACTGCCGGTTCCACCTCGCCCAGCAGGTCCTGCGGGATCTCCACGGTGACACCGTCGGCATCACTGCCCGGCTCAAAGAGGTAGTGGAGGCGAAATTCAAGCCTGCCGGAGCGCAGGGTGGCCGGAAAGCGGTACAGCTCATCGGCAGCCGGTCTGCCCTGGCAGAGATCCTGTTCGCCCATGCGCAGGGTCTCCCGGTTGTGCCTCTTTTTCAGAAACCGGTTCAAGGTGTGGCGGTCATGGACCCACGCCGGCAGCCGCCGGTCATAGAACCCGTAGATATCCTCTTCGTCCACCATGATGTTCCGCCGGCGGAGCCGCTGCTCCATGTCGCTCAGGGTGCGGGCCAGCTTCAGGTTCTGTTCGAGAAAATCATACCGGCCACCGAGATCGCCCCGGACCAGCGCCTGGCGGATGAAGATCTGTCGCGCCTCCTTCCGGGTGGCCCTGCTGATGCGGCCGTAGTTGACCCGCCGGCCGGCCACGATGGTGAACCCGAACAGGGTGACCCGTTCCAGGGCCACCACCTGGCCGGACCTGCGGCTCCAGTGGGGATCGGACCAGGAGCGGCGGCACAGGTCGCCGCCGAGGTGTTCCAGCCAGCGCTGGTCGATGACCGCCGCGGTCCGGGCAAAGAGACGGGATGTCTCGACAAACTCGGCAGCAACGATCCACTGGCCACCCCGGTTGTAAAGAGAGGAGCCGGGAAAGAGCATGATCTCGCGGCCGCCAGCGCCCTGGTAGAGGTTCTTTTTCTGACGCTGGGCGATGTTGCGCAGAAAACCGGCGGCCAGGGCCTGGTGGATGGCATCATACGATGCCGGTTCGGTGTTGTCGGCAAATCCGCCTTCCTGCCGGAGCTGCCGTCTGATCTGGTCATGGACGTCGAACCACTCGCGCATCCGCTGCCAGGAGAGATAGTTGTCGCGGCAGAACCTGCGCAGCCTGGCCGCGGTGCGGGCCTGGTCACCAGTGGCATGAAACGTGTCCCAGATGGTGACATAGGTGAGGAAATCCGATTTTTCATGCCGGAACCGCCGGTGTGCCTCGTCGGCCTTTGCCTCCTGCTCGGCCGGCCTGATCCGCGGATCCTGGATGGAGAGGGCGGCGGCAATGATCCTGACTTCCCGCAACGCGCCCAGCTCCGCCCCCTCGATGATGATTCGCGAGATCCTGGGGTCCAGGGGCAACCGCGCCATGATCCGCCCCCGGTCGGTGATCCGGTCGTGCTGATCCAGGGCGCCCAGCTCGTGCAGGACCCGGAATCCTTCGCGGATGGCGCCGGGCGAAGGCGGATCGATGAAGGGAAAGCGGCGGGGATCACCCAGGTTCAGGGCGATCATCTGCAGGATCACCTCGGCCAGGTTGGAACGCTGGATCTCGGGCAGGGTGAACTGCGGTCTGGCGAGATAGTCTTCTTCGCTGTAGAGCCGGTAACAGATGCCGGGCCCGGTGCGGCCGCAGCGGCCGGCCCGCTGCCGGCAGGACGCCTGGGAGACGCGGGAGACCAGGAGGCTGGTGGTCCTGGCCCGGACATTGTAGCGTGCCTGGCGGGCAAGCCCTGTATCCACCACGTAGCGGATGCCGGGCACGGTGATGGAGGTCTCGGCGATGTTGGTTGCCACGATGATCTTGCGCCGGCGGGCCGGCCGGAAGATCCGCCGCTGGTCCGCGCCCTGCAGGCGGCCGAACAGGGGCAGGATCAGGGCCTGGCCCTTCAGCCGGTGGGAGAGGGCGTCCACGGTCTCCCTGATGTCCCGTTCCGTGGGCATGAAGACCAGGATATCTCCGCCCTCAGGCAGGGCTGCCAGCTCCAGGGCCCGGGCCACGGCCCGCTCCAGGTAGGTCTCGTTTTCGTCATCTTCGCCGTCATAGCGTACCTGTACCGGATGGGTGCGGCCCGAGACCTCGATGACCGGCGCCTCGTCGAAGTGGGCGCTGAACCGGTCCGTGTCAATGGTGGCCGAGGAGATGATCAGGCGCAGGTCGTCGCGGCGTGCCAGCAGTCCCTTGAGATGGCCGAGCAGGAAATCGATGTTCAGGCTGCGCTCGTGGGCCTCGTCGATGATCAGGGTGTCATAGGCCTGCAGCAGCCGGTCGCTTCTGGTCTCGGCCAGGAGAATGCCGTCGGTCATGAACTTGATCCGGGTCGTGTCCCGGGTGTGGTCGCTGAAACGGATCTTGTAGCCCACTGCCGCGGGATCGCCCACCTCTTCCGCCACCCGCTCCGCCATGGCCACGGCCGCGATGCGCCGGGGCTGGGTACAGCCGATCAGGCCATGCCGGCCACGGCCGGCCTCCAGGCACATCCTGGGAAGCTGGGTGGTCTTGCCGGAACCGGTGTCACCGGCAACCACCAGCACGCGGCTGGTGCGGATGGCCTCGACGATCCGCTGCCGGCAGGCGGTGATGGGAAGTTCGGGAGGATAGGTTAACAGCATGACTTTGTTTTTATTTCTTCGACACGGCACCCATGGCCGGGTATAATGGATATGATACGCTCCGCCGTGACCACAATCCGTGCCATCTATACCCGGTCTCTTCAGAAAACTCACTTGAAAAGCAACCCGGATTGAAAGCAACATAAAGGGGGAAAGATGAAAAAAATCCGCAAGGCGGTTATCCCGGTGGCAGGGCTCGGCACCCGATTCCTGCCCGCAACCAAGGCCATTCCCAAGGAGATGCTGACCATCGTCGACCGGCCGACCATCCAGTACATCGTCGAAGAGGTGGTGGCATCCGGCATCGAGGAGGTGATACTGATCACCAGCGCCGGCAAATCGGCCATTGAGAACCACTTTGACTACGATTTTCAGCTCGACACCGTGCTCAAGGAGAAGAACAAGGCCCGGCTGCGCGAAGAACTCAACAATATCTCCAACCTCATCGACGTGGTGTCGGTCCGGCAGAAGGAACCCCTGGGCCTTGGCCATGCCATCTGGATGGCCCGCAACGTTGTCGGTGACGAGCCCTTCCTGGTGCTGCTGGGCGATGATCTGGTGCGGAGCCGGGTGCCCTGCTGCAAGCAGATGATTAAGTTGTACAACAGGGTCGGCGAGGCCATTGTCGCCATCCAGCGGGTCCCCCGTGACCAGACCTACCAGTATGGTATCGTCGAGGGCGAGGAGACCGATATCGACAATACCTACCGGGTGAAACGGATGGTGGAGAAACCGGCGCCCGGCACCTCGGATTCCGACATGGCCATCATCGGCCGCTACCTCCTCATGCCCGAGATCTTCGACCTCCTGGGCAGGACCACTCCCGGCTACGGCGGCGAGATCCAGCTCACCGATGCCCTGCTGGCCCTGTCCAAGAAACGGGGCATGTACGCCTATGAATTCGAGGGCAGGCGGTATGATGCCGGCGACAAGCTGGGCTACCTGAAGGCCATTGTCGATTTCGCCCTGGATCATCCCGCCCTGGGAGAACCGTTCCGGGAACATCTCGAGCAGATCTGCAACGGCTGCAGTCCCGCTGACCGGTGAACCGCATCGCGGCACCGGCCGTGGACAGGTACAACGCATGAAACTCTACGAGGTCGCCGTTGCCGCGCCGCTCACCCGGACCCTGACCTATGGCGCGCCGGACACCATGGACACCGACCCCCGACCCGGAGTCCGGGTCCTGGTCCCCCTCGGCAACCGCCTGGTCACCGGTTACCTGCTGGGCCCCGCCCCGGAAGCCGGAGAGGACCAATGCGGTTTCACCATCAGGAATATCGTTGACATTCTGGATGCGGAACCTCTCTTTCCCCCGGTCCTGGTTCCCTTTTTCCGCTGGGTCGCGGCCTACTATCTCCATCCGCCCGGTGAGGTCATCCGCACTGCCCTGCCGGCCGGGCTCACCTCCTGCAGCGGCCGCAGGGTGGTACTCACCGGGCGTGGCCGGCGCGAAGCGGCGCGCCTGCAGGAAAAAGAGAAGGGCGCATGGGTCGACCGCCTCCTTGCCCGGGGCGAACTGTCTCCGGCGGCCGTGCTGACGCTGTGGCGCAGCCCGGCAAGGCAGCGGCTGCTCCGGCAGTGGGAAAACGACGGACTGATCAGCATCGAGGAGGTGGTCACCGGTGACAAGGTCAGGGCCAGGACCGTGGATGTGGTCGAACCCGGACCCCTGCTTGAACCACTGCCGGACAGGGAACCGGCCCGGGACGCCGAGCAGGTACTGCGCCGTCTCGCGGCATCGGCAGGTGCCGATGATCTCAAGCCCTCCGAGCACCGTGCCCTGCGCCTGTTCGTCGAGCTCTGGCTGGGGCAGGGCAGACGTCCCGTGCCGCGGCCCGAACTCCGCCGCCACTACAGCAATATCTCGGCCCCCCTCAAGGGCCTCTGCCGGCGCCGGATTCTCGCCATGGGCCGCCGCAGGGTCCACCGCGACCCCTTTGGCAGTCAGCCGCCCTATCTTCCGCCTCCGCGGCAGCTCACCGATGAGCAGGAGCAGGTGCTGGCCGAACTGCTGCCCGTGATCGAGGCACAGGAATTTGCCACCTTTCTTCTCTTCGGCACCACCGGCAGCGGCAAGACCGAGGTCTACCTGCGGGCCAGCGAGGCGGCGCTGGAGCGCGGCAGGAGTGTCCTGGTCCTGGTGCCGGAGATCGCCCTGGCCTCGCAGCTCGAGGCCCATTTCCATTCCCGTTTCGGCGACCGGCTGGCCGTGCTCCACAGCGGACTTTCGGCCGGCGAGCGCCTTGACCAGTGGCAGCGCATCATGACAGGCCGGGCCAGGATCGTCATCGGGGCACGTTCCGCGGTCTTTGCGCCACTGGCTGATCCCGGCCTGGTCATCGTTGACGAGGAACACGAACCGGCCTACAAGCAGGACGACGGCCTGCGCTATTCCGGCCGTGACCTGGCCGTCCTGCGCGGCAAGCTGGCCGGATGTCCTGTCCTCCTTGGCTCGGCCACCCCGTCAGTGGTCAGTTTTCATCATGCCCGCAACGGCAAGTACCGGCTGCTGGCCATGGCACGCCGGGTCCAGGGCCGGACCCTGCCCACGGTCGAGGTGGTCGACCTGGCCCGGGAAAAGCGCTCCAGGCCCGATCTTTTCTTTTCCGACCGGCTGATCGCCGCCCTGCGCGAGACAATGGAACAGCGCGAGCAGAGCCTGCTCTTCGTCAACCGTCGCGGCTTTTCCTCCTTCATGCTCTGCCGGGACTGCGGCCACATCGTCCAGTGCAGCCACTGCCAGGTCTCGCTGACCATGCACCGGCAGCAGAACCGGCTGGTCTGTCATTACTGCGGCTTCAGCCTCCCGCCCGACATCCTCTGTCCGGCCTGCCGCTCGGACAAGGTCGTCGGTCTGGGCCTTGGCTCGGAACGGATAGAGGAAGAGGTCCGCCAGCTCCTGCCCCATGCCAGGGTGGCCCGGCTGGACAGCGATACCGCCACCAGCCGCAAGAACTATCTCGCCATCCTCAAGGCCGTGCGCGACCGGGATGTCGATATCCTGGTCGGCACCCAGATGATCGCCAAGGGGCTCCATTTCCCGCACATCACCCTGGTGGGCGTGGTCTGGGCCGATTCCGGTCTGGGCATGCCCGACTACAAGGCATCGGAACGGACCTTTTCCCTGCTCTCCCAGGTCACCGGCCGGGCCGGCCGGGGCGAGAATGCGGGCCGGGTGATCATCCAGACCCACCAGCCGGAACACTATGCCATCCGCCATGCCCGCGACCATGACTACCAGAAACTCTATGCCCGGGAGATCGAGCTGCGCCGGGAACTGGGCTATCCGCCCTTTGCCCGCCTGGTCAACATCCGTTTCAGCGCCCGCGACGAGCATATGGTCAGGCGATGTGCAGGCCAGGTGGCCGAATTCCTGCGCCGTGCCTGCGCCGGTAAGCCGGTGATGCTCCTCGGCCCGGCACCGGCGCCGCTGGCCCGGCTGCGCGACCGGTCCCGCTGGCAGCTCCTGCTCAAAAGCCGCGACCGGGCCTGCCTGCGCCAGGTCTGCGAACAGTTGCTGGAAGAGAAGAGGAAACTCTGCCCGGCCGGGGTGCGGATGGCGGTGGATGTGGACCCGGAAAACATGATGTAGAGGACGACCTGCATGCCAAGGCAATTACCATTTTGACAGAGCCGGAGAATGTGCGATACTGAAGGAAAGCAACAGTAATCCTGCCAGAAACCAGGGGAGGGCCGCCATGCTCCCGCCATTGCTCCTGTCACCTTTTCCTCCTGCCCATGATATCCCGGCAGGTACGCTCCGCTCCCAGCCATGTCATCTCAGCCTGCACCGCAAGGCCATGGGCGCTGCCCCCGTGTATCCGGCCTGCCTGCCATCCCCGCTCCGTGGCCGGATCCGCTGTCAACCGTTGCCATCCACCGGCTTCCGCGAGAGGAAAAGATGAGAAAACCCAACGATTCCATCACGATTCTTCTGGCAGAGGATGATCCTTTTGTCCGCGACTACATGGCCGGCTACCTTCAGAAGCAGGGATACAGGACCCTCACCACCGCGGACGGCAGCCGGGCCCTGGAGCTTTTCATGGAGCATGACCCGGACATCCTGCTCACGGATCTGGACATGCCCGGACTCGACGGCCTGCAACTCCTGAAGGCGGTGCGGAGCCAGGCCGCCGATAAACCGATCATCCTCGTCTCCGGGGTCGGCACCATGGAGGACGTCATCGAGGCCATCCGGCTCGGAGCATGGGACTATGTCACCAAGCCGATTCACGATCCGACCCTGCTCCTGCATGCCGTGGAGCGTGCCCTGGAGCGCAGCTATCTGCTGGAAAAGGTCAGCCGATACCAGGAGGATCTTGAGCAGACCGTTGCCAGGCGGACAGCGGAGCTCAGCCAGAGGACCAGCCAGGTGGAACAGGAGATCCGGCAGCGGCGCGCCGCCCAGGCCGCCATTCTCCACGCCAAGAAGGAGTGGGAGCATACCGCCGACTCCATGGACTACTTCGTTGCCCTCATCGACCGGGAATACCGTCTTGTCCGTGTCAACAAGACCCTGAGCAGTACCCTGGGCATGCGACCCGAGGAGATGATCGGCATGTACTGCTGCCAGGCCCTGCACGACCGCAGCGAACCTATGGACGACTGCCCCCACGCCAAGGTCTTTGCCGACGGGAAGGCGCACTCGATGGAGGTCCACGAACCAAGGCTGGGCGGGCATATCCACTACACGGTCTCTCCCTATTACGATCCCGACGACAACACCCTGATCGGCTCGGTCCTGGTGGGGCGCAACATCAACCGGGAAAGACAACTGGAAGAGGAAAAAAAGGCCTTCCAGTCCCAGCTCCTCCATGCCCAGAAACTCGAATCCGTGGGACGGCTGGCCGCCGGCATCGCCCACGAGATCAACACGCCGGTGCAGTTTGTCGGTACCAACATCGATTTCCTGCAGGAATGTTTCAGCGACCTCTCCCTGCTGGCCGAACAGTTGCAGGGCCTGGTGAGCGCGGCCAAAAAGGAGCAGCTCACCCCCGACCTGATCCGCCAGGCCGAGGAATGTCTGGAAGAGGTGGACTGGCAGTACCTGCAGGAAGAGATCCCCCAGGCCATTCAGCAGTCCCGGGAAGGCGTGGCGCGGGTCAGTTCCATTGTCCGGGCCATGAAGGAATTTTCTCATCCTGCCTCCAGGAAGAAGACAGAGGCGGATATCAACAGGATCATCGAGACCACGGTCACCGTGGCACGAAACGAGTGGAAATATGTCGCCGACGTGGACCTGCAGCTCGCGGAAAATCTGCCCCCTGTACAGTGCCTTGTCGACGAGATGGGGCAGGTGATCCTCAATCTGCTGGTGAATGCCGCCCATGCCATTGCCGGGAAACTCGGTGAAAATCCCGAGGGCGACAAGGGAACCATCACCATCCGTACCCTTGCCCGGCCGGAAAAGATCGAGATCCGGATCGCCGATACCGGCATCGGCATGCCGGCGGAGATCCATGACAAGATCTTTGACCCCTTTTTCACCACCAAGGAGGTGGGCAGGGGCACCGGCCAGGGGCTGACCATCGCCCATGACGTCATCAGCGACAAGCATGGCGGCACCCTGACATTTGAATCCCTGGAAGGAGAAGGCACGACATTTATCATTCAACTGCCCCTGAAGTAGCGTTTGCAGGCTCTGCCCGCACAACTTGCCATCCCCGTCCATGCCGGCCATCCGCAAGCGGAACCGGCCCGGAGCGAACCAGCAGGTTCGAGATGCCTCAATGAACTGCCCGCACCAGATCGGCATCCGCAACAATTTTTTTGTTCTTGCCCTGTGCTGGTCCTGCATCATGCTCCTGCTCATGGCCCTGGACATGTACGATACCAGCCATGGAATCCTTGCCATGGCCAGGCTGGAAGCACGCACCGCCATCGGCAAGGACATCGTCTACAGGCAATGGAACGCCGGAAGCGGCGGGGTCTACGCGACCCGCTCCGCGACAACTCCACCCAATCCCTATCTCGATGTCAGGGACAGGGACCTGACCACGCCGTCAGGCCGCAGGCTGACCCTGGTCAACCCGGCCTACATGACCCGCCAGGTCCACGAGCTTGAACGGCGACAGCCCGGCGGCCTGCTCAGTCACATCACCAGCCTCCGTCCCATACGGCCGGCCAATGCGCCGGACCCCTGGGAGCGGCAGGCCCTGGAGCGGTTCGAGCAGGGGGAGAGCGAGGTCTGCGGCCTGGCTGAGCTGCAGGGACGACCCTACCTGCGGCTGATGCTCCCCCTCAGGGTGGAGCAGAGCTGCCTCAAGTGCCACGGCAGGCAGGGATACGGCCTCGGGGATCTCCGCGGCGGCATCTCGGCCTCGGTGTCCATGGACAAGTGGAACGTCCTGAAACGGCAGCATCTCCTGCGGAGCTTTCTTCTTTTCCTGGCTGCCTGGAGCGCGGGGCTGCTGGGCCTCGGGATCGACTTTCACCGTCTGTCTGTCCAGATCAAAAAGAACCAGGCCGTGGCCGGAGAGCTGAGAAACATCAAGCTGACCCTGGACCGGATCAACGACTGTGTCTTCATGCTGGATCCTGAGAACCTGCGGCCACTGTATGTCAACCGGGCCGTCATGGAGAAGAGCGGCTATCCGATGGAACAGTTGCTGCAGATGCCGTTGTCCGACCTGTTTCCGGATCAGGGGGCAGGGTATTTCGAAGAGATCCTGGACCTGCTTGTGAACGGGGAGCGTGATGTTCTTCAGTTCGAGTGCCGCATGCGCTCCCGGGACGGCGAGGTTCATCCTGTGGACGTCCAGCTCCAGTATATCGAGCTGGACGGGGGGACCGGTCACATCGTTGCCGTGCTGCGTGACATCAGCAGGCGGAAGAAGGTCGAGGAGGAGAGAAAGGAGATGGAGCGTCAGCTCCTCCAGGCCCACAAGCTCGAGGCCGTGGGACAGCTCGCCGCCGGTATTGCCCACGAGATCAATACCCCGATCCAATATGTGGGGTCCAATATCGATTTTCTCGACGAGTCCTTCCGGGATGTGGAAAAACTGATGGCACACTGTCTCCGCCTCCGGGAGGCTGCCGCGCAGGGCAGGGTGCCGGCCGACATGCTGCAGACCATGACAGAGATCCTGGAAGAACTGGACTGGGAGTACCTGGCCGACGAGATCCCTGAGGCCATTGCCCAGTCCAGGGAGGGAATTTCCCGGGTCAGCTCCATTGTCCGGGCCATGAAGGAGTTCTCCCACCCTGCAGGCAGGGAAAAACAGCCCGTTGACCTGAACCGGCTCATCGAGACCACCATTACCGTGGCCCGCAACGAGTGGAAGTATGTGGCCAGGGTGGAGACCGACCTGGCGCCCGCTCTGCCGCCGGTGCCCTGCCTTGCCGACGAGATGGGGCAGGTACTGCTCAACCTGCTGGTCAATGCCGCCCATGCTGTCGGCGAAAAGATTGCTGCCGGAAAAGAGGCGGGCCCGGGGCGTATCACGTTTACCACCCGCCTGGCAGACAACATGGTCGAGATACGCATTGCCGATTCGGGGACAGGGATCGCGCCGGAGATCCGCGACAGGATCTTTGACCCGTTCTTCACCACCAAGGAGGTGGGCAGGGGCACCGGCCAGGGACTGGCCATCTCCCTGGATGTCGTGGCCAACAAGCATGGCGGGTCTCTCACCGTTGAATCCGTGCCCGGTGAGGGAGCGACCTTTATCATCAGGCTGCCCATCTAGTGGCCGGAGGAGTTGCCATGGACAAGAAGACCGTCCTGTTTGTCGATGACGAGCCCAATATTCTTTCCGGGCTGAAACGGATGCTGCGCCCCATGCGCCGGGCCATGAACTTCGAGTTTGCCGAAGATGGTCCGGCGGCCCTGGAGGTCATGGCGGCCAGGAAGGTCGATGTCGTGATCTCTGACATGCGCATGCCGGGCATGGACGGGGCGACTCTGCTTGCCACCATCCAGGAACAGTACCCGCATGCGATCCGTATCATGCTCACCGGCCAGGCGGATGACGAATCGGTCCTGCGCACTGTCAGCGTGGCCCACCAGTTTCTTGCCAAACCGGCTGACCCGGTGCAGCTCAAACAGGTGATCAGCCGGGCCACGGCCCTGCAGGACCTGATGGCCGACGAGCGGCTCAAGAAGGTGGTCTCCAGCATCGGCAGCCTGCCCAGCCTGCCGGAAACCTATGCCAGGCTGCAGCAGGTCCTGCGGGACCCGGACGGATCTCTTGCCGATGTGGCCGCGGTCATCGAACAGGATCTTGCCATGAGCGCCAAGGTCCTGCAGCTCGTCAACTCCGCATTTTTCGGTCTGTTCAGACACATCGAAAGCCCGGGCCGGGCCGTCAACCTGCTCGGTCTGGACACCATCAAGGCCCTGGTGCTGGGGGTGGGCGTATTCACGGATATGAAGGCGCCGCCAAGCAGGATCTTCAATGTCAAGACACTCTGGTCCCATTCCATGGCGACTGCGGCCTTTGCCAAGAAGATCGCCACCCTGGAATCGGAGGACAGGGACCTGATCGACCATGCCTTTGTCGCCGGCCTGCTGCACGACGTGGGCAAGCTGCTCCTTCTGTCCCGTATGCACGGGGAATATGAGCAGGCCGTGCGCATGGCCATGGAGACTTCCTGTTCCCTGCTGGAGGCGGAACAAAAGATCTTCGGGCTTTCCCACGGCGATGTGGGCGGCTATCTGATCGGCCTCTGGGGCCTGCCCGGGCCGGTGGTGGAATCGATCACCTTCCATCACCGCCTCCGGGACTATCCGGATCCGGATTTCGGCCCGGCCCTGATCGTCCACGTGGCCGATTACATCAGCTATCGCCTGGAGCCCGGGCAGTGCATCGGTGAACAGCCCTGCCTTGACGAGGAGATCCTTGACCGGGCGGGCATGCTGGACAAAACCGACCAGTGGTTGGAGCTCTGCGGCGAACTCCAGGAGAAGAGCGGTGACGGATAAGATACTCTTTGTCGATGACGAACAGAACGTGCTGCAGTCCATGCGGCGGCAGTTGCGCAAGCGGTTTCCCCTGCAGACGGCCCTGAGCGGGGACGAGGCCCTGGAGGTCATGAAGCGGGAAGGCCCGTTTGCCGTCATTGTCTCCGATATGCGGATGCCGGGAATGAACGGGGTGGAACTCCTGTCGCGGGTCAAGAACCTCTATCCCGACACGGTCCGTATCATGCTCACCGGCAATGCCGACCAGGAGACCGCCATCGAGGCCGTCAACAGCGGCCAGATCTTCCGTTTTCTCACCAAGCCCTGCTCCACCGCCATTCTGGTGCCGGCCCTGGCCCTGGCCCAGCGGCAGTACCGGCTGGTGACCGCGGAAAAGGAACTTCTGCAGAAGACACTCAAGGGCTGCGTGACCGTGCTCTCGGAACTCCTTGGCCAGGCCAAGCCCACGGTCTTCAGCGCCGGCCTGCGGATCAGAGACCTTGCCTCCCGCCTGGCGGCAACAATGGACCTGCCCAACATCTGGCAGATCGAGGTGGCGGCCCTGCTGGTTCAGATCGGCTGCATCTCGCTGCCCACGGATATTATCAACAAGAAGTATGCCGGCCTGGACCTGGACAGGGAAGAGGAGGAGATGTGGTCCGGGTATCCGGAAACCGGTGCCCGGCTGCTGGAAAGCATTCCGCGCCTGGAAAATGTGACCAAGATGATCCGCTGGCAGCAGGTCCCGTTTGACGAACTGCAGGAACTGGCCGCAACAGAATATGACGAGGTCCTCACCGGTGTGCAGATCCTGAAAGTGGCCATTGACTTTGATCTCGAGACCTACAAGGGCAACAGTCCCAAGGCAAGCATCGACCGGTTGCGGCGGCGGAAGGGCCTGTACAACCCCCGGGTTCTGGATGCCCTGGCCTCCATCCGTTTCGAGGAGCAGAGCCGCACGGTCTGCCTCACGGTGGATGACATTGCGGTGGGCATGATCGCCGAGGAGGATATCACGGCCCGCAACGGCGCCCTGATCCTGCCCCGCGGCCAGGAGATCACCTGGTCGGTCCTGCAGGGACTGTATAATTTCAACCGCCAGGTGGGGATTGTCGAACCTATCCGGGTACGGATCGGCCAGGAGGAGGAAGAATCGCAGGGACGAGAAGAGGGGGACAGAAGGCCAGAGGAGAGAAACCGGCAGCCGGAGTGCAGATGAACGACTGTATCGTATCGTCTGCTGCAGGAGTGCCTGGCCGCTATGCTCCTCCTGGCAAGCGGCCAGGCACCAGCACATGCAGATGCCGTGCTGCCGTCCCTGTACAGAAAATCAGTCAAAGGCCTGGTCGGTCTTCCACACCTGCCACACCTTGCCCACCAGATCGATGCCGGGCTTGAGCGTGGCCTTGCCCGGCCGCCATCCCGAGGGGGTCGCCTCGCCGCCCTTGCTCTCCCGGACGAGCTGAAAGGCCTGCACCTGGCGCAGGGTCTCGTTGACATTACGTCCCACCGGCGGGGTCAGCACCTCGTAGCCCTGCACCACACCATCGGGATCGATGATGAACCGGCCACGGGCCTCCACGCCGGCCTCCTCGTCGTAGACCCCGTAGACCGTACCCACCTTGCCGCCCGCGTCAGAGAGCATGGGGAAAGGAACCCCGCCCTCCACCATCCTGCCGAGCTCATCCTCGTCCCACATCTTGTGGGTGAACATGGAATCGATGGACATGGACAGGACCTCCACGCCGAGCTTCTGCAGTTCGGGATACTTTTCAGCGACCGCTGAAATCTCCGTTGCTCAGACAAAGGTGAAGTCGCCGGGGTAGAAACAGAGCAGGACCCATTTCCCCAGGTAATCCGAAAGCTTGACGGTAACGAACTCTCCCTTGTGGTACCCCGGTGCAGAAAAATCCGGGGCCTTTTTGCCAACCCTGATCATGGTTTCCTCCTTCTGTTCTGGTTGCTTTCTGGCTGTCTCCGCCGGTGCATCGCCCACCGGCCCTCCTGTCGGGCGTGCACAGCCTGCCGGGATCTCTTCACCCATAACGACCTCCTCTGCCTGGTTTTCGTTGGTTGATGGCATCGCAAAAAGTCCGATCTACGGCGTCGTAGCGGGTACGGCCGATGCCCGACGTACCGCAAGTACGCCTCCGCCTGGCCGACACCGCTACGCCTTTTTATGCTTAGCCATCTTTGTGTTGAGTGTGATGGACTTTTTACGAGTCCATCATCGGTTGGTGTGGCTGCGACAAAAAATCCTGACCCAGCCGTAAACGTATCGGTATGTAATGAGGTTGCCGACGGCGGTGAACGATTCCGCCCCAACCATGCCGGTTTCTCACTTCCGCTCCTCGGGCCCCGGAGTATCAAGGGCGCTTCTGACCGCCTGCGCCAGTTCTCTGAATCCCATGGGTTTCATGAGCAGCTGGCGCACATTTTTCCGCCTGGTCCAATCCTGGTGCGGCATCTTCCGGTTGAAGCCGGTGCAGACGATAACCGGCAGGTCCGGGCGCAGGGTGCCAATCTGCCGGACAAGTTCCATACCGCTCATGCCCGGCATGGTCATGTCCGTGACCACCAGGTCAAAACAGCCGGGATTTTTCCGCAGCAGGGCCAGGGCGGCCAACGGGTCAGAGGTGGCGGTGACCGCGTATCCGAGCTGGCCGAGCATCTTTCGGCCGAGGTCGGCGATCATCGGCTCGTCATCCACAAAAAGGATCCGCTCGTCTCCCCCCGGAACCGGCCGGTCCTCTTCCTCACCCTCCGTTACGCCGGGCGGCTCCACCACCGGCAGATAGACATCAAAGACCGCCCCCTGGTCCTGTTCACTGTGCACGGTGACCACGCCGCCGATATCAGTGACAATGCCATGGACGGTCGCAAGACCGAGGCCGGTGCCCCGGTCTTCACTCCGGGTGGTGAAATAGGGCTCGAAGATCCGGTCCAGGATCTCCGGCGGAATGCCGCAGCCGGTATCGGCAACCGTGAGCTGCAGATAGGCGCCTGCCTGGAGGCCGGGCACGGCAGCGGCCCCTGCGGCATCCATGTCCACCCTGCGCAGCCGGACCCTGAGGATGCCGCCTGTCTCGTACATGGCATACTGGGCATTGGTACAGAGGTTCATGACCACCTGGTGGATCTCGGTGGGATCGGCGAGCACGTACTCTTTTGCCGTTTCTATCTGCTGCTCGATGCGGATGTCGGCCGGAAGGGCTGCCCGGATCAGTTTCAGGGCCTCCTTCACCACCATGCGCACATCCATGGGAACACGTCTGGCCTCCTTCTGACGACTGAAGGTGAGGATCTGGCGGACCAGTTCCCTGGCCCGGCCAGCGGCGAGCACGATCTGTTCAAGGTGGTCCCGGAGCTGGGAGTCGTCGGGAACCATGCTCTTGCACAACTCGGAGTATCCCATGATCGGAGTAAGGATGTTGTTGAAATCATGGGCAATGCCACCTGCAAGCGTGCCGATGGCCTCGAACCGTTGCATCCGCTGCCGCACCTTCTCAAAGCGCCGTTCCTCGGTAACGTCGCGGCGGACCGAGACAAAATGCGTTATCTCGCCCTGTTCGTCAAAGACCGGGGAGATGGTGGCCTCCACCACGTAGAGCCTGCCATCCTTTCTCCGGTTGACGAGATCGCCCTTCCAGGTCCGGCCACCATGGATAGTCTCCAGCAGATGGCGGTAGAAGGCGTTGTCATGTCTGCCGCTGCTGAGAAAGGCCGGGCTCCTGCCCAGGGCCTCCTGGCGGCTGTAGCCGCTGATCTTTTCAAAACCGGCATTGACAAAGATGATCTTCCTGTCCCGGTCGGTGATGATCACGCTCTCGGCCGTGTAGTCAACGGCCTTGGCGAGCAGGAACCGGCTTTTCGCCGTCTCCACCTGGGCGGTGATGTCACGGCAGATACCGCCGATCCGCCTCCTGCCATCGGCCAGGGTGACGGGAAAGAGGGTCAGGTGGCGATGCAAGGTGGTGCCTGCGGCCAGGCTGTATTCCATGCTCCGGACCCGGCCCTGGTCCAGAACCTTTTCGACTTCCCGCCGCAGGCTCCTGGCCGCGGACGGCGGCAGCACATCCTCCAGACGACACCCGATCAGCTCTTCGCACGATCCGGGCCCCAGATGCTGCATCCGGTTGTTGCTGGCTATGAACCGTCCCTGCTCATCCAGCATGAAGATATGGTCTTCCGATGATTCGACCAGGGCGCGGATCTCCTCGCTCTTCTCGGCCAGGGCAGCGGTCCGCTGCCGCAGGCGGAGGAAGACGTTGATCCGGCTGACCAGTTCGGCCTTGCTGAGCGGCAGGCGCAGGCAGTCATCGACCACGCCGGTGTTGAGCCAGGCCGCGGCATCGGCCCGCCCGTCAATGGCCAGGATCAGCGGCAGGAAGACGGGATCCTTTTCCTTGAGCCGGCGCAGGCAGGCCATGTCGTACCGGTGCGTGGAGGGAACATCGATCAGGATCAGGTCGGCCTCGCCCGCCTCTGTCCCGGCCAGCGACACCACCCTGTGCCCGTGCATGGTGAGATGCTCGCGCACAAGCCGCTCGTCTGCCGGGCGTGCGAACGAGATGCCGATGGTCGTCCGCGCCTGGCCCACGGTTACAGCTCCGGTTTGCTGCCCAGGTCCTCGACCTGGGGCACCCCGGTCAGGAGACCGCGGAGTCGCGACAGCTTTTCGCCGACCAGGATGCCCTGGCCGCTGATCTTGAACTCGCGCAGGTCGGTCTGGAAATCGCCATGCCGTTTTTTCAGGCAGGCAACGACCTTGATGATCTCGCCGCTGTACTCGGCATAGCGGATCATGAGGACATTATCGGCCAGGTAGCTGACCCCGTCTTCGGAGATCCGCAGGTCGCCGACGATATTCTCCATTTCGTTGAGCAGGAAGAGGGTGGCCCGCTGCCGGCGGATATAGTTGAGAATGTTCTGCACGTTGGCGGTCAGGTTGCCGAACTCGTCCATGGCCAGGTTGTAGCCGCGCAGGCTGTCGATGACAACGATCTGCCGGCTGTCCGATTCCACATCCCGGCGGATGATCTCCAGGAACTCGTCCGGATACATCTCCAGGGGGTTGACCTCGCGCAGGCTGACCGTTCCCCGGTCGAGGCAGGACTGGAGGGGAATATTGATGCCGCGGCACCGGTCGAGAATGGACTCCGCGCCCTCCTCGAAGCAGTACATGGCGCCGCGGACGCCGTTTCGGGCCGCCTCGACAAGGAAATGGGTGGCAAGGGAGGATTTGCCGGTCCCCGAGGGACCGGTGAGCAGGGTGCAGGTTCCCAGGTGGAATCCCCCCATGAGCAGTTCGTCCAGGGCGGTGATGCCGGTGGAGAGCTTCATGCTTTCCCGGCCGGGACGCTGCAGGATCTCGATCCGGTGCGGGTAGACGACGATACCGTCGGCGGTGATCCGCAGGGTATGGCGGCCGGAGAGGTAATCGCTGCCACGGAACTTGCTCACCTCCAGGGTACGGATCTCGGTGACCCGCTCCTTGGAGATCTCGCTGTGCAACTCGAGGATGCCGTCCACGGCCATGGCAATGGACTGTTCCCGTTCC
>JALSNC010000125.1 GCA_026987195.1 Desulfobulbaceae bacterium | reverse complement strand
TCAAAGGCGCGCAGCTTCTCCACCTTGTGGAGCAGGTCAGAGAATCCGCTCCATTCCTCGCGGCCCTTGAGGGGATATTCCTTGCGCAGGGGATGTCCCTGCCAGTCGTCGGGCAGGAGGATCCTCCGCAGGTCCGGGTGGTTGGCAAAGGTGATGCCCATGAGATCGTAGCATTCCCGCTCCGGCCACTCCGCACCCCGCCAGACCGGCGTTGCCGACTCGATCACGGGATCATCTTCCGGCACCTGGGCACGGAGACGGAACTCGTGGCCATGGGTGATGGAGTAGAGGGAGTAGGCGACCTCGAAGCGGAGCAGGGCATCGTCCATCCGGTCGCGGTTGTCGATCCCGCAGAGACACATCAGGTGGTTGAGGCGGATCCTGTCGGTCCGCTTCAGCCAGGAGAGCATCTCCACGATCCGGTCGCGGCGGACAATGGCGCTCACCTGGCCGGCGTGACCGGTGATCTCCAGGATCTCCGGGCCGAACTGTTCCTTCAGCCTGCGGGCTATCTCCATCGGCTCCATCGGTACTCCTCCTGCATGATCTTTTCCTGCAGCTTGATGAATCCCTCGAGCAGGGCCTCGGGCCGCGGCGGACAGCCCGGCACGTAGACGTCCACCGGCACCACCTGGTCCACGCCCTGGGTCACGGAGTAGGTATCAAAGACCCCGCCGCTGCAGGCACAGCTGCCCATGGCCAGCACGTAGCGCGGTTCCGGCATCTGGTCGTAGACCCGGCGCAGGACCGGTGCCATCTTCTTGGTCAGGGTACCGGCCACCACCATGCAGTCGGCCTGGCGCGGGCTGGCCCGGAAGATGACCCCGAAGCGGTCCAGGTCGTTGGTGGAGGCACCGGCGTCCATCATCTCGATGGCGCAGCAGGCCAGGCCGAAGGTCACCGGCCAGATGGAGCCGGCGCGACCCCAGTTGACCAGCTTGTTGAGCGGGCCAAGCAGGGCATTGGCACCGGGAACCATCCGGATACCCTCCTCGATTTCCACCAGTGGGGTCTGCTTCACTTCTCCCATTGGAAGGTCTCCTTTTTCCAGGCATAGATGTAGCCGATGAGCAGCAGGAAGATGAAGATGAACATCTCCACCAGGGCAAAGAGGCCCAGCCTGTCATAGGTCACGGCCCAGGGGTAGAGGTAGATCGCCTCCACATCGAAGACCACGAAGAGGATGGCGATCAGGTAGAACTTGATCGAAAAGCGCATCCTCGGCGGCGCGGTGGGCTCGTTGCCCGACTCGTAGGCCACCAGCTTTTCGTGGTAGGGTCGGCTCATCCGGAAAAACCGGCCCACGTACAGGGTCACTGCCCCGAACCCGATGCCGAACAGGATCAGGATCAGGATGGCCAGGTACTGCGGGGGGAGGGAGGGAGCTGCCATGGTCTATCCCTGCTGGTCCTGTTTGCTGAGCAGGCTTTCGGCAAACTGCTGCCGCCGTGACTCGGATGCCTGTTCAGCGGTGGTGAAGGTGAGGGCATCGGTTACGCACTTGGAGACGCAGGCCGGCGCCAGGCCCTGGTCGATACGGTCCATGCAGAGGTCGCATTTGCCCACCTTGCCGGTGGCGCCGTTCCACTGGGGAACACCCCAGGGGCAGGCGGTGATGCAGGCCTTGCAGCCCACGCAGAGATCGTCGTTGACAAAGACGATACCGTCCTTGTCGCGGCGCTGCATGGCCCCGGTGGGACAGGCGTCCACACACCACGGCTTTTCGCAGTGGAAGCAGGCCATGTAGACGAAGTCGAACCTGGGAATGCCCCGGCTCAGTCTGGGTCCCACGGTCATGATCTTGCAGTAGTTGGAACCTGCGGGAGTATCGTTTTTCACCTTGCAGTGAGCCTCACAGGCCCGGCAGCCGATGCAGCGGCTGACATCGTGCGACACGTAGTATGTACTCATTTCTGATCTCCCTCTTGTTGCTGGTGCCGGCACGGCCCTGGGCGCGCCCGGCGATGGAGCGGATGGTGTCCGGCCGGTTACTGTGCAGCCCTGACGGTGACAAAGGACTCGCAGAGGCTGATTGCGCCGCCGGCCTGGTCCCAGACATCGAGAAGGCCGGCCATCAGCCGCTGGTCGCTGACCCCTCTTTCATGGGTCCGGGTCTGGCGGGGCACCTGGCGGCCGAAGCCGTGCACCGTGAAGACCGCCTCCGGGTGGATGAAGTCGGTGACAAAGGCGCGCAGGCGGCCGGAATAGCCATTGGCCGCAGCGACCTCGACCATGTCGCCGTCGCTGATACCGAGTTTTTTCGCCTCATCGGTATGGATCCAGAGGTTGTTCTCGTCCATCATCTGGTGGAGGAGCGGATTGTTCTGGGTATGGCTGTGGGTGTGGACCGCCACCCGGCCATAGACCAGGCGGAACTTGCCCTTGGGCGGCGGCGCCGGGCTCTGGTAGGGCTTGAGCGACGGCAGGCCCGCCTCCTCCAGGACCTGGGAGATGACCTCGATCTTTCCGGAGGGGGTCTTGAACCTGCCTTCCAGCTCGCCACGGTCGTAGAAGACCGGTTTGTCGGCAAGCTCGATGAAGCCCTTTTCCTCGAAATCGGCCATGGTGTAGCCGGTGGGCTCCAGTTGCCAGTTCCAGAACTCCTCGATGGTCTCGTAGGGGAAATACTCCTCCACTCCCATGCGCACGGCGAGCTGGCGGAAGATGTCCCAGGCCGCCTTGGTGTCGAACCGGGGCTCCACCACCTTGCGGCGTACGGCAAGACGCGGCTTGAGTCCCTTCTGGACGATGATGTGGTTGTCCCGCTCGAGAAACATGGATTCGGGCAGAATCACGTCCGAATACCAGCCGAACTCGGAGTAGTGCGTGTCGATGGAGACCAGCAGGTCGCAGTTGTCGAAGTATTCCTTCTGCTGCTGCGGGTCGGGCATGCAGGTGAAGGGATCGTGGCGCATGGCCATCCACGCCTTGACCGGATAGGGCTTACCGGTCTTCATGGCAGGGAAGAGCAGGTGCGCCAGTCCCGGTCCTTTCTCGAACTGGGGATAGGTGGTGCCGCAGCCGTCGGCTCGCTCGATGTCGGGCTTCCTGCAGTCCACGGTACGGATCGACTTGACACCGCAGTCCCCGGGTCCCTTGGGAAAAAACAGGCCACCTTCCATCTCGACATTGCCCATCAGGCCGTTGAGGATGTGCAACATGCGGGAGGCGTAAAAGGAGTCGTTGTAGCGCGACAGGTTCCAGCCGGGATGGAAGATGACCCGGGGTCGGTCTTCATTGATCTCGCGGACAAAGTTGATGATCGAATCTTCGTCGATGCCGCATTCTCCGGCAGCCCATGCCGGAGTATAGGGCTCGATGAATGTGCAGAGCGCACTGAAATCCTTGACGTATTTATCGACGAACTCGGCGTCGTAGGCGTTTTCCCTGATGACCTGGTGCACCATGGCCAGGGCCAGGGCATAGTCGGTGCCCGGCCGGACATGGAAAAACCGGGTCGCCTTGCTCGAGGTCTCGGTGACCCGGACATCGACATAGGTGAGGCGGCCGCCCTTCTGCAGCATCTCCATGACGGCACGGGTCTCGGTGAGCAGGAGGGCGGCAAAGAGGTTGCGGCCGAACAGCACCAGGTGACGGGCGTTCTTGTAGTCGTACTGCAGTCCCTTTCTGGCCACTCCGTTGACCGACAGGCTGGCATGGTGGGTGTTGCGGCCGCAGGTGTTGTCATGGTTGGTGTAGTTGGGGCTGCCGATGGCATGGACAAAGGTCTTGTACAGCCCCTGCCAGGGGCCACCGCGGGAGGAGACGACAATGGACTGGGGCCCGTACTTCTCCTTGATCTCGCCAAGTTTTCCCGCCACATGGTCCAGGGCCTCGTTCCAGCTCACCTGCCGCCACTTGCCCTCGCCGCGTGCGCCCTCCCGGATAAGCGGTCCCTGGGGACGCTCGGTATCATCACGCAGGGCGATGCCGGCCGCACCGCGGGCACAGAGTGCGCCACCCAGGATGTGCTGATTGCCCTCCATCCAGGTGACCCGGTTGTCTTCCACCTCGGCCCGGATGTGGCAACGGACCGTACACATTCCACACATGCTGTATATCGATTTTTTCATGGGGTTCACCTCCCTGTTGATAGTTGGCGGGGCATCGCAGTCTCAGCCGGAAGAATCCGGATCCCGCGGCGGCGGATACATACGATTGAACCACAATGTGGTTTGTTTACGTTGTTTTTACTGTTCAATTATCCTTATGAAGTTGTTCTGTTGTGACGAATAATGGTCCTGTGGTGGGAGATGTTGTTTTTCTTGTTCAAAATCAACATGTTACTGTTGTGAATCCCTGGTGCTGTTTTTTCGGGGGCAGGGGAGCGGTGTCCGGCCGTGATCCGGCCGCCCGGAACAGGCACGTAATAACCCCGTTATCCCCGGTAGATCGGTACCTGTTATCAGGTGATCCTTACGCTACAGAAATATTGTCGGGAAAAACAGTCTATTTTTGCTGGCATTTTTATCAGTTTTTTTGATAACTGCCACAGAATAACGGAGGGAAGGGCAACTGCGATCCTTTGGGGGAGAAGAAAAAAAATTATTTTACAAGCTCTGCATCCATGGGGGATACAGCGGAGGTGGTGCTGCACAAAGTGGTACAAGTGGTGGGCGCGTTCCGCGCCGGCCATAAAAAAGGCCCCTGTCAGGGACAGGGGCCTTGAATATGGGAATCCGAAGCTGTGGTCCGGCGCAGGCCGGTGCCGGATAGATGCCTGTGGCGGGGGAGGAGATCAGTCCACCTGTTCCATTTCCCTTCCGCAGCAGTTCGGCACCGCATCACCGGGTTTCAGGTGGGCGTACTTGTTGCAGATGGTACAGATCACCGTGCATTCCTCGTTCACCTTGTCATCACTGTAGTGGGTCTGGCCTCCGGGAACGTCCTCGATGACGAACCGGGCGACATTGGATTTGATGGGGATATACTCCCCGATGGGCTCCATTTTCCTGGAGGCGTTGACGCAGTCCACCACGACCCGCCAGAGGACCTCCATGTCAGCGGTCTCCTGCTTGCTCTCGGGGTGAAATTCGACCACATTCTTGTCTACGACTATTTTCATGAGATTGTCTCCTTATGTTCTGTCCGGATCCTCTCGTCAGACCACGGACTCGATCTCTTTACCGGCCATGAAGTCCTTGAGGGTCCTGCCGACGTGGCGTCCCAGCTCCACGCATTCCTTGAGCTGGCCGTGCTCGGGCACGTACTGGATACGCAGTCCTTCATGGCAGATGGTGAACTTCATCTCCTTCATGGCCTGGTTCATCAGCTTGACCGCCTCGCCGGACCAGCCATAGGAGCCGAAGGCGGCCCCCACCTTGTTGGTGGGCCGCAGGCCGCGCATGTACATCAGGAACCCGGCCATCCTGGGCAGCATGCCGTTGTTCAGGGTCGGGCAGCCGAGAATGATGGCGCTGGCCTCGAGCACGTCGGTCATGACGTCACTGCGGTGGTTCACCGACAGGTCGAGCAGCCTGTAGCTGATGCCCTCGTCCTGCAGGCCGTCGGCTATGGCCTTGGCCATCATCTCGGTGGAATGCCACATGGTGTCATAGATGACCAGGGCGTTGCCCTTACCCTCGTTGCGGCACCAGCGGGAGTAGGCCTCGATGATCCTGCCCGGGTTCGATCTCCAGATCACGCCATGGTCCGGGGCGATCATCTTGATGGGCAGGTTCATTTCCTGGACCTTGGCGATCAGTTTCTTGACCAGCGGCGAGTAGAGGGTGAGGATATTGGCGTAGTACTTGGTCGCCTCGTACATCAGCACGTCCTGGTTGACCTCGTCGTCGAACCGCTCGCTGGTGGCCAGGTGTTCGCCAAAGGCGTCGCTGGAGAAGAGGATCTGGTCCTCCTTCAGATAGGTGAACATGGAGTCAGGCCAGTGGAGCATCCTGGTCTCGAGGAAATTGAGGGTCTTTTCGCCCAGGCTGATCTCCTCGCCCGGAGTGACCACGTGATAGGGCCAGTCCTCGTGGTGGAAATGCTTGAGCAGGGCCTTGTGCCCCATCTTGGAGCAGATCACCTTCTCCGGCCTGATCTCTTCGATCACCTGCGGCAGGCTGCCGGAGTGGTCCATCTCCACGTGATTGACGATGATGTAGTCGATCTTCTCCGGATCGATGATGTTGCGGATCCGGTGCATCAGTTCGCCATGGTAGGGCTTTTTCACCGTATCGATGAGGGTGATCTTCTCGTCGATGATCAGAAAGGCATTGTAGGTGGTGCCGCGATAGGTGGAATAGCCGTGGAAGTCACGGGTGAGCCAGTCAACGGCCCCGACCCAGTAGACATTCTTTGCAAGTTCGATGGGTTGCACTGTTCTGTCCTCCTGCTAGATTATAAGAATAATATCCTGGCGGCGTGGAGCAGTCTTCCTGTTCGCGCCGGTTGCATACATACGACGGTTGCGGAGGGATACCGGCGGCCTAGAAGGTGAGGATGCGGTATCCCTGCTCGAGCCACGGGGCCATGGCCGGGTGGCCGGACATGTCGCCGATCAGCTCGACCCCGGAAGCGCTGACCGCTTCAGCCACCCCCAGCTTGGTGGAGCAGGCGCGGCAGGCGCCGACAATAAGGCCGTTGTCCTGCGCCCGGGTGAAGAGCTGATGGAGGAAATGGTCCCTGGCGGCCATCTCGGGGACCAGTTTCACGGCCTCGCCTTCGATGACGATTCTGCCCTCCATGCCCTGTTCGGCCATGTCCAGGCCATTGAGCAGGACATGGATAAAGCACATGGCGTCGCCACGGAAGGCGAAGAAAACGGTTTTGACGTCGGACTGGTTCATGGTCGCGTATCGGGTAAAAGTTCAGCAGCACGCCATCTGCACGCGCCCGCGGCTGGCCGCATAGCGCGGACTATAGCGGCCAGCCACGATCACGCACAGCTGACGCACTGCTGAACTTTTACCAAAAGTATTCCTCTTTTTCAGGTAGTTGCTGATAGCGGTGAACTATCACCGTATCGGCAGCCTGTGCCTGCCGCCCCGGTGAAGTGGTTGGTGTGGCGACTGTACTTGCCGGTATACCCGGTGGAACGCCTTTCCGCCCGCCGCAGAACGTTGTGGCCGCTTGCGGCCCGCACCGTTCTGCAGCAGGCGGAAAGGCCCTCCGGCGTGAGGGTTTCTCTGCCGGAGGGGGAGCGTATCAGGCCTCCTCGAACTCTTCCTTTCCTGCGCCGCAGACCGGGCAGGTCCAGTCGTCGGGCAGGTCGTCGAAGGAGGTGCCCGGGGCGATGCCGCCGGCCGGATCACCCAGCTCGGGGTCATATTCATATCCGCAGATGAGGCATTTGTACTTTTTCATTGCTCCTTGCTCACTGTTGCTGGATTGTTTGGATGCTTCGGCATTTTCCTCTGTCACCGACCCGGGGCCGGCCAGGGGTTTGAAGGCCGCCCTGGTGGCGCCGCAGACAGGACAGCGCCAGTCGTCGGGCAGGTCCTTGAAAGGAGTCCCTTTCCTGATCTTTCCCTTGCGGTCGCCCTTGTCAGGGTCGTAGATATAGCCGCAGTTGACCGTCTGGCACTGGTACATCTCTTCAGGACGGGCCATGATCAGCTCTTCCAGTGGCCATGCAGGTTGCAGTAGGCCCGGGCGGTCACCGTGGCGGCGTCAACGCAGAAGGTGGCCTCGGGTGCGTCACCGGGCTTGAGGTCCTGGCGGTAGACCTTGCCGTCGGCAACGAGCTCGATCCACTCGATCCAGTGCTTTTCTTCCATGGGGTGGGCCACGGAGCCGACAGCGACCTTGTAGCCGTTGTCCACCTTCTCGACAACCGGAACATGCTTCTCCTGGGCCGCGTCAACGGTGTTTTCCGCCATCAGGTCCATGGGCTGACCGCAGCAGACAAGCTCGCCGGCGCCGGTGTGCAGAACTTCAACGATGTTTCCGCAGAGTGCGCACTTGTAGACTTCGTTTTTCTTGGTCATTTGTCTCTCGAGCCTCCTTGTATCAAGGTGAAAGGATGTTGATGGCTGCCCGGCACTTGCGCCGGGCAGCCGGACCTGCATCAGCCGGAGTGCTTGGCCAGGTAGTCGGCCACACCCTCGGCGGTGGGCTTCATGGCCTCCTCCCCCTGCTTCCAGTTGGCGGGGCAGACGTCACCATGCTGCTCGTGGAACTGCAGCGCATCGAGCATGCGCAGGGTCTCGTCGACATTGCGGCCCAGCGGCAGGTCGTTGATCACCTCGTGGCGGATGATCCCCTCCCGGTCGATGAGGAAGGTGCCGCGCAGGGCGATGCCGATATCCAGTAAGACACCATACCTGCGGGAGATGCTTTTATCAAGATCGGCGACCAGGGGATACTGGATGTTGCCGATGCCGCCCTTGTCCACCGGCGTGTTCTTCCATGCCCAGTGGGTGAACTGGGAGTCGATGGACACACCGATCACCTCGCAGTTCTTTTCCCTGAACGTGTCCAGGGCCCGGTCAAAGGCGATGATCTCCGAGGGGCAGACAAAGGTGAAGTCCAGGGGATAGAAAAACAGGACCACGTACTTGCCGCGGTAGTCGGACAGTTTGAAGTCTTCCTTCATGGAATTGTCGGCCATGACGGCGGTGGCGGTGAAATCGGGTGCCTGCTTGGCAACGAGTGTACTCATGATCTTTCTCCTTGGTTGTGAAGTGTTGGTATATCGGTCTGTGCCGGCGGGGCCGGCCGGGTCGGGGCGGACAGGTTGTTCTCAGGACAGCGCCGCCTTGCCCTCACTGGTGATCTCGTATTTGCAGCGGGCCGGACTGGCCACGTACCCTTTCTTTTTCAGCGCCGTGATCTGGCAACTGACCTGTTTCGGTTCCAGGCTGGTGGCAGCGGCGATATCCTTGCTGCCGCAGGCGTCCTTGCACCTGGCCAGGGCCTCGAGAACCTCGCGTTGCTTGTCGCTGAGTCCGGTTCCACATGTCTTGCAACCCATTTTCTTTTCTCCTTTTCTTGTTTTTTGTTGGATCTTTCTGCATTGGGGGCAGAGACCGAAGAATTCGATCCTGCAGCCCGACACCTCGTAGCCCCTGTTTTCATGGGGCGGGAGGTCCAGTTGCTTCTTCCCTTCCAGGTCGATATTGTCGACCCGGTGGCAGCGGATACAGTAGATGTGGTCGTGCTGGCGCAGGTCCCAGTCGAACCGTTTCTGGCGTCCACTGACCTCCAGTTTGCGGATCAGGCCGGCCTCGGAGAGTATCTCCAGGTTGCGGTACACCGTGGCCAGGCTGATGCGCGGCAGCTTTTTCTTGACCCGCTCATACAGCTCATCCGCCGTCGGATGGGTATGGCATCTGCCGAGTTCGCTGAGGATCACCTCGCGCTGGTGGGTCATACGGAGTTGTTTTTTCATCGTGCGCAAATAGTTACCATGTGTTATTTTTTGTCAAAAGTACATGGTAACTATTATTATGTCAATAAAAAAATGAAGCTTTCTGGGTGGTTTGCTGGTGTGTTTTCTAAAAACATGTTAATTCAATGGGATGCTACACCAGAAAAGGTGGGCGTGGCGGGTCATGGAAGAAAAAACCGGAAACCGGTCTGGCCGGTTTCCGGTAGGTCTGCGGAAAGAGTGGCAGGGTCAGCTCTCACAGAAACCGCATTTTTGCACGGTCGTGCCTGTCGCACAGGCAGGCTGTAGCGGTCAGGCACGCCTGCACAGGTACGCGTAGACTCCGAATCTGCGGTCCCTGAAAGCGCTTACATCATTGTGGTCGAAAAAACCGGTGACTGGACATACCGTGAGGGGTTACATGGCAGGACCGGTAACGGGTTACTCGAGGACAAAGTCGTCGCGCCGGTTCTGCGACCAGGAGAATTCGTCGTTGCCGGTAAAGAGGGGACGTTCCTCGCCATAGCTGATGGTCCGGATCCGGTCCGGGCTCACCCCCAGCTCGATAAGGTAATTTTTGGCGTTAAGGGCGCGCCGCTCACCGAGGGCCAGGTTGTACTCGTTGGTGCCGCGTTCGTCACAGTTTCCTTCAATGATCACCCGGGCAGAGGGATTGCTGTTCAGGTAATCGGCGTTGTGCTCCAGGCGGCTGACCTGGTCAGCCCGGATCGAGGCCTGGTCGAAATCGAAATAGATGGGCTGCATCTCGATGGAGGAGCGGCCATAGGTCTTTTTATATTCTTCGCTGTTCTGGTCACTGTTGACGTTGAGGCTGCCCAGGGCCTCACCCCGGCCCGGCCCGGAGGCGTCAAGGGATTCCTCGCTGGGTCCGATCTCCTCTGTGATGGTGCCCTGGCCGCCGCTCTCAAGGGACTTGCCCTCGGGCATGTTGGTGTTGGCCTGGGTGGAGTAAGGGGACACGGGCTTGGGGCCGCAGCCGCCGAGCAGGGCAATGGAGGTGGTGAGCAGGACAGCGGCAAACAGGCTGGTCAGTGGCTTCATGGCAAATCCTCTTCAATGGAAAACCGATGGCCGGCACCGGCCCGCCGCCGGTGAGCGTCGGTCTGCAGCGGGAAGCGGCCGGACCCCGGCATCGATCTTCATGGGTCGTTGGGGCTGGAGCCGGCGGATATGCTTTTGCCGCCGACATTCTCAAGGTCGTTTTTCCGGGATGGCCCGGACCTGGGAAATGGAACATGCACAGCCGATAACCTACCTTTTTTCATGTTGATACGTCAAGAAAAAGATGGGGAGTCTTCCTGCCCACCGGTTTGCGGCGCATGCTCCCTTTTCCTGGTCCACGATCCCTGCCTCTTTCCGGAAAACTGTCCGGAATCATACACCAGTTCAAGGAGGACGCCATGTTCAAGAGTGCCGCAGCCACCGTCATCGCACTGCTGGTCATGTACGGGGCCGCCTGGGCCGAGACCACCATCGTCTTTGCCACCGACGCCACCTGGCCGCCCATGGAGTTTGTCAATGCCCGGAAACAGATCGTGGGCTATTCCATCGATTACATGAAGGCCGCCGGCAGGGAGGCCGGGTTCAGGCCGGTGTTCAAGAATACGGCCTGGGACGGTATCTTCGCCGGCCTGGCTTCCGGCAAGTATGATGCCATCTGCTCATCGGTCTCCATCACTGAAAAACGAAAAAAGGCCATGGACTTCAGCGAGCCCTACTATACCGTCCGCCAGGCCCTGATTGTGGGCAGGACGTCCCACGCCCGCAGTCTGGCTGACCTCAAGGGCAAGAAGGTCGGCGGTCAGATCGGCACCACCGGCTACTTTGCCATAAAGGCGGCGGAAGGGGTCATTCCCAAGTCGTATGACGAGATCGGTCTGGCCATGGAAGATCTCAACGTGGGACGGATCGACGCGGTGGTCTGTGACGATCCGGTGGCAGCCAACTATGCCCTGCTCAAGTACAAGGATACCCTCAAGATCGCCTCCGTGATCAAGACCGGCCAGGTCGAGCAGTACGGGATCGCGGTCCGCAAAGGCAATACCGGGGTTCTGGACCTGGTCAACAGGGGTATCAGGGCGGTCAAGGCCAAGGGGATCGACCAGGAGCTCAAGAAAAAGTGGATCGGCCAGTAACAGCAGACCTGGCACAGGGGAATGGCGATGGCTGACCGGGACACGGGAGTGGAAAAGATCGAGATCGGGGATGGCGCCGCCATCCCGGTTCCGGAAGACCGGGGACTTCTGTCGGCCTGGTGGATCGCCCTCTGCGGCACCATCGGCCTGCTGATTGTCCTGCCGCTGGTCAAGCCGGATCCCTATGCCGACATCCTCCGTTTTGTACCCGACGGCATCCTGGTCACCTTCGAGGTCACCATCGCCTCCATCTCCCTGGCCCTGGTCGTCGGCCTGATCACCGGCCTGGGCCGGATATCGTCCAACCGGTTCTTCAACCTCCTGGCCTCACTCTACGTGGAGGTGGTGCGCGGCATCCCGCTGCTGGTGCAGCTCTTTTACATCTATTTCGCCCTGGGCCGGTTTGTCAGGGTGCCGGACATCGTGGCCGCGGTCATTGCCATGGCCTTCTGCTACGGCGCCTACATGGGCGAGGTCTTCCGGGCCGGCATCAAGTCCATCGATTTCGGCCAGACAGAGGCCTCGCTCTCCCTGGGGTTCAATCACCGGCAGACCATGATGTACGGGATCCTGCCCCAGGCCTGGCGCACCATCCTGCCGCCCGTGGGCAATGAGTTCATCGCCCTGCTCAAGGACACCTCCCTGGTCTCGATCCTGGCGGTCTCCGATATCCTGCGCCGCGGCCGCGAGTATGCCTCGGAGAGCTTCAACTACTTCGAGACCTACACCATGATCGCCCTCATCTATCTGCTGATCACCCTGGTCCTCTCCCGGCTGATCAGCACCATGGAACACCGGCTGAGCCACTATGAACGACGCTGACCCTATCATCCGCATACAGAACATCAGCAAGTATTTCGGGACATTTCTGGCGCTGGACAAGGTGAGCCTGGAGGTGCGGATCGGTGAAAAAGTGGTGGTGCTGGGACCGTCAGGATCGGGCAAATCGACCCTGCTGCGGGCCATCAACCGGCTGGAGACCATCCAGTCGGGCACCATCATCGTTGACGGACACGACCTCTATGCGCCAGGCGAGGATATCAACCGGATCCGCATGGAACTGGGTATGGTGTTCCAGAGTTTCAACCTGTTCCGGCACAAGACCGTGCTGGAGAACCTGACCCTGGCGCCCATCAGGCTGAAAAAGATGGCGCCTGACCAGGCGGCGGCTGTCGCCATGGCCCTGCTGGACAAGGTGGGGATGGCCGACAAGGCGGGCAGCTACCCGGTGCAGCTCTCCGGAGGCCAGCAGCAGCGGGTGGCCATTGCCAGGGCCCTGGCCATGGAACCCAAGATCATGCTCTTTGACGAGCCCACCAGCGCGCTCGACCCTGAGATGATCGGCGAGGTGCTCGATGTGATGGTCGACCTGGCCCGGGACGGCATGACCATGGTGGTGGTGACCCACGAGATGGGGTTTGCCCGCGAGGTGGCGGACCGGGTGGTCTTTATGGATGCGGGCGCCATAGTCGAAGAGGCGCCGCCGGAGGTCTTTTTCGATAATCCCCGCCACGCCCGGACCAGAAAATTTCTTCAGCAGATTCTCTGACAG
>JALSNC010000124.1 GCA_026987195.1 Desulfobulbaceae bacterium | reverse complement strand
GTACCGGCAGTGATGGCGCCCAGCCGGTTCTGGTTGTCATAGGTGAAGGCGATACTACGCCCCTGCTCAACGCTCAGTCTGGTGCGGCGGCCGGCGGCGTCATAGGTATACGTGATGGTATCATTGGCCAGGGGGCCGTCAACGGTTATCAGTTGCGACAGCTCGTTATAGGCAAGCATGGTTGTGCCGGTGCCGTCGGCAATGGTCACGGGCCGGCCCTGGGGATCATAGCTGATGGTCACCTCGGGCGTATCGTCGCTGTAGCTCTTTTTGACCAGGTGGTGCAGTTCGTCATAGAAATAATCGGTGCGGATTCCACGGGCATTGGTGCGGGACTTGAGCAGGCCGGTGGCATAGTAGGAAAAGGTGACCGAGCTGCCGTCGGCATAGGTCTTTCTGACCAGCTGGTTGCCGGAGTTGTAGGTAAAGGCGGTGCCATTCCCGTTGGCGTCGATCAGGCGGATCAGGTTGCCGTTGCGGTCATAGACATAGCGGGTGACGCCTCCCTCGGGATTGATGCTACGGATGAGCTGTTTCGCCGCGTTGTATTCGCTGGTGGTTACCCGGCCGGAACGGTCCGTGGTCCGGGTCACCAGGTGCGGCCCGGCGTCGGAGTTGTAGGTAAAGGTGGCGCTCCTGCCGTCCGGCCAGGTCATGGTGGTGACATGGTCGAAGTCGTCATAGGCGTAGGTGGTGGTCAGGCCCGTGACGTCGGTGACCGTCTTCAGGCGGCCGGCAGGGTCATAGGTCATGGTCGAGACGACCTGGCCGTCCCTGCTCACCTGCACCAGCTGATGGTTGGCATTGTAGGTGAAGACGGTCTCGATGCCGAGGGGATCGGTGGCCACGCTCAACTGGCCAAGGCTGTTATACTGGTAGGTACTGGTATGGCCAAGCGGGTCCGTGACCGAGGTCAGCTGGTGCTGATCGTCATGGGTATACTGCGTCGTGCCGAGGGAGGTGATCATCTTGTTGCGGTCTATGCCGTTGGCCTCGTACTCGTAGGTGATCTGTTCCCCATTGGCCAGGGTCCGGGTCAGGACGCTGCCCTGGGCGTTATAGGTCAGGGACTCGCTGTTGGAGGCCGCATCGGCCTCGGAAAGGATCCTGCCCGTGTCATGGTCGATGGAAAAGAGCCGCTTGCGGCCGTCGGGATAGGTGATGGAACTGATCTCCGCACGGGCGCCGGCAGCGGTGTCGGCAAAATGGTAGACCGTCCTGGCGGCAGTATAGTTATTGTGGGAGGCATCCCGGTATTCAATATAATCCTCCGGCGCCACGTGCCAGCTGTAGCCGCCGGTGCCGATATAATAGAACTCTTCCCTGCCCCCGTCCGGATGGGTGAGCGTGATGCGCGAGCTCTCCTTCATGGCAGCGCCCGGGGGCGGATAGTTCTGCGAGCTGCCGGTATGGTCTGCCGGTTCGATATAAAATTCCGTGCGGCCGGCGTCGTTGACCAGGGCGGTGAGCAGGGAGGCGGCATCATATTCCAGCCGCGTCCGGTAGCCCCCCATGTCGGTGATGGCGGTCAGGTTGCGGTTGCTGTCGTAGGTGAAGGTGGCCGACCGGGAGAACGGCCCGTCCATCTGCCGCACCAGGTTGTCCCCGTTGTACAGCAGGGTGGTGGTGTTGCCAAGGGCATCGGTGATGCTCTCCAGCCTGTCCTGGCCGTCATAGGACAGGGTGACCGACTGGTTGTGGACATCACGGATGGCGGTCAGCAGGATCCGGCCGGAAGCGGCAACATGGTCATAGACCCGGACCTTGCCGGAAAAGTAGTGGATCTCGAAATGGTTGTCCGCAACCTTCACCAGGGTGGTGGTGTTGCGGTAGGGGTGGCCATAGCCGCTGTCCGTTGCCGGATAGGTAAAGCTCCGGCCGTCGCCGAGGGTCAGGGTGACATTGCCCTGCCCGTCCACGTCCAGGAAGGAGGAATAGGCAAAGCTCCACTTGTTGCCGAACAGCTCCTGCCCGCTGACGGGTGCCATGGAGTTGTAGCTGAGCCGCAGGCGGACCGGCGGACCGACAGGTACGGTGTACCAGAGCGGCGTGTCGGCCATATACAGGTTGAGGTTGACCATGTTGACCGACCAGGACGGGGCGCCGGGCTGTTCACAGCATTTGGGATTTTTGCATGGTTCGGGAGGGGGCCCTTCCTGACCGGGGGCATGGGGCAGGATCGGCGGGCCGGAGCGCCCAGTCGGTTACGGTCCTGTACAGGGGACCGCCCCCGGACGGCTGACGCCGTAGCGCAACAGGGTGTAAAATCACAGGAGAACCGAAAATTCCGTCATGCGGGAGAGGGGGCATAAACAGGGCAGGTCGGTGTCAGGGTCGGCAGTGCAGGTGAAGTGAGTGAGCTGAAGATAAGTATGGTGTCCCCGGAATTCTGCGCCAAATTCGGTGTTGGTGCCGGGGCGCATTGTGCAGCTTCTGGTGGTCACCCTGTTTGCTGAAAAAGAAAAAACCGCAAACAGTGCGTTGGTCAGGCCGCTTCACTTCGAGGGGATTGGTCGGTAAACCGGAGGATTGACCCCTTTTCTGCTTTTCTGACAGCATAAAATAAATCCGTCCCCTTTTTCTTACCGCCGGAGACGGGAAGTTTGGAGGAGCCACCGGACAATGTCCGCTTTCGCGGAGCTCAACCAGACCTACCCGGCTGGGAGGACGGGAAATCTCCGTTTTCCTCTTGACTTTACTTATCATAGATGTCCCATATTCTTTGACGGCTATGCCCTTTACCCCCTTTATTTCATTCCTTTTCAAGCCGTTGCTTAATATGGTACTCGTTTAATAATTGTCTAATCATGTTCAAGAGTACAAAACAAGATAGAAACAGAAAGGCTCCAAAGCTAGCCTCAAAAGATTTATTCTTGAAATATATTAACAATGAAAGAATCAATGCTACTAATAGCATTTTAAAGGTTGAAATAAAGATTTTTTTATATGAATAATTTTCTCTTTTCTTCATCCTATTCAACAGGATCTCCAATCAAGTTGATTTGTTCACTAGATAAAGTTGCATCTATAGTACCGTTCTGAAATAATTGAGAATCGGGACAGCTATCGCAATTAGAAAGTGTCATTACCGTCCATCCTGCTTTGCCACAATCATAAAAACAGTTCTTTTCATTACCCTCTACATCAGATATTAACAAATGACATAAAAAAGGTTCCCGTCCTATTGGTGTCCCATCGGCAAGAGTTACTAAAATAGTAGCGGCTGTGCCAACAGGACCCGATCCAGCTATACCAGCCTCCTGACCGGCCTTTTGGCCGATTGTAACAATAGTTCCGACAATATCTCCGGCGGCTGACAACCCCCACGGATCCACGCTATTCACCGGATCATTTCGGACAAACCCATACAGATTAATCCCGCCGGCT
>JALSNC010000123.1 GCA_026987195.1 Desulfobulbaceae bacterium | reverse complement strand
CGCCAAAAACCTCGATGAAAAAAAGGTGGCCGGGGTCTGCAGGCCGTGGGGCAGCTTTTCCCCGGTCAGGTAACGGGGATACTCAAGCGTGAACCAGCCCGCCTCGCAGGTGGCGCCCTTTGGCCGGGGACCAGGGCCGCAGAGAACCCCCTTCTTGTACAGCGGTTCCCAGGTACCAAAAAATTCAGTGCCGGTCATGTACATGGCCTTTTTGCGTTTCCTGTCATACACCGTCCATTCCGTGGCCAACAGCAGCTTTTTCTTTATCCAGCCCGCGTACTTACGGTCAAACTCGCGCTCTCGCTCACCATACCAGGCGAGATACCGCTTCTCACGATCCGAATGCGGAAGTTGATAAGCATTGTACAGGCTCCCACGACCGGGATAGGGCCAGTCAGGACTTTTCTTGTCATCAACGGCAAAATCGTAGCGGATACAGTCATCACCGATAACCCAACAGTATTGCTTATTATAGAGAATCCAGAGAGGTTTTTTATGGTAGCCTGGAAACTTCTTGTCAAAGGGAAATCCCTGGCACCGATCAGACCAAATTGTTGCCGGACCGGCGCAGCCCACCAGGAGCAGAACACACCACAATACAGAAAACGCCACCACCCGGCATCGGCGCAGACTATCCCTTCTTGTTGTACCTTTTGACTGTGATTTCATTGCTCTATGTTAGCTCCAAGGTGTCGGCTCTTGATCCAGGGGCATGGCGGCGAGACCGGGGCCGCTGACCATGCCCGGCCGCAGGGTGGAGAGGAAGAGATGCAGGCCCAGTCCCATGGCGGGCAGCATGGAGCCTGCGCCGGCAAAGTTCTGCTGCAGGCTCACCGTGCGCAGAACCCGGCCGATCCGCTGTCCCGGAAGCTGGTCCTCTTCCAGCGGCAGGGAAAGGATATCCCGGTCGCTGTCGTTGGTCGTGTTGTCCTGCGGTACATCAGAATGCAAGACCGCGTCGTCAGCCGCAACGACCTGTTCGGGATCGGACGGCACCGGATCGGTCCTCCCCCTGCTTTCGGCCCGGTTGTCGAGAATCCTTTCTACCCTGTCGATCTCGGCCTGCAACGAACTAATGGCGTTCTCCTGGCGCACCGCCTCGATCTGTTCGGGTGTCAGGGCGGCAAAAGCGGAGGCGCCCTCTCCCAGCGGATTGGCAAGAAACTCGCTCGTCAGCATCCAGGAATCAAGGTTCTCCCCATGCAGCGTGTGCAACAGCTCGATCTGCTCCTTCCGGAGTTCCTCGATCCGTGCGGCACGGGAATCGCTGTCCGCGGAGTCCTGCCCCGACAGGGCGGAAAGCTCCCGGCCGTTGAGGTAAAGCCGGGCCGAAACAAGACCATCTACTCCATGCTGCAGGTAATCCCTGTATTGCTCAAGCACACCCGCGGACATGACCCCGGGATGAAACCCGGGATCCCGCATCCAGGTATCGGCATAGCCAAACTCTTCCTCAACTTTGTCAATACGCAAATCTTCCAGGGCATCGATCCTGGTATGCAGCGCCTCCATCCTGGCATCTATCTGCCGGGTAACCTCACGACCCTGAAGCTCCATGCCGGAGGCGCGGGCGGTCTCTTCGAACTTCTGGCGTGCCTGTTCAAGAACCTGCAGGGACTCCCGGAAGGCCTCGACCTGGTTGCCGATGATCGCAAGAGGCCCCTCGGCGGCAAGCAGGAGGGCATCGTCAAACGGGCTGTGCTGGGCCAGGATGTTGTCAACCATGTGGAGATGGTTCCAGAACGAGCCCGGTTCCAGGTCGACCATCACGGTATCACCCAGGTTCGGTCCAACGTGGATCATGCCGTCGTGCTGCACGCCCAGGGAGGTGTAGTGGCGTACCACTTCACGGATACCTGGCAGTGTCAGGATCTGCGCGGGAATGTCCAGGCCGTCGAGACAGTCCCCCACCAGGCTGCCCTTTTCCGGGTAGTTCGTGAAACCGTGCTCGGGAACGCCCGGCGGATCGATGCCCAGTGAGGCCACAAAGGCCTTGTATTCCTCGCTGGCCACCACCGCCCCGGCCGGCGCCGGATCGAGAGCCGTACCCTCCAGACCAAAGGTGTGCGCAAGGATCTGCGCTATGCCGCCCCCCTTGGAGTGACCGGTGGTGCTGTAGGTGTAGCCGGCGTCCTTATATTCATCAGATCGCATAAAATTATGCACAAACTCGATGGCCTCCTTGTACTGGGCATGCATCCGCCCGGAAAAGGCCAGGTTGGCCCCGTTCACGCCCCAGTCCGCCCCCGCGGTCGGGGTCAGGTCCGAGCCCCGGACCGCGAAGACAACCTCGCTGGTGCCCGGCTTGTGCAGGGCATAGATCTCCAGGCCGCTGCCGAGTTCTTTCGGTTCTCCTAGTATCTCCCATTTTCCGGTGTTATCAGGAACTTTAGTGATGGGACTTACAGGATAGGCCGCATTGGCGAGAAAGGCCCGCTCCGCATCGCTGACATGGCTCTTGTTCATTTCCTGCCCTCCACGGATTTCGATTTCCCTTCAAGCACATCATAAAAATCATCGAGCAGGGTTCGATGGCTGGCCGTGAACCGGCTGATATACCCCTGCACTGCCCGCATGAACGGGGTGGGAATGCGTGCTTTATGAAATTTGCTCCTGTAAAGATCACGGAGAGATATCTTGTTGGGATCTGAATTGATAACAAAATACTGATCACACCCCAACTCATCTATTGTATCGACATGTTCCACAAAGGTGAAGTCCGTGCCCAGGGCCCGGGGCTGCAGGTAACTGTGGTTCCAGATCGGGCCTCCATACCATCTTGTCTTTTCCTTCTTCCCCAGAAAGCCAAACGTCCGCTTCTTCCACAAACGGTAGATATGGGCACCGCACTTCAGGCCTTCGGATTGAATCAAATTTGCATATGTCCCCAACCGGTCGTTATGATTTTTCTTTTCATGAATGAATGTTGATGAAGGGTGCAAGCCACGATATAAATTGTCTAACTGCTCATCAGCGTAATAGAGTTTCGCCTTTGCCGGTAGATAAACACTCCACAACTGCGCGTATCCCTCCGTACATGCATTAGGGTCACCAAAGTAACCGCAAGCTTCAGTCCCATAACTATCCATCTTGAATGCCATGGCCATGGCGCCTTCCATCTCGGTGGAGATCCCGCTTGCCGGAAGATGGTACTTGTTGGCAAACTCCTCCGTGTACACCCAGATATGTGGATCCTTTTCCAGGCCCCCCTCCCAGTTGACCGGGCCGACATCAGGGTGTTCCGACCGGTAGGCGGCCACACGCCGCCAGTAACTGGCCGGAAACCGGACCCGGTGCAGAACCCGGCCACGGGGATCGGTAAACTCGACCACCCGGACAAGGGACGGGTCCGCCTCCACGCTGTCTCCGCTGATCCGGGCCTGCACCA
>JALSNC010000122.1 GCA_026987195.1 Desulfobulbaceae bacterium | reverse complement strand
TCACCGGGACCTGGCCGGAAAGTACCGCTTTACACACCAGCCCTACGCCAGGGGGGAGTGCGGTCGCTGCCACCGGCCGCATCGGGCCGACAACCTGCAGCTCCTGGTTGAAGACGGGGACCGGCTCTGCCTCGGCTGCCACGATGGCGGTGATCTTGCCGACGGTCATCGGGATTTCCCGGCACCACCCGGCGGCTGCCTGTCGTGCCACAACCCCCACGGCAGCAGCAGGAGAGCCTTGATCCGCGATGAGCTGCATCCGCCCTACCGGCAGGGGTGTGGCGGCTGCCACAGGCCCGGCGGTCTGACCGTGGCCCGCTGCCTGGAGTGCCATGAGGACGTGCAGCACCAGATGATGGCCACCCACAGCCACCTCACACGCCGGAACGGCAACAGTTGCCTCAACTGCCATTCGCCCCATGCCGGTGATACCGCGGCCCTCCTCAGGGGCCCGGTACGGCTGCTCTGCGTCTCCTGTCATCTCCAGACCCTGAACGGCTATCGGCAGAGCAGCTCCAAACACCCTGATATCCAGGACTGCAGCAGTTGCCACGAGCCGCACGGTTCCAGTCATCTGGCCCTGCTCAAGGGGGACGGCATTGCGGTCTGCGTCCAGTGCCACGAGGACCAGGGCAGGTTCACCCATCCGGTGGGACCGGGAATCCTGGACCGGCAGACCGGTCAGGTGGTCACCTGTGTCTCCTGTCACAACCCCATGGGCACGAAGTACGGTTATCAGCTGGTCCGGGACGGAAAGAAGGCCCTCTGCATCGTCTGTCACCGGGCCTACTGACACAACTGTTTGGCTCCGGTAATCATCTGCCGGCGCCGGGAGGAAGATATATGAACAGCCCCTGTCTCCGGCAATGCCTTCTTGTCCTCGTCCTGCTGCCGGTGCTCTGCGGACCGGCCCATGGCCGGAACGCCTCGGGCTGGCAGTGGAGCCTTGTCCTGAAACAGAACAAGGTCAGCGATGCCATGCAGATGCCCACCGCCCTGTACATCGACCCGGAAAAGGGGCAGTACTACGTGGTCGATTCGGGGAGAAACCGCCTCCTTTCCTTTGACCGCCGGGGTGCCTTGCTCCATATCTTCAATGCCGGCAAGGGACTGCAGACACCCTTTGACATGGTCAGGACCGGGAATGGCGGGATATGGGTTGTGGAAAAGGGAAAAAATGCCCTGAGTTATATCGATCTCAAGGCGCGGAGTATCACGCCGGCCACCCTGAGGTACCAGGGCGCCCTGGTCTATCCGGACAGGCTGGAGGCCGCGGATTCCCTGCTCTATGTCCTTGACAAGGCCAGGGGCCGGATCATCGCCTATGCGCCGGAGGGCCTTGTGGCCCGGACGGTTTTTTCCTGTCCGGACTGCGACAGTGGCTTCATTGATTTCAGGATCCATGAGCAGATGTTGTGGGCCCTGGACCGGCAGGACAGGAAGGTCTGCCGTTTCCGGCTCGACGGCACCCTGGAGAAGGTCCTCGCCCTGGACGGGCGCCTCAATTTTCCGGTTTCCCTGGCCATCGGTCCATCCGGCTCCATCTATATCCTCGACCGGCATGGCCGGGACATCGTTGTCTACGACCGCAACGGCAGGTTCCGTTACCGGTTCCTGGGGCGGGGGACCTCCAGGGGTCAGCTCTACTATCCGGTGGAGATCCGTTTCGATCCCTGGGGCGGGCTCTGCGTGGTGGACGAGGGGAACGCCAGGGTGGAGATCTTCAGGCGGTGAGAGAAATGGGGATCATGCGGGGAACCATAACCGCAGCGGCAGCAGTGCTTTTCCTGTTTCCGGCATCTCCCGGAGCGGGCCGGGTGACGGGGCCCTGCGTCAACTGCCACACCATGCACAATTCGCAGGACAACTTTCCGGTCACCGCCACCGGCAGCCCCATGCCCGCCCTGCTGGTGGCCGACTGCATCGGCTGCCATACCGGCCAGAATACCGGGGTCAACAGCACGCCCTATGTCCATGACACCACCCCGCCCCTCTACCGGGCCACCGGTACCGAGGCCGACTCCAACACCCTGGCCGGCGGCAGCTTCTACTGGGTCTCCAGCGCTGGTGCCCTGGACCGGACCGGCCACAATGTCTACGGCCTGGCCGCGCCCGACGCCACCCTGGCCCTGCCGCCCGGGGGCGACGGCACCTTCACCGGCCAGCTGCGGTGCGCCGGTTCCATGGGGTGCCATGGCGATTCCCGGGAACCTGACCAGATCACGGCCCTGAAGGGGGGGCACCACGGCAAGGACAACAGTGTCTGGCAGGATGGCTCCACCATAGCCACCAGTTACCGGTTCCTCGAGTCGGTACAGGGACTGGGGGATCCGGACTATGAATACCATCCCACCGACCTGCGCCACAACAAGTACTATGGTATCGACCGTACTGCCGAGACCGACCAGGCCACCGGCAGTATCAGTTCACTGTGCGCCCGCTGCCACAAGTATTTCCACAACGGCACCGGCAGTGTCGCCGCCGGCGCCACCTATGGCACCGGTGTCTGGCTGCGCCACCCCACGGATTTCGACATGGCCAACGCCTCGTCCTCGGACGAATACCGGGCCTACAACGGCGGTTCCGGGACCGGCAACACCTATTCGGTGATCTCGCCGGTGGCCACCGCCGACACCTCCGCCACCCTGAACACCACCATCTATACCCGGGCCGATGACGCCGTGGTCATGTGCCTCTCCTGTCACCGCGCCCATGGCACACCCTATGCCTCCATCCTGCGCTGGGATTACAAGGCCTGGCCCGGCGGCGGCTACAACGGCTGCGGCGTCTGCCATAACAGCAAGAACTGACCACTGAAAAACAACTGCAATGCAAACGATCCTTCTGTTCATCCTGGCCTGTTTCCTGCTGCCGCCGGGCTCCGCCGCCGGCGGCGATTATATCGACTCGGCACACGGTTCTGCCTCCGACGGTGTCTTCCGGCCGGTGATCGGCAATACGCCCCCCTCCGGGTTCGGCTACGCCAGGGGCAACTGCGCCCACTGTCACGAACAGCATGCCTCCATCGCCGGCAGTGAACCGGAACCCGTGACCGGGCCGGGCTATTTTGCCCTGTTTGCACAGAACTTTGATACCGCCCGTCAGGCCGGGCCCTTTGCCGAGGCGGACAACTTCTGTTTTTACTGCCACAACGGCGCCGGGTCGGCCCAGCCGGTCACCAACAGCGACTACAGCCGAACCTTTGGCTGCGCCACCGTGGACACCACCTCGATCATGGCGACCATGAACCAGGTATCCTACCATAATCTTTATGACATCTGGAACTTTGCCAACGGCCGTTTCTCCTGGTTCCGGCCCGATTCCAACCCCTGCAACGGTTGCCACAACCCGCACCTGGCCAAAAGGAACCGGAGCGCCCCCGCCGATCCCGGCCTGTCGGTCATGTCCCGCCCCACAGATCATTTCAGTCTCTGGGGCACCACCGAGACCATGGACAGTGCCTACAATACGAGGTACGAGCCCCCCTTCTGCACCGGCGGCGGTACGGACCGGGAACCTGATGCAAGCGCCACGGCCGCCGCCGGCCGGGCCGCGACACCGGACTATGTAACCTTCTGTTCCGATTGCCACAACACCACCGACACCATCAGCAGCACCACCCTGGGCCGGAATGTCCGGCCCATCGACTGGTCCAGTTCGGGCGACAAGCACGGCGTGCGGGCCATGGACGGCGGCCTGGATATCAAGCTGCCCTTCGGTGCCGGGGGCGACTATGTCCTGTCCTGCACCGATTGCCATGAACCGCACGGCTCGGCCAATGTCATGCTGATCCGGCGGCGGATCAATGGCGGCGACCTGGAGGGCGCGATCGTCACCTACCAGACCCCCGACTGGAGCTTTGCCTGCAAGCGGTGCCACCAGGATGACCAGGACGCCATCGGCGGCACCGCCAATGCCTGGCGATACGTGCATCATTCCAGCAGTGACGCACCCTACAGCGGCTCCCTGGCCGGGCGTTGCCCTGTCTGCCATGGTCCGGGGCCGCCCGATGCCATTGACTGCGACCAGTGCCATTACCACGGCGCGCTGATCGATATCACCGAGGGCAATAATGCCGGTACCAGCAGGAGGGCGTTCTGATGGCCCCTCTCTTCCAGCGGCTGCTGCTGGCCTGTGGCCTGGTGTTCCTGTTGTGTGGCTGTGTGCCCGGAGGTGGAGCCGGCAGCGGTGGCGGAGTCGTTGTCCCCGACTCCGGCCTGCTGTCGCTGTTTCTCAATCTGAAGCAGAACCGGGGCCCTGACCTGGAGATGCGGATCGGTTCCATCGAGATCCTGGCCGCTGGCGGTACCTGGCAGCCGGTGGCCGGCCACCCGGCCACGGTCCGTTCCGGTCGCGTGGGAGACCGCCGCATTTTCCTCGCCAGGACGTCGCTTGCGCCGGGAAACTATCTTCGCCTGCGGTTGACCCTGGCGGGTGCTCTCCTGCACGAGGGGGCGGCAGAGCGTAATCTGACGCCGGTCACCAGGGTCGCCGATCTGGCCATTCCGGGTTCCCTCTTTGTCGGCCGGGGAGATTCGCGCTCCCTGTTCCTGTCCTGGGACGTGCCGGCCTCGCTGACCAGCGGCAACAGGTTCCGTCCGGTCCTGTCCCTGGCACCGCGGCTGAAGAATCTCATTGCCGATGTCGCCTATGTGGCCTGCCCCGATATCAATACCGTCTACATGATCCGCACGGACAGGAACTGGGTTTACGATTCCCTGGGGGTTGCCGGTGCGCCATCCTACCTGCTGCGTGCCCCCCTGGCCGCTACCGGGAGCCTCTATGCCCTGACCCCGGCGGACATGGGCGTCAAGCGCATCGCGGCGGCGGCGAACAGGGTGGTGGAGACCTACCGGCTTTCCATGGCGGGCAGGCTCACCCACATGGCCCTGGGGCCGCAGGGCCGGTGGGCCTATATCGTCGACCGCGCGCGGGGCAATATTCTCCGCCTGGATCTGCGGTCCGGCAGCGTGGATCGCCGCGTTCGTCTCGGCTACGGGCCGGTGTACATTATCTACCTGGAAAAGATGAACCTGCTTGCCGTCTCCCTGTCGTTTTCCCAGAGCGTGGTCCTGGTGGACCCGGAGACCCTGGCCACGGTCCGGAGCATCTCCACCTCCGGACGTCCCGAGGGCCTGGCCGTCTGGCGGGACAAGTTGCTCTATATCGCCGAGTCGGGCTCCAACACGGTACTGCAGTACGACCTGGAACTGGGCAGCGCGGGCCGGAGGATTCCGGTGGGGTTCAGCCCCCGCCGCATCCTGGCCCTGGACGATGCGATCTATGTGGCCGATTACGGCTCCGCCTCCCTGTCGATCCTGCGGCCGGGACAGTTGGGCATCGCCAGAACCCTCCCCCTGAGTGGCCGACCGCTTGAAGTTGCCGATATCCATGGCAGAAAGCTGATATACGTTGGTAACGAGGAGGAAGAGGCCATCTCCATCGTCGATCCCGTGAGCATGAAATCCGTCGGTCTGATCCCCCTTGGTGCACGGCCGGCGGGAATCACGGTCATGCAATGATTTCAATCAATTTCGGTATACGAGCCATGCTGATTTGCCCAGTGATCGTTCCCCGGTGCCTGTTGTTTTTCCTGGCCCTTCTGGTGACCTGCCTGCTGCCCGCCCGGGAAGCGGCGGCCTATACTATCCTGACGCCACCCGGCACCGACATCATCATCCAGGCACGGAGACCGGTGGCCACCATGGTGATCCGGGCGACAGGTGCCGAGGTGGAGCGGCTGCAGGTGACCATGACGACGGGCGGCAAAGGTGGGGGCGAGAGGATCCTGCCCGCCGGCCGCTGGCAGCGGCAGGGTGGCATGATCTTCCATTATCGCCTCCCTCTGCGCCCGGGTGACAATACCTTTGTCGTCGAGCCCGGCAGCAGGCGGCTCGCCATCCGGTACCGTCCGGTGCGGACCCTGGGTAGCGTCGATTTCGAGGATCCTGCCGCCTATGTCTTTCATCGTCTTTCCGTGGTGCCATCTGCCTGCGCCGGCTGCCACACCGGGAAGGGGTCGGTCTCGACCGGTGCGGATCGGGAGCGGTTCGCCGCGGACCCCGCCTATGCCCCGCTCTGTTTTTCCTGCCACCGCCGCCTGAGCACCCGGGAGAAATGGCTGCACGGCCCGTCGGCCAACGTTCTCTGCCTGGGGTGCCACCGGATCGGCACCAGGGGGACCCGGGTGACCATACCCTCGGCCCGGGTCAATGAGCTCTGTTTCGGCTGCCATGTGAACAAGAAAAAACTGCTGCAGAAGAAATATGTCCACGGCCCCTATGCCATCGGCGACTGTACGGTCTGTCACGATCCCCACGGCGACGCCTACAAATATCAGCTCTGGGCGGATGGCCGGGCCGGGCTGTGCGTGGGGTGCCACTCGGACAAGAAAAGGTCCCTCCGGAAATCCCTGGGATTCTTCTCCCACGGGATCATCGAGGGCAGCGGCTGCATCGCCTGTCACGATCCCCACGCCAGTGACAACCGTTTTCAGCTCTACCGCCCCATCAACCAGCTCTGTGTCAGCTGTCACGTCGGCCTGCAGGGGATCAGCAAGGGACATCCTGTGGGCAACCATCCGCTCCAGGGGGTTCCGGATCCCCGCCGCAGGGGACGGACGTTCGCCTGCTCTTCCTGCCACAATCCCCACGGTTCCCGGTACCGGTATCTCCTGATCGGGGACGTTCTCGGTGGTCATGTCTGCTCGAAATGCCATCACTGAGTCCCTGATCCCGCTGCTCCTGCTGACCCTGGCGGCCGTCTGTTTTTTCCGGGTGCCGGCCGGCCGGTGCGAGGAAGACAGTGGAGAGCCGCGGGTGGAGGTCAGGGTGGTGGCCGTGCTGACCCGGGACGAACAGGGCGAGCCGCTGCGCTATCCCTCGGCCGTCTTCAATGATCACGGCCTGGACGAGACCTATGTCGTCACCGGCGGCGAGGGCAGGGTGGTGGTCTATGGCCCCAATTTTTTTCCCGTGGCCTCCCTGGCTGCCGGCAGAGGCGCGGAAACACCCAGGGGCGTCTACATGGACAGGGAGGACAACCTCTACATCTGCCAGGGCAGGTCCGCCCGCAGGTCCGGGCGGATCACGATCTTCAATCCCGCCTTTTTCCCGGTGCGGGAGATCGATTTTGCCGACGTGCCCGGGGGCAAGGAGTTTTCTCCGCACCACATGGTGATCGGCCAGGAGGGCACCATCTACGTCGCCGGGCTCAACAGCAGGGGTGTGGTGGTGCTCGACCGCCAGGGCAGGTTCCTGCACTGGCTCAGGCCGGAGGATCGTATCGTTGACCGCAAGGCGGTGGAGGCGTTGCGCCGCCGGGAGGAAAACGGGGAGGCCGGTGGCCACCGGACGGAGGCGGCACCGGTTGAGGACATGGAGGCCGGGGATGCGGTGAGCCGGGAACTGCGCGATCTCCTGCCACCGGCCCTCCGGCCCCGGCCGGCAGAGGAGGAGAAAGAGGAACCGGTATCGATGGTCGGTCCGGTCAAGATCGTGGACGTGACCAGGGATTCTTCCGGTCATCTGTACCTGCTCAGCGAGGAAACCAGCCGGGTCTACGTCTACAGCCCGGCAGAGGAGTTTCTCTTCGCCTTCGGCCAGAAGGGCGGCTCCACAGGCAAGATGAGCCGCCCCAGGAGCCTGGTCATTGACGAGAAGAAAAGAGCCGTCTACATTGTCGACTACATGCGCCACACCATCCTGATCTTCGACCTGAGCGGGGTGTTCATGTACGAATTCGGCGGTCTCGGCAATGCTCCCGGCTGGTTCCAGTACCCCACCGGCCTGGCCCTGAACCGGGCAGGCCAGCTGCTGGTCGCCGACCTCTTCAACCACCGCGTCCAGGTCCTGGATGTCCGGTTTGAATACCGGTTCCCTCTCTTTCAGGCACCGGCCGGTGACACCTCTGCCCCTCCGGTTCCGCCGCCATCCGGGCGGGAATCGTCTCCACCTTCCCCTGACAGTGAGGAGGTGCTCCAGCCCCGGCCCCTCTGACGGCATGTTGTCCGTAATCCCTCACGGGATGACCATTCATCGGTTTTTCAACCACAATGATGCAGGCGGTCTCAGGGGCCGCGGATTCGGAGTCTACGCTTACCTGTGCAGGCGTGCCTGATCGCGGGGAGACTCCGACAGCCTGCTATGCGGACAGGAGCGACCGTGCGAAGATGCGGTACCTGTGACCGCTTACGTGCGGACAGGACGACCGTGCATAGAGGTAAGCGAAGACTCCGTGCGGTCCCTGTGGGCACTTCCTGTTTCCACCACTCGCTGTCCGGGACGGGCATGGCCCTGCCATCCCTGTCCCGGGGGAACAAATTTCCCGATATACCCACATTTTTGACTGTTTACTTGCCGTGGTCACCGTGGTAAAGAGACAGGAATCCCCTGTGCACTGCTTCGTGAGTGCAGTGGCCGGGGGATCTGTCTGAATATCTCTCTTGTGGCTGCGACCGGGTAACCTGGTTCAGCACTGCTGTTTTCTCAGATTGGAGTGATCCCGTGATGCGTTTTTCCCGAACAGTCAGTACCTGGGTTCTCATCGTTTTTCTGGTCGCCGGCTCTGCCGCCGCCCGGGTCATGCCGGTGGGGTTCGACAGCGACCGCAACCGCCTCATCGCCTACATGCTGAGCCACCAGTTGCCGGCGCAGCATTTCGGGCACAAACAGCTCGATGACGACCTGTCGCGTGCCGCCTTTGCCCTCTTCCTCAAGCAGCTCGATCCCAGGAAACGGTTTCTGCTCCAGTCCGATGTCGATCAGCTTGGCGCCTTTGCCGACCATATCGACGACGAGCTGAGAAGTGGTCGCATGGTGCTGCCCGATGTCGGCAGCCAGATACTTACCGGACGTATCCGGCAGGTCCGGTCGATGATCGATGCGATCATGGACAGGGGCTTTGACCCGAACCGGGAGGAGTACCTGGAGACCGACCCGGAAAAGATCCACTATGCCAAGGGGGTAGATGAGCTCAGGGACCGCTGGCGGCGCATTCTCAAACTGCAGGTCCTGGACATCTATCTGGGCCTGGTGGATGAGCGGAACAGGAAAGAGGCAAAAGAGCAGGTGCGCGGAACCTCCTCTTCCGAGGCCCGGCCGGTGGACCGGGAGCTGTGGAAAAAGGCCGTGGACAAGGTCCGCAGGCGGAATCACCAGTACCTGCACCGGCTGCTGCAGGTGACCCGCCAGGAATACTACAACCGCTATTTCGATGCCGTTGCCAGGGCCTTTGATCCCCACTCCGATTACATGGCCCCGACCCTGAAGGAGGATTTCGATATCCACATGAGCGGCTCCCTGGAGGGTATCGGCGCCCTCCTGCGCGAGGAGGACGGACATATCAAGGTGGTACGGATCATTCCGGGCAGCGCAGCCGAGCGGCAGGGCCAGCTCCAGGCCGAGGACACCATCCTGGCGGTTGCGGAAAAGGATGCCGATCCCGTGGATATCAGTGACATGCGGATCCGGGATGCGGTCAGCTATATCCGGGGGCCCAAGGGGACCGAGGTCCGGTTGACGGTCCAGAAACCCGACGGCACCAGACTGGTGATTCCCATCATCCGTGATGTGGTCCAGATCGAGGAGACCTATGTCAAGTCAGCGCTGCTCAGGACCCCGGGCGGCGAGAAGATCGGATATATCAGGATCCCCAGTTTCTACCGTGATTTCAATGGCGGCAAGGGCCGCAATGTCACCGATGACACCAGGGCCGAGCTGGCAAAGCTGAAAACGAAGGGGATCCGCGGCCTGATCCTTGATCTCCGCAACAACGGTGGCGGTGCCCTCACCGATGCCGTGGCCATCTCCGGGCTGTTCCTGCCCGGTGGCCCGGTGGTTCAGGTCAAGAATTCGCAGGGTATGATCCGGGTCCTGGAGGACGAGGATCCCGGCGTGGCCTATGATGGTCCGCTCATTGTCCTGGTCAACCAGTTTTCCGCCTCGGCCTCCGAGATTCTGGCAGCGGCCCTGCAGGATTACGGCCGGGCGCTGATCATCGGCGGCGAGCATACCCATGGCAAGGGGACGGTGCAGGTCCTGATGGACCTGAACCGGAACCTGCCGCTGCTGCACCTGAAGAAGTACGATGATCTCGGGGCGCTGAAGGTCACCATCCAGAAGTTTTACCGTATCAACGGCGGCTCGACCCAGTACAAGGGCGTGGAGCCTGACATTGTGGTGCCGAGCATGCTCGATTACCTGAAGAGCGGCGAGAAGTACATGGAGAACTCCCTGCCCTGGGACCGGGTACAGGATGTCGGCTATCAGCGCTGGCAGGGGCCGCATTTCGATATCGAAAAGGCGCGGCGCGAGAGCAGGCAGTGGGTGGCGGCCAGCAAGAGGTTCCAGGTCATCAGGGACGAACTCGCCAAGGCGAAAAAGCGCAGTGAACAGACGAAGGTCGCGGATTTTCTGGAAGGAATGCGCCGCGAGAAGGAGGAACTGGCCAGGGCCAGGGCCGAGGCCCGGGCCGTGGGCCTGATGGGTGTCGATGAAGAGAAGGGTGCGGAGGCAAACAAGGAAAAAAAGAAACTTGCCGAGCAGCTGGCCGAGGATCCCTTTGTCGACGTTGCCCTCTACCTGATGCAGGATTCGGTGGTTCCTGCGGCGACAATCGGCAGGGCGCGCTGAAATTTTTCTCTTGAAATCAGTTTACAATCATGCTAGAGCTTGTTCCGTATGAATCATCATTCATTTCTGCCTGAAGCAAAAAGCAAATAATATTGAAGAGCGATGAACCTGATCGAGACACTGAAAAGCAAGAGAAAGCAGATCCTGTCCACCTGGGTTGACAGGACACTGGACAGTTATGTCTCGTCGGGTTTTTTCAAGCGGTCCAGGGATAAGTTCGCCAATCCCGTGGGGGTCAATATCCGTGAAGGCCTGAGTTCCCTCTTCGACCTGCTGCTCAGCAAGGCGCCCAGGGAGGAGTACCTGGCGCCCCTGGACCAGGTGATCCGTATCCGTGCGGTCCAGGAATTTACCCCGGCGCAGGCCGTTGCGCCGATTCTGGAGCTCAAGTGGGTGGTCAGGCAGGTCCTTTCCGCCGATAAGAACACCCGTCATCTTCTCTCCGAGCTCGATTCATTTGATTGCGATATAGACCGGGCTGCGCTGGCAGCTTTTGATATGTACACCGCCTGCCGGGAACAGCTGTACGAGAACCGGATTCGTGAATTGAAAAGCGGCAGTTATATCCTCACCGATTCCGGCTGCCCGTCCTCACTGGCCCGGCGCGGCATACAGGATAAACCCCCGGTTCACTGACGCGGCACAGTCCTGGCAGTTCGATGTCTGCGGGATGTTCCGCCCCGGACACGGGAAGCGGCGGTCCCGGCCTGGCTGCAGTGGTGCGGTCTGTCCGGATGGCCGGACCGGTGGCACAGAGGAACATGGAGATCTCCGCGGGGATGAGGGGTTCCCGGTGGAGATTTTCATATAACCAGCATGGCCGGACCAGCGTATGGGCCGCAGCCACAACAAACCGGGAAGACGCCTGGCGGTTGGGAGTGGGCAGGCGTTTTCGGATCAAAGTTAACGTTTAACTTGAAAGCGAGGGAGTGATCGATGAAGTACACCTTCCCGTTGGCGGCAGTTATTGCCTTGGTGTTGATTGCGTGGATTGGGGCGCAGATACCGGGAATGCAATACTTGTTTGGTGTTGCGATTCCGTACCTGGCCATGGCCCTCTTTCTGGGCGGATTCTGCTACCGGGTGGTCCAATGGGCCAAATCACCGGTTCCGTTCAGGATTCCGACAACCTGCGGTCAGGAATACTCCCTGCCGTGGATCAAGCAGGACAAGCTCGAGTCACCGGTGAATGCCTCGCAGGTGGTTGCGAGGATGGCCCTTGAAATCCTGTTGTTCCGTTCGCTCTGGCGCAATACCAAGGCCTCTGTCTACGACGGCCCCAAGCTGACCTACGAGTCGAGCAAATGGTTGTGGCTGTTCGGTATTCTTTTCCATTACAGCTTCCTGATGATCGTCCTGCGCCACATGCGGCTGTTCCTGGATCCGGTGCCGGGATTCGTCAAGGCTCTCGAGTTCGGCGACGGCATACTCCAGATCGGTGCCCCCACCATGTATCTCACCGATGCCACCATTCTGCTGGCCCTGGTCCTGCTTTTCGGTCGCCGGCTTATCAACCGGCAGGTACGGTACATCTCGCTGGCCAACGACTACTTTCCGCTTTTTCTCATCTTCGCCATCGCCACCACCGGTATCCTGATGCGTTTCTTCCTGCGCACCGACGTGGATATCGTCGCCATCAAGCGGCTCGCCGTGGGTCTTGTCACCTTTCAGCCATCCATCACCACCGATATCGGGGCGATCTTCTATGTCCACCTGTTTCTCGTCTCCACCCTGCTTGCCTACTTTCCGTTCAGCAAGCTGATGCACATGGGCGGTGTCTTCCTGAGCCCCACCAGGAACCTGCCCAACAATTCGCGGATGGTACGCCACATCAATCCCTGGAACCCGGATATCAAACCGCACTCCTATGCGAGCTACGAGGATGAGTTCAGGGAGGATATGGTCGAGCAGGGAATCCCTGTCGAGAAAGAGTTGCCCAAAAAGGCCGACGACTAACGGTTGCATAACCTCAAGAGGATAAGGATAGAGCAATGGCAGTTGTAAAGGTAGACAAGTTAGCGCGGAGCGTTGTCGAGGGTCCTTCGTTGATGACAGGGTCGATCCCGACAAAGCCCTGGATGGAGATACCGGTCAAGTTCAAGCCGGGAAATTACGCCTACACCACCAAGCCGGATATCCTCAAGTATCTGGACAGCCAGCAGGGGGTGAGTTTCCCCAATGCCCGCGAGTGGAATCCGGAGGATGACGACTGGAAGCTCCCGGAAAACTGGAAGGAGATCATCATCAACGGGCTGGCCGACCGGCTGGACAGGTTCCGTTCACTGAAGATCTTCATGGATTGCTGTGTCCGCTGCGGCGCCTGTGCGGACAAGTGCCATTTCTTCCTCGGCACCGGTGATCCGAAAAACATGCCGGTCCTGCGGGCGGAACTGCTCCGTTCGGTCTACAGGAACGACTTTACCCTGGCTGGCAAACTGCTCGGCAAGATGGCCGGGGCCCGCGAGATGACAGTCGGTGTGCTCAAGGAGTGGTTTATGTACGCCTACCAGTGCACCGAGTGTCGCCGCTGTTCCGTCTTCTGCCCCTACGGTATCGACACCGCCGAGATCACCATGATGCTGCGCGAGCTGCTCCACCTGGTGGGCTGCGGCATCAACTGGGCCATGGAGCCGGTGGCCAACTCCAACCGCACCGGTAACCACATGGGACTTACCCCCCAGGCCTTCAAGGGCAACATCGATTTCCTGTGCGAGGATATCGAGAACCTGACCGGGGTCAAGGTCAACCCGACCTTCAACCGCAAGGGGGCCGAGATCCTCTTCATCACCCCTTCGGCCGATGTGTTTGCCGAGCCCGGGCTCTTCACCTGCATGGGATATCTGCTGCTGTTCGAGGCCATCGGCCTGGACTATACCTGGTCCACCTATGCCTCCGAGGGCGGTAACTTCGGCCTCTTCACCTCCAACGAGATGATGAAGAAACTCAACGGCAAGATGTATGCCGAGGCCAAGCGGTTGGGGGTCAAGTGGATCCTCGGCGGCGAGTGCGGTCACATGTGGCGCGTGGTGCATCAGTACATGAACACCATGAACGGGCCGGCGGATTTCCTCGAGGTGCCCAGGTCGCCCATCACCGGCACGGTGTTTGAAAACGCCAAGGCCACCAAGATGGTGCATATCTCCGAGTTTACCGCCGACCTGATCAAGAACGGCAAGATCACCCTGGACAAGAGCCGCAACAGCCATGTCAAGGCGACCTGGCACGACTCCTGTAACACTGCCCGGGCCATGGGCCTGCTGGAGGAACCGCGCTACATCCTCGACCACGTGGTCGACCAGTGGTGGGAGATGCCGGAAAACACCATCCGTGAGAAGACCTTCTGCTGCGGCTCCGGAACGGCGCTTAACACCGACGAGATCATGGAGCTGAGAATGCGCGCCGGTCTGCCCCGCGCCAATGCGGTCCGCTACGTGCACGAAAAACATGGCGTCAACCACCTCGGCTGTGTCTGTGCCATTGACCGCGCCACCCTGACCACCCTGATGAACTACTGGGTGCCCGAGGTGACCGTCTGCGGCCTCAGCGAGCTGGTGGGCAATGCCCTGGTAATTGAAGGTGAACAGAGACAAGAACTTGATGAAGGTCTTCGGACTTTGGTCTAATTCCCTGGCAGGAATGGAGGATTAACGATGTATGACAGTGATAAAATCATTCCGGGACTGATCATCTTTGTCCTGTTTATCACCTTTCCCGTCTGGTACAACCACGGCGACGCCTCGGAGGTGCCGAAGCCCGAGCTGCCCAAGGATGTCAAGGAGTGCGTACTGCCGGTTGCCGACATGCGGGCCGAGCACATGCAGCTGCTCAACCGGTGGCGAGATCTGGTGCTGCGCACGGGTGACCGCTCGTATGACGTGAAGATCGCCGGAAAGGAGTACCAGAAGAGCCTGATGAACACCTGCATGCAGTGTCATTCGAGCAAGAAAAAGTTCTGTGACAGATGTCACACCTACGCATCTGTGACTCCGTATTGCTGGGATTGCCATTTAGCTCCTGTTGAGTGAGCCGCAAAGGAGGATATATTCTGATGGATAAGAAGAGAAGAGACTTCCTTAAGATTGCCGGCATTTCAACGCTGGCAGGACTTGGGGGACCGGCAGTGGTTGACCGGCTTGTCACCGGCACGAGCCCGGTCGGGGCCAGAGCTGCCAAGGAGATCGACCCTGCCGCCCTGGCGGAGACGCACGAGGCCGAGGCCAAGGGTCACGGCGAGGCCGGGGAAGTCGCGAAAACCGGGAGGCGGTGGGGACTCGTCATCGACCTGCGGAAGTTCCGCGAAGATCCCGAGCTGGCGGAGAAGGCAATCCATGCCTGCCACTCGACCCACAACGTGCCCCACTTTACCAACAAAAGGCATGAGATCAAGTGGATCTGGCTGGCCGAGTATGAGAATGCATTTCCCGAGCATTCCAGCTACTACAAGGACAAATTGACCCTGGACAACGAGGTGCTGGTTCTCTGCAACCACTGCGACACTCCGCCCTGCGTCCGCGCCTGCCCGACCAAGGCCACCTTCAAGAACAAGGACGGCATCGTCGCCATGGATTACCATCGCTGCATCGGCTGCCGGTTCTGCATGGCCGCCTGTCCCTACGGCTCCCGGAGTTTCAACTGGCGTGATCCCCGGGCCGGCCTGGACATGAACAAGCTCAATCGCAAGTTTCCCACCAGGATGCGCGGTGTGGTGGAAAAGTGCAACATGTGCGCCGAGCGTGTCGGTCTTGGCAAACAGCCGGCCTGTGTCGAGGCGTGCGCCGAGAGCAAGGCCATTGTGTTCGGCGATCTCAATGATCCCAACTCCGAGATCCGGCAGATGCTGAAGACCAACTTCACCATTCAGCGTAAACCATCACTGGGTACCCATCCATCAGTCTTTTATATTGTATGAGGACGCCATGTTAGAAAAAGCGCTAAAAGGAAACAAGTATTACTGGATGTGGCTGGCCTTCCTGGGCACTTTCATGGCCATCGGGGCAATATGCTACGTCCGGCAGTATAACTACGGTCTCGGGCTGACCGGCATGAGCCGGGATGTCTCCTGGGGACTGTACATTTCCCAGTTCACCTTCCTGGTCGGTGTCGCAGCCGGAGGCGTGATGCTCGTTCTGCCCTATTATATTCACAATTACAAGGAATTCGGAAGGATCACCATCCTGGGCGAATTCCTGGCCATCGCCTCGCTGATCATGTGCCTGATGTTCATCATCGTCGATCTCGGTCAGCCGATCCGGGCCCTGAACGTGCTTCTGCATCCCACGCCCCATTCCATGCTCTTCTGGGACATGATCGTTCTCAACGGCTATCTCTTCCTCAACCTTCTGTGCGGCTGGGTGATTCTCACCTCCGAGCACAAGGAGGTGGCGCCGCCCAAGTGGATCTACCCCTTTGTCTATATCTCGATCCCGTTCGCCATCTCCATTCATACGGTGACCGCCATGCTCTACTGCGGTCTTCCCGGGAGGCATTTCTGGCTGTCCGCCATCATCGCTCCCCGCTTTCTGGCCTCAGCCTTTGCCGCCGGCCCCTCGCTGATCGTGGTTGCCGCCCTGATCCTCAAGCGGGTCACCAAGTTCGATGCCGGCAAGAAGGCCATCGACAAGCTGGTTACCATCATACTCTATGCCGCCCTGACCAATGCCTTCTTCGTCGGCCTGGAGTTTTTCGTCGCCTACTACTCCAATATTCCCGGCCACAAGGCTGCACTTGACTATCTCTTCTTCGGCATCACCGAGCATGGCGTTACCTACGACAACCTTGTTCCCTTCATGTACGGCTTCGTGATCCTGGGAGTCATCGCCATTGCCCTGCTCTCCATTCCCTATACGCGACGGCAGAACGATTTCTACCTGGGCCTGGGCTGCGTGCTTCTCTTCATCTCGCTCTGGCTGGACAAGGGTATCGGCTTTGTCCTCGGCGGCTTTGTTCCCAATCCTCTGGAACAGATCACCGAGTACTATCCCACGGCCAACGAGATATTCATCACCATCGCCGTCTGGTGCACAGGGTTCTTCATCCTCTCCGTGCTCTACAAGATCGCCGTCAAGGTGGAAGAGGATATCCACGCCTGATCCCTTGTCACACGGAAATCTGTCCAACCAAAGCCCCCGATCCATTGCGGGGGCTTTTTTTTATGCCCTGTGTGTGCTATAAGGGGATGGCATGTTCGCGGCCCGTTCCTGCCCCCGGCCGGGGACAGGGGCCGGCTTACCCGAGTTCCCCCGTCATATGCAGCGATCCATGGAAGCAGACACCGTGCAGGAAGGCGGAAAGAGGATTCTGTTCCTCTATTTCTCCTTCTCCAGTCAGACCAAGAATCTCCTCCATGCCATGTCCGAAGGGATGCAGCGTTACCTGGTCACGGTGGAATGGGAGCGGATCGAACCGGTCGAGCCCCTGCATTTCCCCATCGGCACCGTGGCCAGGACCGTGCGCATGATGGTGCTCACTGCGCTGCGGCAGCGTATTCCCATCAGGGAGCTGTCCGGGAAATGTTTCCAGGAGTATGACCTGATCATCCTTGCCGGCCCCACCTGGTCCTATAACCCCAGTGGCCCGGTCCTCTCTCTCTTCGACCGTGACGGAGAACGTCTGTTCAGGGGAAAAAAGGTGCTGCCGCTGATCTCCTGCCGCGGCTACTGGCGCATGCACTGGTGGGGGTTGCGGGCGCTGCTCAGAAAATGCGGCGCCCTGGTCGACAACCTGATCGTTTTCACCCATCCCAACCCCGAACCGTGGCGCACCCTCGGCGTCTTTCTCAAGCTCGCCGGCCGGGTTCCCGAGCGTCACTCATGGATCTCAAGGTATTACCACAAGTATGGCCATACCAGGGATCAGCTTGCCGAGGCAAGACGGTTCGGGGAGATGATCGCTCTTGCCCTGGAACAGGGCGGGGACCTGGGGGAACTGGATTTCCGGACCAGCGAGGCCATGCCCTGATACCAAAAGTATTGCTCTTCTTCAGGTAGTTGCTGATAGCGGTGAACTATCACGAAAATTTTCAGGACAGTGTGGTTCGGGCGTTTTATGTAACCCCTCACGGGATGGCGAACCACCGGGTTATCCGACCACAATGGTGTAAGCGGTCTCAGGGGCCGCAGATTCGGAGTCTACGCTTACCTGTGCAGGCGTGCCTGAGCGCAGGTAAGCGTAGACTCCGATAGCCTACCTATGATGGACGCATAAAAAGTCCATCACACTCTAAAGATGGCTCAGCATAAACGTCCGATATACAAGGCGTAGCGGTGTCGGCCAGGCGGAGGCCTACATGGAGTCGAGCATTGGCCGTACCCGCTGCAACGCAGTAGATCGGACTTTTTGCGACGCCATCACCTATGCGGGCAGGCACGACCGTGCAAAGTGCGGTTCCTGTGAGCGCGTACCGTTTTACCCCTTGCCCGCGGTGGCCAGGTAGGCCTGCCAGAGGGCCATGATATCCTCGCGGAAAAAGAGGTACGACATGGCCGCCAGGGCCAGAAAGGGGCCAAAGGGGATCCGGGTCCGTCCGCCCTTGCCCTGGATTCGCATGGCACCAATGCCGACCACGCTGCCGGCGAGAGAACTGGCAAAGATGACATAGAGCAGGCTCTGCCAGCCGAGGAAACCGCCGATCATGGCCAGCAGCTTGATGTCACCCCCGCCCATGCCCTCCCGTCTGGTGAGGAGCATGTAGCCGGCGGCGATCCCGTACAGTACGCCGCCGCCCAGCAGGATGCCCAGAGCCGACTGCTGCCAGCTGACCTGCGGATTGACGAACGAGAGAGCAAATCCGAGGAGGATGCCGGGCAGGCTGATCACGTCGGGGATGATCTGGTGGTCGATGTCGATGAAGATGATGGTCAGCAGGGCCGCAAGGAAGGGAAAATAGCAGGCAAAGGTGATACCGGCGCCGAAACGGGCGTACAGGGCAGCCGACAGCAGCGCCATGCAGAGCTCGACCAGTGGATAGCGGGGTGAGATCGGTTCCCCGCAGGAACGGCAGCGGCCGCGCAGGAGCAGGTAGCTGAGCATGGGGATATTGTCATACCACCTGATGGGCGCCGAGCAGTGCGGACAGTGCGAAGGTGGAAAGACAATGGAGCGCGACCGGTCGGGCAGCCGGTAGATGACCACGTTGAGAAATGAGCCGATGACGGCACCAAAGACAAAACTGGCAACAAGAAACAGGGAGTCCAAGGATATTCCGGGGTGATGATGGGGATCCATGCCGCAGGCCGCTGACCGGGCCTGCGACCACTGAGCTTCGGTAATGCTCTCACGTTCAGCAGCAGTAAAAGTTCGGCAGCAGGCCATCCGGAGGCCAGCGTTCACAGGGACCGCACGAAGTCCTTACCTCTTTGCGGAGTCGTGCCTGCCCGCGGAACGGACTGCCGGCGTCTCGACACGCCCGCCTGCCTGGTGGCCGGCCGCGGTCACGCAGACCTGGCGTCCTGCTGAACTGCTGCAATTTTTCTGTACATCTCAATTCCTTGTATACTTTTCCATGACCAAGTTCCAGGAAAAAGCACAGATTCTCGACCGGCAGGAGCTTGCCGCCTCCATCATCCGCCTCACCCTCCATGCGCCCCTTGTCGCCGCTGCCGCCCATCCAGGCCAGTTCGTCATGGTCCGTGTCGGCGATTCCTTTGATCCTCTCCTGCGGCGGCCGTTCTCCATCCACCAGGTCTCTGCCGGCGGTGACCTGCAGCTTCTTTTCAAGGTGGTGGGACAGGGCACCCGCTGTCTCGCCCGGTTGCGCCCCGGCGAGAAGCTCGATCTGCTGGGGCCCCTGGGCCGGGGCTTCCGGCTGCAGCGAGAGGATCCGGTCTGCCTGGTTGGCGGCGGCATGGGGATTGCGCCCCTCTATTTCCTTGGCAAGAGGCTGCTTATGCACGGCCGTCTGCCCGAGTTCGATCCCGTCCTCCTGGGCGCTGCCAGCCAGCGGGAGCTGGCCCTGCTGGCCGATGAATTTTTTGCCCTGGGCTATGACGTCCACACCGCCACCGACGACGGCACCCTCGGTCATCACGGCTTTGTCACCGACCTGCTGGATCCGGTCCTGCCCCGGGTGAGCAGGGTCTATGTCTGCGGCCCCTACCCGATGATGCGGATCGTTGCCGCCCGGTGTCTTGCCGCCGGCGTCGAGTGCGAGGTCTCCCTGGAGGCGCACATGGCCTGCGGCCTGGGCGCCTGTCTCGGCTGCACTGTCCGGGCAACCGAAGGCTATGCCCACGTCTGTCTGCAGGGACCGGTTTTTGATGCCGGAGAGGTGGCCTGGCAATGACGGATCACAACGATATCGATCTCCGGGTCCGCATCGGGCCGCTGCGGCTGCGCAATCCGGTCCTGGCCGCCTCGGGCACCTTCGGCTATGGCCGCGAGTTCGCCGACCTGGTCAACCTGCACCGGCTGGGCGGGGTGGTGACCAAGGGCATTTCGCTCCTGCCGCGACCGGGTAACCCGCCGCCGCGTATCGTCGAGACGGCCTGCGGGATGCTTAATGCCATCGGCCTGGAAAACGTTGGCGTTGACGAGTTCATCCGCCGCAAGATGGTCTTTCTCCGTTCCGCCGGCACCAGGGTGTTTGTCAATATCCTCGGTGATTCCATTGACGACTATGCCCGACTGGCCGAACAACTGAGCGGGGTGGAGGGCATCGATGCCCTGGAGGTCAACATCTCCTGTCCCAATGTCAAACAGGGCGGGGTCGCCTTTGGCACGGTGCCCGAGATGGCGGCCGCCGTGACGGCCTCTGTCCGCGCCGCCACCGACCTGCCGGTGATCGTCAAGCTGTCACCCAATGTCACCGACATCGCCGCCATGGCCAGGGTTGTGGAGGAGGCGGGCGCCGACGCTGTTTCCCTCATCAATACCCTCATCGGCATGGCCATCGACTGCCGGACCAGAAGACCACGCCTTGCCAACGTCATCGGCGGTCTGTCCGGCCCGGCCATCAAGCCGGTGGCCCTGCGCATGGTCTGGCAGGTGGCCCGCACGGTCTCCATCCCGGTGATCGGGATCGGCGGTATCGCCACGGCCGGGGATGCGCTGGAATTTCTCATCGCCGGCGCCAGCGCCGTCCAGGTGGGTACGGCCAATTTCCGTCAGCCTTCGGTCACCGAGGAGATCGTTGCCGGCATCCGTTCCTTTCTTCAGGAGGAGGGGATGCTCTCGGTACGGGATATCATCGGTACCCTGCAGGTGGAGGGTGGCTGATGGCACGGCGGGGCAGGATATGCGTGGCCGTGGCCGCTCCGGATGGCGATGGTGTGGTCGCGGCGGTACAGCCGGTTCTGCCGCTGGTGGATGTGGTGGAGGTGCGGCTTGATGCCATGGTGCGGCCTGATGTGGCCACCTGCTGCCGCACCATCGATACGCCCCTGCTCTTCACCAACAGGCCGACCTGGGAGGGCGGAGGCAGCGACGGGGATGATGCCGGCCGCATCCGTCCTCTCATCGAGGCAGTGGAGCTGGGCGCATCCTATGTCGATCTGGAGCTGCGGGCCGATGCGCGGGCCCGCAGGCAGCTCCTGGATGCCATGCAGGGCGGTCCCACCCGCCTGATCCTCTCCAGCCATGATTTCTCGGCCACCCCGCCATCGAGCAGGCTGCGGGAGATCCTGGAGGAGATGGCGGACAGCGGCGCCCATATCGGCAAGATCATCACCATGGCCAGGGAGACCGGTGATGTGCTGCGGGTCCTGTCCCTGCAGGAGAGGGCCGCGGAACTCGATTTCCCCCTCATCGCCTTCTGCATGGGCGAGGCGGGCCGGATAAGCCGCCTGGCCAGCCTCTTTCTGGGCGGTTTCATGACCTATGTCGCCGTGGACGAAGAGCAGGCCACGGCCCCGGGCCAGCTTTCCGCGGCCCGCCTGCACGAACTCCTTGCCCTGTGGGAGAAGGATCATGCCCATTGACGGAACAACCAAACTCTACGGAATCATCGGTCATCCGGTGGGCCACTCCATGAGCCCGGCCATGCACAATGCCGCCTTTGCGGCCACCGGGATCAACGGTGTCTATGTGGCCATGGATGTGGAGGATGCCGGCAGGGCGGTGACGGCCCTGCGGGAGCTCGGTTTTGTCGGAGTCTCCGTCACCGTGCCGCACAAGGAGGCGGTCATGGCCCATGTGGACGAGATCGATCCCGTGGCCCGCCGGATCGGCGCTGTCAACACCCTGCTCTTCTACCGTCATCCCGATGACGGCCAGGTGGTGGTCCGTGGCTTCAACACCGACTGGCAGGGCGCCAACCTCGCCCTGGCCGAGAAGATCCGCCTCGCCGGCAGCAGGGTCCTGGTGCTTGGCGCCGGTGGCGCGGCCCGGGCCGTGGGCTTTGGTCTTGTCGAGGCCGGGGCCCGCGTCGTCATCTCCAACCGCACCGAGGCCCGGGGAAAAGATCTGGCCGAGTCACTGGGCTGCCGTTTCACGGCTCCTGACCGGCTGCACGAGGTGGAGGCCGATGTCCTGGTCAATACCACACCGGTGGGGATGGTGCCCCATGCCGATGGCCTGCCCATAGACCCCGACCTGCTGCCCCGTTTCTCCCTGGTCATGGATATTGTCTATGCACCCCTGGAGACACGGCTGTTGCGTGAGGCGGCCGCGGCCGGCTGCCAGGTCATCGACGGCCTGGCCATGCTCCAGTACCAGGGTGCGGTCCAGTTCAAGATATGGACCGGCGTGCGGCCGCCGGTGGACGTGATGCGCCGGGCCCTGCTGGAACAACTGGCCGCCCATTGAACTTTTGCAATAGTTCACCACTATGAGTAACCACCTGAAAAGACAGACACTTTTGCGGCATCAGAAGCCAGACGGGAGTTAGACGAGAGACAATGATCGAGATTGAGCCTGTTGCCACCATAGATGCCATCGTCGAGGTTCCCGGCTCCAAGAGCCTGACCCAGCGTGCCCTGATTGCCGCCGCCCTGGCTGACGGCGCATCCGTCCTTGCCGGACCGCTGGCTTCCGAGGACACCAGTTATACCATGACCGCCCTGCGGGCCATGGGGATCCGCATCGACGATTCCGATCCGGCCCGCTGGCGGGTGGAGGGGTGCGGCGGCAGGATCCGCCGGCCTGACAACGATATCTATCTGGGCAACAACGGTACCGCCACCCGCTTCCTGACCTCGGTGGCGGCCCTGGGCCACGGCATGTTCAGGATTACCGGCTCCAGCCGCATGGCCCAGCGGCCCATCGGTCCGCTCATCACCGCCCTGCGGGGATGGGGCGTGGATATAGTCAGCGAGGCCGGAACCGACTGCCCGCCCCTGCGGATCGAGGCGGACGGCCTGCGCGGCGGCCGCACCGTCCTGCCGGAGGGCAAGTCCTCCCAGTATCTCTCCTCCCTGCTCCTGGTGGCCCCATATGCGGCCAGGGAGGCGGAGCTGGAGGTCCAGGGCGAGGTCCTGTCCCGGCCCTACGTGGAGATGACCCTGGACGTGATGGCCGATTTCGGTATCCAGGTGGGGGCGGCGCCCTCCCTGACCTTTTTCAGGGTCCCGCAGGGCCATTACCAGGGCCGCGAGTACCGCATCGAGGGGGATGCCTCGGGGGCCTCCTATTTCTGGGCCGCGGCCGCTGTCACCGGCGGCAGGGTCACGGTGGCCAATGTGCCGGTCCCCTCCCTGCAGGGGGATGCCGGCCTGGTGCCGCTGCTGGCGCGGATGGGCTGCGAGGTGACCACCCGTGGCGGCGGCATCACGGTCAGCGGGCCTGAGCGTCTTGCCGGTATCGAGGTGGATATGGGCAATATGCCCGATGTCGCCCCCACCCTGGCCGTGGTCGCCGCCTTTGCCGAGGGCACCACCGTGATCGACAATATCGCCCATCTGCGCATCAAGGAATGCGACCGGCTGGCGGTGATGGTGCGGGAGCTGCGCAAGATGGGGGCCGAGGTGGAAGAGGAGGAGGCCCGGATGATCATCCATGGCCGTGCCGGAGGCGGCAATCTCCATGGTGCCGAGATCGGGACCTACGATGACCACCGGATCGCCATGTGTTTTGCCGTGGCCGGTCTCAAGGTCCCGGGGGTCAGGATCCAGGGCGAGGAGTGTGTGAAGAAATCCTTTCCCGATTTCTGGCAGCGGTTTGCCGCCATGCGGGAGTGAGGAAGAGTTAAGAGTTCAGCGTTATCGGCAACCACCGGCCGCGGACAGGATCCGCGGCCGGTTTTTTTGTAGGCGTTTACCGCTATCGGCAGCCACCTTGAATCAGCGGGTAAAAGTTCAGCAGCACGCCATCTGCACGCGCTCGCGGCTGGCCGCATAGCGGTGAACTGTTACATCAGCGGGACTTTTACGTTGTTGTCAGTTCACCTTGAGCCTGCCGCCGGTGCCCATGCCGTGGGGACCGGTGGCCTTCTGGGGCCGGTAGTTCCTCACCGCCCGTACCAGGTTGTTGAAGGCATCGGTCATGGAGGCGACGATGACCTTGCCTTCCGGCGTCTTCTCGTAGGCGCTCAGACCGCCGCCGATGCCGGTGGAGGCCTCGAACATGCCCATCAGGCCACCGATGTCCATGGAACGGGCGCTGCCCTCGGCAGCGGCCACCTGGACGCCGGAACGGTTGTCGACCAGGGTGAGCAGGGCCTCGGAGTCCTTCGTCTGCAGGGAGCTGCCGATCATCGCGCCCACCGTGCCGAACAGGCCGCCGAGCGCGCCGCCGATGCCGCCGGTATCATTGTCATGGAAGATCAGGGTCGGGGTGACCGTGTAGTCGGCGGCCACCATCTGTCCCTTGCCGAAATTGGAGTTCTTCCGCAGTTCGCCCGCGGCCTGGAGCTGGCGTTCCCGGGTCAGGCTCCTGAAGCCGGCACCCCGTTCCACGACCACGAAACAGTTGCTCTGCTGGGCCAGCAGGCGCAGGACCGGTACCGTGGACTGGATGCCGTACCGGCCCAGCCATGAATACCAGTTGGCGGTGTGGTCCTCATTGACGGCAAGGGTCCCGAACGGTTCGCTGCACCGCTCGAGCTGGGAGTTGACGTTGGCTGCCGTGGCGCCGCCGGCGCTGCCGGTGGCAACGGTCTTGGCCCCCTGGTTGCCCATCTCCATGGTGGAGCAGCCGGAGAGCAGCAGGACTGCGGCAAGTACAATGGCCTGTTTCTTCATTTTTCCTTCTCCTGGCAAAAGTATTGGTTTTTCAGCTTGTCTCGTTTCTGTGAAAAGTGCGCCGCCATTGGCAACGACATAGAAATACCGGGACTTTTATACGTTTTTGACCACACTCCTTTATTCTGCCATGGCCAGGTTCTTCATGCGGACGATCACCGGATCGCCCGGCCCGCAGCCGGTGACCTCGGCGGCACTGCCCTTGTTGACGGCGATCTCCAGGTAGCCGGATGAATCGATGACCGCGATCAGGTCGCCCGGCGGACACTGGGAATAGGTGGTGGCAATGGTGTTGATCCGCTCGCCACCTATCTCGATACCGGCGAAACTGCCGGGTTGAAAGCGGCTCAGCAGGGCGGTGGTGATGGTGGTGCGGACATTGCCGAAGCGGTCGATGAGCAGGACCTGGCCCTCGATGCCCTGTGCACTGATCCTGGGCCGCGGCAGATCGAGCCGTTCGCAGTCGGCAAAGGAGACCTCCGGCCCCACCCTCTTCAGCGGCATGCCGGCGGCAAGGGCCGCGGCCACCGGCGCCATGATGTCGCGGCCGTGGAAGGTGCAGCTTACCTCGGAGGGAAAGAGGGTCCTGTTCTCCACCCGGTGCACATGCTTCAGCCTGTTGTCGGCGGCAAGAAGGGAGAGGATACCGTTGTCCGGGGCGATGAAGAGGTGGCCGTCGCCGGTGGCGGCCAGGATGGAGCGCTGGCTGCCGACCCCGGGGTCCACCACCACCAGGTGGATGGTGCCGTCCGGGAAGTAGGAATAGCTGGTGCGCAGGGTGAGGGCGGCAGTCAGCACGTCGTGGGGCGGGATGCCGTGGGTCAGGTCGATGATCCTGGCGGTGACGTTGCGTTTGAGGATGGCCCCTTTCATCTGGCCGACGTAGGGATCCTGGAGGCCGAAATCGGTGGTCAGGGTGATCAGGTTGGCAAAGTTCATGGGGCGGTCTCCTTGGCGCAGGCCACGAGGACGCAGAATCCGGCCCCCTCGTCGGTGCCGGAACGCGGAGGTTCGTGGTGCTGCAGATTTTCAGGGGCCTGGAACAGGGTCGACCGGGCATCGATCACGGTAAAGCCGCATTCCGCAAGCATCTCTGTCCAGCGGGCAATGGTCCGGAACTCCGCATACCTGTAATAGGGATTGCCCTCCTCCTTCTTGCGGGTCAGCAGTCTGCCCCATGCCGAAAGGCCGGGCACCAGGCCGATGACCAGGCGGCCGCCGGGAGCGAGAACCCGGGTACACTCCCGGAAGACCTGGCGCGGGTTCTCCAGGAAACAGAGGGTGAAGAGCAGGAAGACCGTGCCGATCTGCTGCCCCCGGATCGGCAGTTCCTCGCCAATGCCGGCTAGGGGCATCATACCCCGTTGGCGGGCCAGTTGCAAGGCGGCAGGAGCGGGATCCAGGGCCAGTTCCACCCCCAGCCGCGCCCCGAAACGACCGGGCCCTGACCCGATCTCCAGCCGTGGCCGGGGCAGGCCGGCCACGATCTCCAGCAGCGGGGCCAGTTCGATATCAAAGAGGAGGGAGTCCTCGTACCAGGCGTCATATTCGCGGGCCCGTTCCTGGTAGATCCGGGCCACCTGCCGCCAGTCCATCCCGGGCCGTGGCCTTTCATATACTGCTGCTGACTTTTTCGCCTTATCTTGCATGATCCTGCCTCAGGAGGAGAAAGTAGAGGGCGCCGTCCTCCTTCATCCTGCCGGCCGCGGCGCCGGCCCGTGCACCGGTGCCCCAGAAGAGATCGACCCGGCCGGGCCCGCGGATGGCCGAGCCCCTGTCCTGGACCAGGACGAACCGCTGCAGGGGCTTCCAGGAGGTGACCCTGCCCCGACGGTCCATCACCGGCTGCCGCGTGGAGAGAAAGGCCAGGGCGCCGGCCGGAAAGCAGCTCTGGTCCACGGCGATGGAGCGGCCCGGGGTCAGGCGGACACCCAGGTTGCCGACAGCGCCCTGGCCGGGACTCCAGTTGAAGAAGATGAAAGACTGGTTGTGGTACAGGATCTCGTCCCGCTCATCGGGATGGCTGGCAATGTAGGCGCGGATGCTCTTGAGGCTGGCATCGGCCAGGGAAATCCTGCCGCTTTGCACCAGGTATCTGCCGATGCTCCGATAGGGACGGCCGTTTTTGAGAGCATAGTGAACCCCGCGCAGGGTGCCGTCGGTGAGACGGATGAGGCCTGAGCCCTGAACATGGAGGACAAAGGCGTCCATGGGATCCCGCAGCCAGACCAGCTCGTATCCGCGGGCCCTGCCCTGTTGTTCGATTTCAGCCCTGGTCCAGTAGGGGAGGAAGGTGCCATTCTGCAGGCGGCCGATGGCCTTGGAGCCGCTGCTGCCGGTGCGGCGGACAGCGAGGTTTCCGGGCACGGTATAGAGCGGATAGAGATAGGGTGGTTTTCTGGTTACGGAACCGGGAAACACCGGCTGGAAATAGCCGGTGACCAGCATGGCGCGTTCCGGGTCAAAGGCGTGGCCGCCGGTGGCCTGGAGGACCTGGAACCGGCGTCGTATCTCGCGGTTGAGGGTTCCGGGTGAGGGACGGGCAGCGACAAGAGCGGCAAATGCGTACAGGGAGGCACGGAGGCGGACCACCGGCACACGGGTGTCGCCGGCGGGCAGGAGGGCATGGCGCGGCAGGGTGCGCAGGTAGCGGAGACTGGCATCGATGGCCTGCTGCAACCCGTCATAGTCCAGATCATCGGTGAAGACAGGGTAACTGGTCGGGGTCAGGGGCACAACCGGCCTGCGGGCACAGCTCCCGGCAAGCAGGAGCAGGGCGAGGAACAGGATGAGCCCTGGGCCGGAGGGACGCCACCGGTGCCGGTCAGGCTGTTCGGGTCGGTTTGCCATTGCCATGCCGGGGGAAGGGACAGGACAGGGTTAGCGTTTTCCTGGTGGCGCGGCAGCGCCGATGGCCTCAGCCAGCTCGCTGACCGCCATGGCGTAGCGGTTGGAGTGGTTCCACTCGGTGATGGCCTGGAAGTTGGGATAGGCGGCGACATAGCGCATGGCGTACCTGCCGCCGGGCGCCAGTTCCAGGGCGACGATGGACAGGGGGCGGTTGCCCGGCGAGGGCGGAATATCCACTCCCTGCACCCTGCGGACCAGATCGGCCGGCACCCTCCCCTTTCTGCCCTTGAGCCGTGCCGCCAGCAGCCGGCGGTCCTTGAGCTCGTGGCCGATATCGACGTAGATCGGCGCGTTCAGGGTCCAGCCGAACCGCTTGAGGTAGTTGGCAATGGAGGCCAGGACATCGGGTACCGAGTTCCAGACGTCGCGGCGACTGTCACCGTCAAAGCTGACCGCATAGGCCCGGAAGGAGGAGGGGATGAACTGGGTCTGGCCGAAGGCGCCGGCATAGGACCCCTCGATTTTGCGCGGATCGACCTTGTTCTCCCGGCACAAAACCAGGAAGTGGATGAGCTGGGTGCGGAAGAATTTCGATCGCCGCGGATAGGCATCAAAGAGGGTATTCAGGGTCTGCAGGACATTGAAGCCCCCCTGGTGGGTGCCGTAGCGGGTTTCGATGCCCCAGATGGCGACGACAACCGCCCGGTCGACACCGAAGCGCTGCTCGATCCTGTCCAGCAGTTGACGGTACTGGCGGAGTTTTTCCCGACCCTTTTCGATATTCTGCCGGGTGAGGAAGAGGGGCGCATACTTGTAATAAGGCCTGGCTTCCCACTGGCGGTCCATCAGCTCCAGGACCCGGCGGGAGATGGTCAGGCCGGAGAAGATGGCCTGCAGCTCTTCCGGGCTGAAGTGATGCTTTTTCTCGAGCTCGCGGAAGAGGCGCTGGTATTTTGCCTGGTGCAGGTCGATGGGTTGGCCGTCGGTGACCAGGTCAGCGGCCTTTTTCCTCGCTGCCGCAGCGTCCGTGACCTGGCCGGCAGGGAAAAGCGGCAGGAGCAGCAGGCAGACCAGGAGGAGAGATGCCGGGAGACGGCAGGGGCAAGGGAGCTGACAGTGGCCGGATGGTGTTCGCATGTTCATCTTCAGGTCGGAGCGGATGAAGGTGGCGGTTGTTGCGCGTACTGGTCGCGGAAGGCGGCCAGAAACGCATCGAGCATCTCCGGCGGCAGCCGGTTGATGCCTGCGGCGGCGGCCCGGCCGCCGCCGGTGGGAAAGCGGCGGCAGAGCTGGTCGGCGCCGGTCCGGTTACGGATAGGCGCCCGGACACTGATCCGCCAGGAACCGTCCCGGTTGGGCATCAGCAGGGCATGGGCCCTGGCTGGCTCCTGCCGGGCCAGGATGTTGGAGAAGACCCCGCTCACCCGCCGGGCCCATGGTTCGCCCGGCAGGCGGAAAACCCGGCTGCCGGGATCCTCACGCAGCGGTTGGTACGACCCGGCCCTGGCCATGTCCCGGCGGTAGCCGTCGCGCAGCCGCTCCAGGGCGGCGGAACGGGCGTGAAACTCCAGGGGATCTTCGAATTCGTGCACGGCCCGGTAGAGGGTGTCGGGCGGATAAAAGAGATCCTCCAGCTCTGCCCCGTAGCCGTTGTAGTTGAGGAGGATGCCGGTCTCGCGGAGGGCGGCGATCTCCTCTTCGCCGATATCCAGGCCGCGGGCAGCCGCGCGGGCGGTCTCGTCGAGATTGTCGCCAAAGGCACCCACCACGGCCCAGGCCCGGTATCTTCCCCTGACCAGGGAATCGACGATCAGGGAGGTGCAGATCTGCGGCGAGGGATCGATGTGGGTGGTGAGCAGTGGCGAGGCCGGGATCTCGCCGCAATGGTGATGGTCCACGTACAGGACCCTGTTGCCACGGGCCAGCAGTCGCACAAGGGCCTCGCGGTTGCGGTCAAGGGAGATGTCCAGGACGGTGATCTCGCTGTCGTGCACCTGGTCCAGCCTGGCCAGCAGCCGGATATCGCGCTTGACCCCGGTGACCAGGCGGGCCCCGGGCCGGGGTGACTGCAGGCGGAGCTGATGCAGGGCGCAGATACCGTCGGCATCACCGTTGAAGACATCGATGTGATTCATGGCTGCTGAGGGGCGGGATTGGTGCAGCGTCCGTGGCCGGCAAGGTCGGGCCGTAAAGCCGCTGTCCGGCCTGATTGCCGTAATAGTTCACCGCTATGGGCAACCACCTGAAAAGAGCGACTCTTTTGGTAAAAGTTCAGCAGTGCGTCAGCTGTGCGTGATCGTGGCTGGCCGTCTATAGCCCGCTATGCGGCCAGCCGCGAGCGCGTGCAGATGGCGCGCTGCTGAACTTTTACTGATTGCCGCTACAGCCCGGGCACCTGAATCCCCAGGGGGTTGCCGATGTTGGCCAGGCGGAACATGACCGTGAACTTCTGGTTGCCCGGTGTATAGTTGGATGCCAGCTCCACCGACCAGCAGGCCGGCTGGTAGATGAGACTGAAGTTCTCCTCCACGGTCTTGCCGTCCTCGATGGACCGTTCGATACGGTAGCCGGCTGAGAAGTAGTGGAACAGGTTGACCCGGGCATCGGCCTTGATCGAGTTGACATTGTTGATGCTGTCATAGCGATAGTCGGCCGACACGGTGTCGCCGCGGTTGTTGCGGAAATAGGCCTCCAGGCCATGGTAGGTGAAGCCGTCGCCGTAGACATCCATGTCGGTACGGTAGATGAGCCGGAAGTCGGGCAGGGGATAGTAGTCGACGCGGACATTGACCGGTGTCAGCGGGGTATCGCTTTCGGCACTGCGCAGGTCATAGCCTTGCCTGATCTTGATGTATCCGTATTTCCGGCTGTACTTCCTGCCATTCCTTTCGCCGTAGACCGAGAAAAAGTTGTCGATCCCATAATAGATGATGTTCTGGTCGGCAATGGTGTCCACCCGGTCGAACTTGGGCAGGTCGTCCTGGTTGGCGTCGGAAACGTAGCGGTAGGAAACATAGGGCCGGAAGGTGTGGTCCCAGGCGGTGACGCTGCCGGCACTGATGGCGAACTTGCGGATCATGGTGGTGCCGATCTCGGTGCCCAGGTCCACCAGGAACCGGTTCTCGGTACTGCTGCCTGTCCAGTCCGGGTCGCCATTGTCCTGAATCAGGTAGGTGGTGTTGCGGATGCCGCCATCCACGGTGGTCTCCAGGTAGGGGCTCAGCGGGACCGCCATGGTGAGGCGGGGGAAGAGGTCGATACGGTGAGCACCCACCCCGTCCTTGCGCCAGAAGTTGACATAGTCGGCATCCCAGGAGAAATCAACGCCAGTACCGTAGAAGGGGACCAGACCGGTGAAATTGACTGCAGGCAGCTTCCACAGGGGCGTGGGGCTGCTCTTGTCGAGCCGCTGGTCGTTGACGCCCATGAGTTCAGCCTGCAGGGCCATGCCGTTGTTCCAGGAACGAAGCAGCCGCAGTGAAGACTGGCGCTGGTCATCGGTCTTGTTCTGGAAGCCGCGGCCAAAGGTCTTCAGGAACCGGTTCTGGGTCATGTGGAAGCCGGTGAGGCCGGAGGTGAACTCGGTGAGGTAGTCACGGTCGGAGACGATATCCAGGTCAAGCCTGGAGATCCAGTTGCCGAAGTCCTGGTCCGCCTTGCCGCGGAACCAGTAGCGGTCTTTGTTGGTGTGGGTATAGTTGCCGTCCTCGTAATAGGAGATCTCGGAGGGATCGCTGAGGTCGTCGTGGAGATAGTTGGCCATCAGCATCCCCTTGGAGGTCTGGTTCAGGATATAGCGGAATTCGCCGCCGGCCATCAGTCCCCGTTTGGCCAGGTACTGGGGATAGAGGGTGATGTCGCTGCTCGGAGAGAGGTTGATGAAGAAGGGGGTCTCGATTCCGAAGCCGTCCCGGTCCGAGCTGGAGATGGAGGGAAAGAGAAAGCCGGTCTGGCGGGTACGCTTGGCCGGCAGCAGCATCACCGGCGTATAGAGGACCGGTATGCCCTTGATCCGGAAGGTGGCGTGCTTGAGAAAGGCATAGCCGTTGTCGGTGATCTCGGCATCAGCGGCGGCAAAGCTCCAGGGCGGGGTCTCGCCCTTCTTGAGCTTGCAGGTCACGATCCAGCCATCCTCGATGTGGTAGGTGAGGTCGCCGGTCTTTTCGATCACCCTGCCCTCGAAATGCATGTCCTTGTACTGGCGGATGATGGTGGCGTTGTAGAAGGTGCCGGTCTCCCGGTTCAGGTCGACCACCCCGCTTTCGGCGGCGAGCTGGTCCGGGCCCACGTCGATGACCAGGTTGCCCCTGGCCTTGACCGTGCCCAGGTCCATGTCATAGACCAGCCAGTCGGCCTTGATGGTGGTGAGGGTCTTGGTCTCGGTGACCGTGGCTTCACCGCTCTTTCCTGCCTTCTCGCCGGTCTCCTCTTCCAGGAGCTCGCTCCAGCCGGAGGCCCCGGCGCTCTTCTTCTGGCGGGTGATGGTCTCGGTCTTTTCCAGGACCACGTTCCCTTCGGCAATGACAGAGGGAGGGTCTTCGTATCTGGTTATCTTGTCGGCTGTAATCTGCCACTGGCTGGCCTTGACCACATCTGCCGCGGCACTGCCGGCGGCAAGGAGACTCCAGGAAAAAAAAAGAATGAAAAGCGCGGTGATCGGGGAGGATGGAATGGTTTGCTTCACCTCGACCTGCTCCTGTGGTGGTTGGAGTAATGGAATTTCCTGAAAAAATAGACAAGTCCAGTCGGTTGGAATGTACGCGCAGGCGCAGGCGGTGTCAAGGAAAAAGCTCCAGTTTAGGCTTGCGCATCCCTTGAAATTGGTTTATGTATCGGCCAGTTTATGCTCTGTCTAATATCCTGATTTTCCAACCCTTGTAAGTCCCCTCCCTCGAGCAGGTGGCGTGACGCGGGCGGCAACGCCAGACGGTCCTCATGAAGCACATCTTCGGCCCGGTGAATTCACGGCGACTCGGCCGTTCTCTCGGTGTGGATCTGTTTTCGGAAAAGGTTTGCAATCTCAACTGCATATACTGCGAGGTCGGCCCGACCGTCACCCTGACCTGCCAGCGGGCGGAGTATGTGCCCACGGCCGAGATCATCGCCGAGATCGATGCCTACTGCAGCGACAGGGGACGGCTTGCGTCGGTGGATGTGGTGACGGTCACCGCCAGCGGTGAACCTACCCTGCACTCGGGCTTTGGCGTTATCCTCGCGTACCTGAAAAAGGTGGCAGGAAAACCCATCGCCGTCCTTACCAACGGCACCACTCTGGGCGACGATCTGGTCCGGCAGGAGCTGCAACTTGCCGACATCGTCATCCCGTCGCTGGATTCGGCCCGGGCAGAGGGGTTCAGGAAGGTGGACCGTCCCGCAGCCTGCCTGGATCTGGCCGGGATCGTCGAGGGACTGGTCCGCTTTTCCCATGAGTACCGCGGTCAGTTGTGGCTCGAGATCCTCTTTGTCCGCGGACTCAATGAGAGCGGGGAAGATGTTGCTGCCCTGGCAGAGGTCATCGGCAGAATGCGGCTGGACCGGGTCCAGCTCAACACCGTGGCCCGGCCGCCCCTGGAATCCTTTGCCCGGCCGGTGAGCCACCGGCGGCTGGAAGAGATCGCTGCCCGGTTCAGAGAGATCAGGCCGGGCCTGGTCGTCGACCTGCTGGCCGACGCGCCGGCAGACAGTGAAAAAGAGCAACCGCAGGCCGGTGCGGACGGGGGAGGTGATTCCCGGGGCCGGCTTGAGGAGATAGTGCACATGGTACAGCGGCGGCCCTGTACGGCCGCCGATATCAGCCGGGTCTTCCAGATGGGCGGCCCGGAACAGGTTGAGCAGCTGCTTGAGCCGCTGGTTCGCGCCGGCAGGATCCGCAAACAGCGCCATGACGACAGGATATATTATCACTGATTATCACTGACCTCTGCCGGCCCCCGGGCAATGCTGTGCGCCCTCTCAGGGGCCGCAGATTCGGACTCTGCGCTTACCTGTGCAGGCGTGTCTGACCGCAGGGAGACTCCGATAGCCTTATCTAAGCGGGCAGGCGCGACCGTGCAAGGAGGTAAGCGACGACTCCGTGCGCCTCCTGTGAGCGCTTACAGTGGGCCGGCCAGGATCCTGTTACTGGTGCAGCGGAGATGCCGGAGCCGGACAGGTTGCTTTGAGCGATCATTGCCGCCCGTGTGGCTGCTGTCACAGTTTTACGAGGTAACGACTATTAATGACTGAAGAAAAGAGTACGAAAAAGGAAAGGAAAAAGCCCCTGCCCAAGGTGTCCACCGGCGCCTGGTGGAAAAATGTCCCCTCCCTGATGAAAAAGAAAAAGAAGGAGGAGGGAGCGGATACCGCCGCGGAGGCCCCGAAGAGCACAGAGGCGACCACGGAGGCCACCCGGGAACGGTCCGGGGCGGCGGAGAAGGCCGCTGGAGAGAAAAAGGCTGCGCCGGTGTCGTCGGAACCGGAGAGCCCGCCGGCGGAGAAACGTCAGGCCGATGGTGAGGCCGGAGCCGCGGTGCGGGAGAAGGAAAAGCAGGAGGAGAAAGAGAAGCCGTCCGGCCGCGGACGGAGCGCGAAACGCTCCCGTTCCAGGTCCGGCAGGGGGCGGAAGGGCAAGAACGGCGGAGGCAGTGCGGCGGACAAACAGGGCGGCGGCCGGGAGCAGGCCGCAGAGGCCGACCGGGAGCAGGGCGGCGGCCAGGAGGGCCAGAAGAAAAAGAAGTCCCAGGTTATCAAGCTGCTCATCAATGCCGAGGAGCCCGAGGAGTGCCGGATCGCCCTGGTGGAGGGCGGGCGCCTGGAATCGTTCCACGTCACCACCGTGGTTCGGGAGCGGACCAAGAACAATATCTACAAGGGCCGCATCGTCTCGGTGGAGGCCAACCTGCAGGCAGCCTTTGTTGATATCGGCACCGGCCGCAACGGTTTCCTGCCCTTCAACGAGATCCATCCAGAGTATTACCGCCAGGATGTGGACGAGCGCAGCCGCGAGCTGATCGCCCGCCACCAGTGGAAAAAACTGAAGATCGAGAACGTGGTCAAGCGCGGCCAGGAGGTGCTGGTGCAGGTGGTCAAGGAGGTGACCGGCAACAAGGGCGCCAACATGACCACCTATCTCTCCCTGCCCGGTCACTGCCTGGTGCTCATGCCCGGCAGCGATTCGGCCGGTATCTCGCGCAAGATCACCGGCGAGGAGCGGCGGGCCCACCTGCGGGAGATCATGAGCGGTTTCTCCATTCCCGAGGGCATCGGCTACATCATCCGCACCGCCAGCGCCGATATCACCAAGACCGCCCTGCAGAAGGACCTCTCCTACCTGCTGCGCCTCTGGAAGGAGATCAAGAACCGGGGCCAGACCATGAACGCGCCGGCCCTGATCTATGAAGACCAGGATACGGTGGTCCGTTTCCTCCGTGACCACTTCACCCCGGATATCCAGGAGATCCTGGTCGACACCGAGGAGTCGATGCAGCAGGTCAACGGTTTTGTGGAGCTGTTGCCGGCCAGGCAGCGCAAGGTACGGGTGCGCCTGCACCGGGGCGCCAAACCGATCTTCAACCAGTACAACATCGAGGAGCAGATCGAGTCCATCTACCGGCCCCAGGTGCCCCTGCCCTCGGGCGGCTCCATTGTCATCAACCCCACCGAGGCCCTGGTGGCCATTGATGTCAACTCCGGCCGTACCTCCAAGAACGCCGATTTCGAAGACACCATCTTTCTTGCCAACATGGAGGCGGCGGAGGAGCTGGCCCGTCAGCTCCGGCTGCGCGACCTGGGCGGGCTGATCGTGGTTGACTTCATCGACATGCGGAACAAGAAGCACATCCGCGAGGTGGAGAAACAGGTCAAGGCCAGTATGAAGCGGGACAAGGCCAAGGTGGATATCAGCCGCATCTCGCGCTTCGGCCTGATGCAGATCTCACGCCAGAAGATGGGCGCGCCCATCGAAAAGGGCAGCTACCGGACCTGCGAGTACTGCAAGGGGCGTGGTGTGATCCGTTCGGTGGAGACCCAGGCCCTCTACTACCTGCGCCGGATCCAGACCGGGATCAGTCGCAGGAAGGTCAACCGGGTGGAATGCCGCCTGCCGCTCGAGGTGGCCCACTACCTGCTGAACAAGAAACGGCAGGAACTGGCCGAGCTGGAGGCGAGGCACGAGGCCGTGGTGGACATCATCCCCCGGCCGGAGATGAAACCCGGCGAGAACGACATCCAGTTCCTGCATGTGAAGGCGGGATGACCTTCGTCCCCTGCAGCCGTATCCGGTCCCGGACCGTGCGAAAACAGAATGGCCGTGGCCGCTTGCCTGCAACTTCCACTGCGTCAGGCCGGGGGAAAACGCGGGGTTGATCCCCGCCGGACACCACATCTGTTGCCGGCACCACAAAGAGCTTGTGCAGGAACCGGTTTTGGTGTATAGTCGCCCAGACATACGCGCCAGTAGCTCAGCTGGATAGAGTGCCGGACTACGAATCCGTAGGTCGGGGGTTCGAATCCTCCCTGGCGCGCCAGAGAAAGATCAAGGGGTTGGCCCATCAGGGTCAACCCCTTGTTTTGTCTGGTGGCATGCCCCTCACCTGGAATGTAATAGTTCTCCGCTATGGGCAACCACCTAAAAAGACCGACACTTTTGCTAAAAGTTCAGCAGTGCGCAGGCTGTGCGTGATTCTGGCTGGCCGTCAGGAAAGCGAGCGCAGCGAGACGCTGATAGCCCGCCATGCGCGCAGCCGTGAGCGGGTGCAGGTAAGCCAGACTCAGGGTTATGCTGTGCCGAGTTTGCAACGAAGTTTCAGCCGCCTCCGGTTTCCCTGTGGCCCGGTTTCTTCACCCGGCCCTTCCTGATCCGTTCCTCTTCCCTCACCTTTCTGTCATACTCTTCAAAGGGATCGGCCCGTACCTTCATCACCTCCTGCCAGGTATCGAGCAGGCCGAGGTGTTCGGCAGCCCTGAGCCAGGTCTCCAGCGGGATCCGGCCCGCCTCCGGCCCGCCCTTTTCCATCTTCATCACGGTCAGGCGCGAGACGCCCATGCGGGCGGCCAGGTCCTTCTGGCGGTCCCGTCTCAACTGGCGTGCCTTGCGCATCTGCAGGCCCATGCGGCCGATGATCTCCGGGATTCTCATGCTGTCCTCCCGGCTGGCGGGGCCATGGCTGCCAGATTCCGGCGGATGTTGTCGAGAAGGCGTGCGCAGAGCCGGTTTTCCGCCGCAAGCTGGTCCAGGATCCGGCGGTGATCGGCCAGGGCGGTGCGCACGCCCCGGACGGCCGCGTCCACCAGGCGTCGGCTGCGCCGGGTGGAGAGGGCAAAACGGCTGCCTTCGGCGAGCAGGTCCTTGCGGGTGATATCTCTGGTCCTCGAGTTGACGGAGAGAACGTGCTGCATCTGCCAGAGGTTGGGTACCATGTCGTAGGCCGGGGTGAGCCGGTACCCGGCCAGGCCGGGGTCGAAGATCATGGAAAAATTCTTGAGATGATCGTCGCGGTTGCAGATGAGAATGTTGACCACCATCTGTTTGAACAGGTTGCCGATGTCGGTTTCCGGATCAGCAGACACCTGGCGCAGGATCCCCGCCATCCGGGCATAGGGCAGACCGAGCTGTTCCTCGGTGCCCACCAGTGACTGGAAGCTGAGAAAATGGTGTCTGCCGTTCCTCTTGCCGATGTCGAAACGTCTGACCGCCAGGGCGACACGGCCCGGCCGTGGCTCGATGGTGAAGAACTCGGGTACCGGGATCCCTGCCCTGCGGGCACATGCCAGGCCGAACGACTCGAGGAGGCCCATGAGGTGGGGGGACGGATCGTTGATGGACGGGAATTTTACCAGGTAGAGAACCGTGCCGGAACGGGCCAGGACCTTGGGGCGGGCACCGCCGGCAGAGGAACCGCCGGAGATGAAGAAGTCGGGCAGGCTGACGGCGTCGGCGTTCTGTTCAAAGGTCTCGGCGGCGCTGATGGCCTGGTCGGTCATATCCAGGTCCATGGGCCTGACCAGGCCGGCCGGCATGGCCGTGGTCCCGGAAAAACCGGTGGCGCCGGGTTCGGCCCAGCCGGTGAGCAGGAGCAGGTCAATGTTGTTGCGCCTGGAGACGTCGATGCCGTGCCTGGCCTGGAGCAGTCGCCTGCCCCAGGCATCGGGCAGGGCGTCCTCCAGCACCCCCCAGAGGCCGGAGCGGGACCTGAGCCGGAACACCTCGCTGCCCAGGGGCAGGTTGACGGGATCCAGGGGAAAGGCGTCCGGGTCGCCCACCCACGAGGATTCGTAGCGGAAGTAGCTGTGGATCGTGCCGTCCGCCTGGTGTTCGTACAGCAGTCTGCCGGCCATGGTGCGGCGTCCATCAGGCAACCGTATGAAGATATTCAGGTTTTTTTGCATATCACGTTTTCTGCCCCTTCCGCCCCTGTCCCGGCCGGTGCGCCGGGAATACGGCGGGAGTCTTTATATACAGTCTATAATATAATGCCTTATTGGCAGAAAAACAATATGAGGTCAAATAAAATTTACTTTTTCGTGTTGTGGTCGACGGGTGCTGGCACATGATCGGGGGCCGGGCTGGTGGTGTTCTGCGCCATGAACAGCGGTGCAGCGATGGGATGGCGATGTATCTGCGGATTGAGGTTTCATTTTTTGCCTCCATGTGGAATGGATAGGAGGGAGGGCCGGAGGAATGTTATCAGAGAACATAAGGGAGGTTGCCATGGCGGAGAAGGAATGTGCGCTGCCGAAGCGGGACCGGGACGGGATCGAAGAGGTCGCCCTGCACCCGGAGAAGAGTCCTGTCGACTACCAGGAGGCCATGGGCCAGGCAAAGGAGGTGGCGGCCGGCCGGTTCGAGGACTGGATGCTGGTCTCCTGGTATGACCGGGACCGGGACGTTGAATCGCCGGCCCACGCCACCGAGTGTGCGGGAGACTGTGCCAAGACCGGCTATATCGATTACGCCCTCAGCCACGGTGCGACCTTGAAGGTGGATGTGGAAGATGGCCGGTTCGTTTTTTTCTTTACGCCGGTGGAGTGGTAACTGCCGGTAACAGTTCAGCAGCACGCCATCTGCACGCGCTCATGACTGGCCGCATAATAGCGGACTATAGCGGCCAGTCACGATCACGCACAGCTGACGCACTGCTGAACTGTTACAAAAAATCGTTATTATTCAAACGTATTGCCGCTAGCGGTGAACTGTTGCGACTGCCGGATGTTTCGCTACCTTCGGTCAGTGGCCGGTGGCGCGGTATCGGGCTGCGGTTCCCCGGGGACTGGAATGGCCGGGGGCTGTGCGCCCTGGTCCTGTACACCCGGTTTTTTCTCGTCCCTGTCCCAGCCGAACAGCCTGAAGGGCCAGGTCAGGGTCCGCTCCAGGATATTGAGCGGCGCCAGCACCGCCTGTTCCGACAGGTGGGTGGTGATCTCGGGATGCTCCAGGCTGCCGGTGATCTGGAGGACCGTGCTCATGGTGCCGTCCTTGCCGAGGATGGCATAGCCGACCCAGGGGATGGTGCTGATGACCTTGCTCAGGCTCTTCAGGGTCTGCAGGGTCACCTCCATGTTGATCGTCTTGCGGTTGAAGTCCAGGGTGCCCTTGGCCCGGGTATTGATGGAGGTTCCCTCGGAAAAGGAGTCGATGATGGTCAGGACGCCCCGCCGGTAGCGGAACTGGGCCACCGCCTTCTTGATCTTGTAGCCGTTGCTGTTGAAGCCGGCCGAGGAGAAGGTCGCCAGGGCCGGTATGGTATCGAGAAAGGCCATGATATTGCTCAGGAGTACGAATTCGCTGTCGCGGACCAGGACGTCGCTGCATTCGATGAACCCCTCGAAATCCTCGTCGGTCCCCCAGAGCGAGACATTGAACAGGCCGCCTTCCAGGTCCATGAAGGTGACCAGCTGCTGCACCAGGTCCGCGGTGAGACGACTGCCGACCAGGTGGAACCGGTTGCCGCGCCGCTCGGCCCGGATGGTCCCGGAGGAGGGCAGGGTGGCGGTGATGCGGATCATGGCGCCGTCGAGGTCAGCCTTGTAGCTGGTGGCGGGGATGGTGAAGCCCCGCACCCGCAGGAGAGAGTTGGTGGCGCTGATGTGGGTGGGCAGGGCGAGGTGGAGACCGGCGGTGGCTCCCTGCCCGTCAATGACCACACCATAGTCCTTGAGGTGGATCCTGAGTTTTTCCGATATTCTGGCGATGATCTTGCCGTCGTTCACCGAGACGATGGTCCCGCCTGCATCGGTGGAGCCCTGGAAGCGGAACCTGGTCACCGGCCGGCCATGGTCGCGCAGGCTGCTGTCCAGGAGAGTGATGAGGCCCTGGAAGTGGAAGCTCTCCATGTCTGAGCTGCTGACCCGCAGGCTGCCGTTGTCCAGGGGAATATCCGCCAGGAACGGCACCAGCGGCCGGACGGCCCTGAGGCTGCGGACCATGGCCGTGACCGTGTGACCGTCGTCGGTGATCTCGGTTTCGAGCAGGGGCAGCCTGATGATGGCCGTATCCCTGAAGTCGACCACCAGGGGCAGGCGCATGTTTTCTGCCTGCAGGAGGGCCATGTCGCCTCTTTTCAGCTCCAGGCGGTGGATATCGGCGGTAAGGTGCGCCTGCCGGGCCGTCATGTCCACGTCGCCGCTCAGGCCGGCCTGCAGGCTGTCCTGCCAGGAGAGTTCCGCCTCCCGGATGGTGATCCTGTTGTTGGCCAGGTCCACTACGGCCCGTTCACAGCCAAGGGGAATATCCTGCCAGAGCCAGTCGCTTCTGCCGGTGCTGAAGCGGCCCGTGGCCTGGAGGTCCAGGTCGCGCAGGCGCAGAAGCAGCCGCAGGTCTGCCGCTGTATAACCGTCGGTCTGGATCAGAGGCAGGTCGATGTCGTAGGCTCGGAGCAGGTCCAGGACCGGCCGGTCGAGTCGGGTCCGGGTGCGGAGCCGGATATCGATGCTGGAGGGCTGGTCGCCCAGCAGGTTGGTGATGACGATATGACTGCCGTCCAGGCTTCTGTTGCGATACATGGGACCGGTCAGGTTGCAGTCGAGCCGGTCGTCCTTCCACTCCAGCAGGGCGCTGCGGATCCGCACCGGTTCCAGGTCAGGGTTGAAAGCGATGGCCACCTGCCGCAGCCTGGCCCTGCCGCTGATGGACTGTGGCTGCAGAACCGGCAGCCCGTTTTCCAGCCGGAAACGCAGGCGCAGTTCCTCGATGCGCATGGCCCGGGCAGTGATCTTTTCGGTGAGCCAGGAGCGGAGGTCCCGGTCCACGGGAAAGGGGGCAAGGACAGCGGCGAGACCGGAAAAATCGCCGGTCCGCAGCCGCAGTTCTCCCTGCGCGCCCCGCATCTCAAGAGCAGCCTGGCCCCGGATGCCGTATCCTTCGGCGGTCCCGGCAAAGGCAAACCGCCTGCTTCTGAAGCCGTAGGTGCCGCGACCGCGCACCTGCAGGTCGTAGTTGCGGGTTCGCAGGCGCTGCAGGTCAAAGGAAAAGACGCCGCCCCGGAAGGACAGGGTGGCGGTGACGTCCACCAGGTCGTTCTGCAGATGGAAGGTCCGGTCGGACCAGGTCAGGCTGCCCGAATAGCCGTGGTAGAGGAAGTGGCGGATCCTGAGTTCCTGCAGCAGGCGGGAGGCGGTCCTGATCCTGGGGACCCAGATCTCGGGATCGAAAAGCATCCTGCCGCCGGAGATGGTCAGGTCGCCGATGCTGACCGAGAGACGGTGTTCCAGCCGGATGGTCAGCCGGTTGATCTTCACGGAAGGCAGGGTGAGGGAGTCGATGGTGATCCCCTTGCGGAGCTGGTACCAGCAGCCACCTGCCACCAGCAGCAGGCCGAGGAGAAGGAAGAGGGAAGAGCGGAACAGGCGTCGCATGGTCGGTCGGCGGTTGGAGTGTCAGCGGGAGGTGTCCAGGAGGAGCAGGGCTGCCCACTCCTCGTGCTGCAGGCTGTGCACCGGCCGCAGGCCCAGGGCACTGTAGATACGGCCGATGTTGCGCTCCTGTTCGCCCCGGAGGAGGCCGGCGAGAACGATCCGGCCGCCGGGTGCGAGCAGGCGGCGGAAGTCCGGGGCCATGTCCACCAGCACGTTGTGGACGATATTGGCGCAGATAAGGGCAAAGGGGCCCTGGACAGCGGCAAGATCCTCTGCCGAGACCCGGATTCTCTCCTGGAGGCGATTGGCCCGGACCGTGGCCGTGGCCACCCGCACCGCCTCGGGGTCGTTGTCGATGGCCAGAATCCGGTCGGCACCGAAGAGGGCCGCCCCCATGGCCAGGATGCCGGTGCCGGTGCCCACGTCGAGAACCGGCGCCGGCCGGTATGTGCGGCAGGTGTCGGCGACCAGATCAAGGGCCATGCGGGTGGAGGCGTGCTGGCCGGTGCCGAAGGCCATGCCGGGATCCATCACCAGGACCTGCTGGTCCGGCGCGGGCCGGTAGCTCTCCCACGAGGGCCTGATCACCAGGCCGGGAACGATCTCAAAGGGCTTGAAGAATTGCCGCCAGCTCGTGGCCCAGTCCTCATCGTCCAGGAGTTCATGCGTCAGTCCCGGTATCGGCAGATCATAGAGGGCGAGCATCCCGCCCACCTCCTCCCGGACCCGGGCGAGGATGGCGGCCGAGGTGGTGTCGGCATCCCCGCCGTCTTGCGGCTCCACGACAAAAAAGGCGGAGACCTCGCTGGTTGCGCCTTCAGGTGGCCGGACTTCGACACCGGCGCCGCTGATCACGGCAAGGAGGTCGGATACCGATTCCACAGCACGCAGGGGAACCTGCAGGTTGATTTTGAGCCATTTCCGCCCCTTGTCTCCGGCCGATTCCCTGGTCATTATCCCCTGTTCCTTCATTGAATTAACGGTTGGTATATGCTATAAATTTGAGTTTTTACGACGGCGCAATAGCGCGGCCGCGGCTGCTGGCAGGCGGGAAAGGACCAGGCCGGGCATGGCAGGCGGTTTCCGCCTTCAGACGCCTGATGTCTGACTTCTGATATCTGCTACCCCGGATCCGTCGGCCCGGCCCGGTGTTCACGGAGTGATATAATGAAGCATACCATAACATTTCAACCCGACAACATAACCGTAACCGTCGACCATGGCGAGAATTTACTGACCGCCGCCGCCAATGCCGGGGTCTATATCCATGCCTACTGCGGTGGCGACGGAGTCTGCGGCAAGTGCAAGGTCATTGTCAACCAGGGAACGGTCCGCTCCGACAAGGCCAACCTGCGCCAGGAGGACTGGGACCGGGGCTATCGCCTGGCCTGCCTCTCCTCGGTCCAGTCCGACCTGGTGGTGACCATCCCGGAAACGACCACCAAAAGCGGCAAGGCCCTCAAGCGCAAACCCAAGACCACCCGGACCATCTCGGCCCGTTCCCTCGAGACCCTGATCGGGACATGGGAGGTGAATCCGCCCGTGACCAAGCTCTATCTCGAGCTGCCGCCCCCCACCCTGGAAGACAACATCTCCGACATGCAGCGGGTGATGCGGGGGATCAGGAAGGTCCTGCCCGATTCCCTGGAACCCACCTACGATCATCCGGAACTGATCAAGCTCCTGCCCAGGGCCCTGCGTGATTCCGACTGGAAGATCACCCTGCTCCTGCTGCACGGCCGGAGCAGCAACGAACCCTTCCGGATCATCGACGTGGAGGCCGGAGACACCACCTCGCGGCTCTATGGCCTGGCCATCGATATCGGCACCACCACCTGTTCCGGGGTGCTGGTGGATCTCAACACCGGCAAGGTCATCGCCGAGGCCTCGGGTTACAACGGCCAGATCAGTTACGGCGAGGACGTGATCTCGCGGATCATCTATGCCGGTCGGCCCGGGGGGCTCAATGCCCTGCAGGACAAGGTGGTTGCCACCATCAACACGATCATCGACGAGATCTGCCGCGAGATGATCATCAGCCCTGCCGACATCTCCTATATCATGGCGGCCGGCAACACGGTCATGTCCCATCTCCTGCTTGGTCTGGACCCGAAATATATCCGTGAGGCACCCTATGTGCCCAGCGTCTCCATGTTCCCGCTCACCAAGGCGGCCGGGCTCGGCATCCAGGCCCATCCCAGCGTCCGGCTCTTTCTCTATCCCTGTATCGCCTCCTACGTGGGGGGCGACATCGTTGCCGGTGTCCATGCCTGCCAGATGGCCAAGTCGGACAAGGTCAGCCTGTTCATCGACATCGGCACCAACGGCGAGATCGTTGTCGGCAACAGCGAGTGGATGGTCTGCGCCGCCTGCTCGGCCGGACCGGCCTTCGAGGGTGGCGGCATCCGGTACGGCATGCGGGCCGCCAACGGCGCCATCGAGAACTTTCATATCCACCCCGAGAGCTTTGATCCCATGATCGTCACCATCGGCCGGATCAAGCCCAGTGGTATCTGCGGCTCCGGTCTGATCTCCATCGTTTCCGAACTGCTCGAGGCCGGTGTCATCGACCAGCAGGGCAAGTTCCGTCGCGACCTCGATCATCCCCGCATCCGGGAGGGACGAGACGGCTGGGAGTATGTGCTGGCCTGGAGCCAGGATTCACTGATCGGCGAGGATATCGTCATCACCGAGGTGGACCTGGACAACCTGATGCGGGCCAAGGGGGCCATGTATGCCGGCTACCAGACCCTGCTCCAGTCGGTGGGGCTCACCTTTGCCGATCTCGACCGGGTGATCCTGGCCGGAAACTTCGGCGCCTACATCGATCTCGAGCGGGCGATCTGCATCGGCCTGCTGCCCGACGTGGACCGGGACCGGTTCTATTACCTGGGCAACGCCTCCATGCTCGGCTGCCAGATCAGCATCACCGATGTGGGCCGCTTCCGCGAGCGGGTGGAGGTCCGGCAGCTGATGACCAATATGGAAC
>JALSNC010000121.1 GCA_026987195.1 Desulfobulbaceae bacterium | reverse complement strand
CCTGCGAAGAGATCCGGTATGAATAGCGAAAAAAATGAGCGGTAGAAAGTGACACCAGGTCCGCCGCAGGCGGCCCGAAGGCCCTGTCCCCTGTCACCTGTCACCTGACCCCTGTCACCTGTCACCTGACCCTCCGACGGGCCTTCCGTACAGGAATCCCTGGCCCAGTTCAAATCCCAGTTGCCGGCAGACTGTTTCCTCCTCCCGGGTCTCGATGCCCTCGGCAAGGGTATGGATATCCAGGTTCTTCGCCATCCTGACCAGGAGGGCCAGGGTCTGGTGGAATTTTTCGGGCTGGCCGTGGATGTTGCGGATCAGTGCCATGTCGAACTTCAGGTAGTCGGGCGGTACCTCCATCAGCTCCAGCAGGCGGGTCCGGCCGGCGCCGAAATCGTCATAGGCCATCTCCATGTGCAGTTCCCCGAGCCGGGTACGGAGCTGTTTCATGGTCGGCAGGTGGGTGACCGCCTTTTCGTTGACCTCGATGACCAGGGTCTGGCGGGGGCGGGCGGCTGCTAGGCTGTCAACGACCCGGAGCAGGTAGGCCAGGTCCATCTCCGCGGGGTGCAGGTTGAGAAAGAGCCGGCATTCGCGGGGCAGCCCGCCGGCCAGGTGCACGGCCCTGAGGCGGAAGAGGTTGCTGAGCTCCTTTTCCAGGCCCAGGTGTTCGGCGATCCTGAACAGGCCGCCTGGGTCCGGCGGCAGGCCGGGGAAAGTGGTGCGGCCCAGCGCCTCATAGGCATGGATGGCGCCGGTGGCCAGCTCAACGATGGGCTGGAAGACCGCGTCGGCCCGCTCCTGGCTGAGCATGGCACGGAACTCTTTTTCACAGCGTTCGAACCGGTGCGTGAGAACGGGTTGTCTCCACAGGCCGGTCTTGTCCAGCTCGTCTTCGCCGCTGTTCTCCGCGGGGACGTCCGGTTCGTGACGCCGGACGCGGAACTCCACGGAGCCGAAGTGGAGGATGTCGCCGTCGGCCAGTTCCTGTTCGCCGGTGAGCCGGACACTGTTGACAAAGGTGCCGTTGGTGCTGTCCATGTCCCGGACCAGGAGGTGCCGGTCCTTTTGCCGGATCTCGGCATGGATGCGGGATACCTCGGGCGACGACAGCCGGAGATGGCAGTCCTTGCTCCGGCCGATGACAAAGGGAAGGGGGTCGATGGGCGTCAGCCAGGTCCTGCCGTGGCCGAGTGTGCCTTCAAGGTACCATTTCGGTGTCATGGTTCTCCGGTGGGGAAGGAAAGGGCGGGTTTCCTGTATCCCGGGCCGGGACCGGGGAGCCGCAGGCCCGGCATTTCAAGTCCTACCCTCTTTGCCGGAAAACTGCAAGCCCGGCCGGGCTGCTGAAAAGAAACCTGGAAAAACAGGTTGAGATGCTTTAGAATTTTTTTTCATGACCTGGTCGGGCGAAGCAGAAATCAGGGGGGCTGCGGGGCCCCTGGTGCTTCTCTTCCTGGTCGGCTGCCTGGTTGCCTGCGCACATGCGCGGGCCTGGGCCGGACCGGACCCGGAGAGTGGGGCAGACAATACCCCTGCCGATGCGGCGGGCCTCCACCTGTCCCTGGAACAGGCGCTTTCCCTGGCCCTGCGGTATAACCGCTCCCTGCGGGCCGCGGCCCTGGGGGTGGAGGGCGACCGTGCCGGACTCCGGGCCGCTGAGGCGGATTTCGATATCCGGGTGACGCCGCTCTCCAGTATCAACTACTCCTCCACCACCGGCGACCAGCAGGCGGTCTGGCAGCTCGGCGGCGCTGTCTCCCGCAGGTTCACCACCGGCATCCGGCTGGAGCTGCGGCCCAGTGTCGATGTCAGCGACGAGGAGTACGGGGCCGGAATCGGTTTTTCCCTTTCCGTTCCCCTGCTGCGCGGCTTTGGCCGGGACACGGTCCTGGACACTGTCTACAGCCGCGAGTATGATCTGCGCTCCGCCGGCCGCGCCCTGCACCGCAAGCGGGTCAACACCATGCTGGCCACCGTGGAGGCGGTCTACAACTGTGTGCTCGACCGTAAGCTGATCGAACTCTACAGGGACCAGATCGCCCTTCTCGAGGGCCATCTGCGGACCACCCGGGTCCGGGAGAGGGCCGGTATCGCCCGCTCCATGGATGTCTACCGGGCCGAGATCCGGGTGCGCCAGGTGCGGGACAGTCTCAACCGGGCCCGGGAGCGGGCCGCCAATGATGCCGACCGGCTGAAGAAGCTCACCGCCCTGCCCATGCAGCGGCGGATCACGGTCTCGGCGCCCCTGGAATACACCCTGATTGACCTCGGTCAGGAGGAGGCCCTCCGCATCGCCATGGAGCACCGGGTGGAGCTGCTGCAGGGACGCGAGGAGATCGCCGAGGCCCGGCGCCGGGAAGCGGTGGCCAGGAGAAACATCCTGCCCGATCTGCGCCTGGAGGCCGATTATTCCCGGCGGGGCAGCAACCGCTACCGGGACACCTTTCTCTTTGACGAGGACATCTGGTCTCTCAGCCTGGCCAGCAGCACCGACCTGGCCAGGACCGCGGAAAAGGAGGCCTGGGCCCGTTCCAGGCTGGAGGTCTCCCGCCGGAGGCTCGATTTCGCCGGCCTGCGGGAGCAGATCGCCGCCGAGGTGCGGATGGTGCTCAACCGCCTGCACAAGCTGGAGGCGCAGATCCGGCTGCGGCGGGAACAGATCCTCCAGGCCCGGGGCAGACAGGAGCTGGCCCTGGTCAAGTTCCGCTACCGCGAGGCGGACAACTTCGACCTCATCGAGGCACAGACCGAGCTGCAGCGGGCCCGGGCCGCCCTGCTTGCCGAGGAGATCCGCTACATCGTGGACGGCTACCGCCTGCGTGCCGCCCTGGGCACCCTGCTCGCCTATGATCCGGCCGATACCGCCGTGCAGCGGGGGGGAGGCTGACCATGGCCCGTCCCGTCGCCTGGATCGCCATGCCCCTTCTCGCCGCCCTGGCCCTGCTCCTGCTGACCGCCCAGGACGGCGATCACCGCGTCCTGCCCGAACCGGAGACCCTGGGCCGGGCCGAGTACCGGGATTTCCAGGTCACGGTCCGCAGCCTGGGGGTCCTCGAGGCCGCCCACTCCCACATGGTCTCTTCGCAGATCCGGGGATCGGGGGCCAAGATCATCTACCTGATCGGTGACGGTTCCAGGGTGCGCAAGGGCGATGTGCTGGTCCGCTTCGACCCGTCACCCTACGAGGAGACCGTTCAGACCCTGGCCGCCAGGGTGGCGAGCCTGGAGGCCGGCGTGGAGGCCGCCCGCCAGGTCCTGGAGTGGAAAAAGAGCGAGGTGGAGCAGCAGATCGCCACCGCCGGTTTCAACCACCGGGTGGCCGGCCTGGAGCTGCAGCGGCTCAAGGAGGGTGACGGCCCGCTCACCCTGGCCCGCTACCGGGACGAGATGGACAAGGCTGGCATGGAGCTCAAGCGGTACGAGG
>JALSNC010000120.1 GCA_026987195.1 Desulfobulbaceae bacterium | reverse complement strand
ATACCTGGTCTCCCCCGGTGCCCATTCCCAGGTCGGCGGCGGTTATCTCAATGATATCCTGGCTGCAGGTCCGCTTGCCATGGGTATGAATTCGTTCATTGGGTCGGGACAGCATTTCGATGAAATTCCCATTGACGATCAGGTACGCATGGCTCTGTACAACGAGGTGATCGAGAACCCCTATGTGGTGCGTGCCCTTGTTACCGATTCCCGACTTGCCAGCAGCGACCTGCTTCATCCTGGCACGGATGCCTTTCCCCTGGAGTTGCCGCAGGACTATGAATTTGACAATCCAGGTAATGGGCGCGAGGTACGCAATCCCGCCGCAGACGAGGAGCATGGGGCCTTGCTTGACGCCATCGCGGACAGCGACAGCAGCGTTGACGATATAGTTGCCATGCACCATGCACCTGTACCGCTGCCGGTTGAGCTGCCTTATGGCCTGCAAAACCTGGTCAATGCTTTTGGTGAGCGTATTTCCGCACTTTCCTTTACGGAGGGTGATCCGGATACCGTAGCCGTATTTCTTAGCCATTTTCAGGAAGCATATGCTGACCTGGCTGAACAGACAGGCTGGCCGCACCTGACAGGTGACACTGTATCGCCCGAGCAGGGCACATACGCCGATACCCTTCTAGCGGATACTCAAGCGATATCCGGTCGTATTGGAATCCTGGAGGAAACTACCGGCCAGGAACAGGCAGAGCAGGAGTTGCGTGACCAGGTTTATCGCGAGGAGATGGTGCACGGAGCCGAGCTTGACACGCAGAGGGAGGTGGTCGACCTGCGTGACGCCATCGATTCCGGTGACGGGGTGCGTATCGGCGAGGAAGCCCTGGGCTATATCTCTGCCCTGGACGACTATCGGGATACGCTGGCCGGTGGGGAGAACGGCGGTTTTCTGAACCCTTCGCAGGAGGCGGCCCTGGACGGGCTGGAGCACAGCCTGGGCCTGGGCCATGCCATCGCTGGCGGCGACACCCTGGAGATCGCCGGGAACACGGTGGACCTGGTCCGGGACATCGACCATTACCTGGAGGCATCCAGGGGAGATTTTCTGGACGCCGACGGCGAGGCATACATGAATCTGGCCTCGGCCGGTCTGAGGCTTGCCCGGGCCCTGGATTCGGGTGACGGGTGGGAGATCGCCTCTTCCCTGGTCTCGGTCGTGGAGGGGGTGGATACGACCATCGCCGGGATCGACAGCGGCAGCGGCGCGGTGGGCGGGGCCAGTTCCGCCGTGGGCCTGGCGGTGAACCTTGCGTCGCTGGACGACGTTCTGGCCTCCGGGGACGGGATGCAGGTGGCCTATACCGCTGCCAGCATGATCAGCAATGGTGTCAATACCTACAACGCCCTGGCCGGGATGGCCGATTTCACGCCGATCACCACGGGCGCTGCCGAGATCCCGGTTCTCGGGTATGCGGCCGCGGCCATGGAGCTGGTGGAAGGTGATGCCAAGGATGCGGCGGTGACCGCGGCCTCGTCCTATCTCATGACCTGCGGGCCCTATGGCTGGGCTGCGGCCGCGGTTCTGCAGGTGGCCAACATGCTCGGCGTGTTTGGCAGTGACGATCCGCCCAGCGCCACGGTGAACTTTGCCCTGGCCGAAGACGGCAGGGTGACCATGGAGGCGCATGGCGATTCCGAGATGATCGCGGCGGCCCGGGGCTATGGTTCCATGCTGACCGGGGTGCTCCAGGGGTACCACGATTCCGGCGGCCGCCTGGTGGTCGACGGCACGCTGCCGTCCCTGGTGGTGGAGGCGGGCAGTTCACCCAGAATATGCTATACCAGTGAATATGGCGGCAGCGTCGTCATCGGCGCCGGCGATCCGGACCGGATCGGGCTTGACATGTATGGCGCGCTTGTGGCCCGTGACCGTGGTGACCGGCTTGACGAGGCTGTGCATCTGGCCACGGACGCCGGCGGCAATGTCGATATGGGCAGGGTGGAGGCGCAGATGGCTTCGCTGGGATTTGTCCGCCATGGCATGACCTGGACATTCGGCGAAACCACCTCCCGCACCGGGCATGTCTTCGGTACGGGCGGTCCGCATGGCGGCGGTAACGCGAACGGCCCGGAGGGTGAACATTTCGAGGCCAGGGATGAGGATATCTCCTCCCTCCCTCTGTCGGAAGAGGAGCTTCCCGGTCAGAAAGTGGGCCGGGTACTTCGGACGGTGAGCCTGAACCAGAACTTTGCCGGCGCCGGTGCCACGCTGCTCGCCCTGGGCCTGGGACTGGACGCCGATCGTGCCGTGGCTGCGGCCAGGCCGGATCTCCCGGTCCAGGCCTCTGGCGGGGATGCGACAGCAGGCCGGGGCCGGGTCCAGGCAGACCATGATGCCCTTGCGGACCCCGGGCCGGACCCGCTGGCTGGCAGCCGGGATCTCCTGATCCAGGGGACTGACGATTCGGCGGCTCCGGCTGCAGAAGTCGCCATGGGCGGCGACGGGGAGGTGCTGCACAATTTTCTGGCGTCGCTGCGGCCGGGCATGGTTTCCGGATACGGGCTGGAGGATTTCGGGCTGCCTCCGGCAACCGTGCAGGCCGGCGGGGCACGACCAGGTTACAGCTCCAGGCCGGATCCTGTGCCCGATCCCCCGGCTTCGGACCGGACCGCAGGGTTCAGGGACGATTCCCGTTTTCATGCCCCGGCTGTTCATTCAACCCTGCAACCGGCCACCGATGGTTGGCCCGGCAATGTTGAACCGGTGCAGCCGGCCGGAGAACACGATGCGGCCGACATGCCGGGTACGGGCCGGCCGGTGCCGGACCCGGTCCATCCGCAGACGGACCCGGTGGTCCATGTGGCGCGGGGGGTCGACATGACCGTGGACCGGGATGCGAGCCTGGTGTTTCTGCCCTCCGCCCTGGCCGGGGAGCAGACGACGCACGGTGCGCCGGCCTATGCCAGGGCAGAGGACCAGCCACTGCTGGTGCGTCTGGGCCGGGCCGAACACGGCACGGTCACCATGGATGACCATGGCGCGGTCCGGTTCGTGCCTGAACCAGGATTTACCGGCACGGCCAGCTTTGAGTATATCCTGGAGGGACCGGACGGCACAACCACCACCTACCGGTCCGGTGTTCTTGTCCGGGATCCCGATGATCCGCCCGTATTGACCGACGATCACCCGTCCATCGGCGAGGGAGAGATCTTTTTTGTCGACACCCTGCTGGCCAACGACACAGACCCGGACGGTGACCGGTTGCACATCGATCATTTCAGGGGGCTGGACCATGGGACGCTGGCCATGGTCGACAACAGGCCGGCCTTTGTGCCCGAGCCCGGCTTCACCGGCGAGCTTAAGTTCAGCTACTGGGTCACGGACCAGGATGGCGGCTATCCGCACATGGCCCGCGCCAGCCTGACGGTGACCGACCGGAACCTGGGGGTGATGACAGCGGACGACCCTTTCATCATCCTC
>JALSNC010000119.1 GCA_026987195.1 Desulfobulbaceae bacterium | reverse complement strand
CTGCCTACAACGATAAGATCAATTCGCTTGCCGATATCAGGGGCAAGAAGTTCATGGCCGTGAAAAAGTCCTCCTTCGGCGGCTGGCAGATGGCCTACAAGGAGTTTGTCGATGCCGGTATCGATCCGTTCAAGGACTTTGCCTCGGTGGAGTTCGGCGGCAAGCATGACAACGTGGTCTATGCTGTGCAGAACGAGGCCGTGGACGCGGGAACGGTACGTACCGATACCCTGGAACGGCTCGCTGCCTCCGGTGCCATCGCCATGGAGGACTTCAAGATCATTGCCAGGAAGGATTATCCCGATTTTCCCTTTGTCTGCTCCACCAAGCTCTATCCCGAGTGGCCGCTGGCCCGGCTTGCCGGAACCGACCAGGGCCTGAGCGACAAGGTTGCCGCTGCGCTCAAGGCCATGAAGGCCGATGACAAGGCCGCCAAGGCCGCCAAGATCGTCGGCTGGACCGATCCCCTGGACTACACGCCGGTGGAGGAACTGCAGAAGACCCTCAAGGTGGGGGCCTACGCCAACTGAGGAGCCGAAGACAATGACCGCACCGGGCGCCGCCAAAGGGTGACCGCGCCCGGTGCGGGTGGCCGTGTATCATCAGCCGAGCCGTTCCAGCAGCAGACTCTCCAGCTCCGTCTGCACTCCCAGCAGACGGCCCGCCAGGTGTTCCAGTTTTTCCATCTCCCCTTCGGTCGCCGCATCCCGGATCTGGCCGCAATTGTAGTTCAGACAGAAGATGGGCTTGATGGCGAGGGTACAGCCGCCTTGTCCCAGGAAACGGCATTCTGTTGATGTCGCACGTTCCTTCACCGTTCCCCGGAGCAGCATGTTGATCAGCAGCAGGATGGCGTCACTGTTGTCAGCCATGACGGCGCTGCAGCAGCCGCCACCGGTCCGGGCGGCGCAGGCGCTGCAGCGGCGGCCCATGTCCATGGCCAGCATATGTTGTCCAAGCTCGTCGGCAGCCCGGGCCGTGCGATCCAGGAAGCTCCGGATCACCAGGTCCCTGCCCAGTTCCCGGCCGTGCCGGCAGTGGAGACGTCGCGCCGTTTCCAGCCGTTTCTCCACCGGCGCGGTGAAGTAGGATCGCATCTGTTGCGCAGCCCGGGTTGTCATATCTGAACTCCATTCTCTGCTATGGTGATGCTGTCTGCATGAATTCCTTCCAGACCGGCGCTGCTGCCCGGCCGCCGGTTTCACCCCTGCCCAGGGAGCGGCTGCGGTCATAGCCCAGCCAGACGCCGGCGGTCACCGACGGGGTGTAGCCGATGAACCAGGCATCCCTGTTGTCGTCCGAGGTGCCGGTCTTGCCGGCTGCCGCCGGGATGCCGCGTGCCTGCCTGCCGGTGCCGCGGCCGATGACCTCTGCCAGGATCGAGTTCATGATCCGGGCCGTTGCCGGCGAGATGACCCGGCGGGCGCTCTGCCGGGGCCAGGGATGGACCCGGCCGGCGCGGTCGCGGACGCGGGTGATGCCAAATGGGGCGTGATAGAGCCCGCCACCGGAGAAGATGGTGTAGGCGCCGGTCATCTCCAGCAGGGAGACCGGCGAGGCGCCGAGCGCCAGGGGCAGCTCCGGTTTGAGCGGCGCCGTGATTCCCGCCTTCTTCGCCAGCTCCAGGACCGGCCTGATGCCGATCTCCCGCAGCAGCCTGATGGTGACGATGTTGCGGGAATGGACCAGGGCATCGCGCAGGCTGGTGGGGCCGTGGTAGCGGTTGTCGTAGTTTTTCGGTTTCCAGGTCGAGCCGTCGCGGTTGCGGATCACCAGCGGGCTGTCCTCGATCATGGTGTCAGGGCGGATGCCGCGCTCAAAGGCGGCGGCATAGATCAGCGGCTTGAAGACCGAGCCCGGCTGGCGGCGCGCGATCACGGCCCTGTTGAAGGGGCTCCTGCCATAGTCCAGCCCGCCCGCCATGGCGAGGATCTGGCCTGTCGGATTCAGCGCCACCAGGGCCGCCTGAGGCGGCTCCTTTGCCCTGTGCCGCTGGCGGACCCGGAGGGCGCCGTTGCGGATGGCGCGGACAGCCGCCTCCTGCAGGCGGCTGTCCAGGGTGGTGGAGACCAGCAGGCCCTGGCGGTAGAGTTCCTCGTCGCCGTAGCGGGCAGAGAGCTGCTGGCGGATATAGGCAGTGAAGTAGCCGCTGCGCCTCTTCGCCCGGCCGGCCCGTCGCAGGTGCAGCTTCTCGGCATAGGCCCTGCGGGCCGCGGCCGCCGAGATGATGCCGTCTTCGGCCATCCGGTTGAGCACGTAGCGCTGTCTGGCCCGGGCCGCCTTGAAGTGGGTGAGGGGCGAATAGCGGCTCGGTGCCTGCGGCAGGCCGGCGAGGAGGGCGATCTCGGCCAGGTCGAGGTCTGCGGCGCTCTTGCCGAAGTAGGTCCGGGCCGCTGCCTCCACACCGTAGGCGCCTTCGCCCAGGTAGATCTCGTTGAGATAGATGGTCAGGATCTCCTTTTTGCTCAGCATCCGGTCCAGGCGATAGCTGAGGATGGCCTCGGTGATTTTGCGGAAATAGCTCTTCTCCCGGGAAAGCAGGAGCGAGCGGGTCACCTGCTGGGTGATGGTGGAGCCGCCCTGGCTGCGCCGGCCCGAGCGCAGGTTGTTGATCGCGGCCCGGAAGATCGACCAGATGTCCAGGCCGCCATGGTGCCAGTAGCGGCTGTCTTCGGCCGCGACAAAGGCCCGTGGCAGCAGTGGCGCCATCCTGTGATACGGGATGACGATCCGGTACTCGCGGAAGATGGCGTCGATCTCGCGACCGTTACGGTCCAGGATCCTGGTGGCCACCAGGGGGTGGTAGTCGCCTGCCGAGCGGATGTCCGGAATGTTGAGCGACAGGAACCAGGCCAGGCCGGTGCCGATGCAGAGGGTGGCGAGTCCGCAGAGGACAAGAAGAAAGACGATGATCGGGATGTGGGACAGGGGCCGTGCCCGCGATTTTCTGCCGCGGGAGGCGGTCTGTCTTTTTCCGGAAGGTTTGGTAGACAAGAGCGGAAAGAAGCATTAAGAATTTAAGAAAATGGCAGCCACGGTCAGCCCAGGCAGAGATACCATGCCTGGTGCAATTCATCCATAACTCTTTGTGTCCCTGGCTCGTAACGGATCATCTTCAACCTGCCAGGGGCCGCAGCAGACGTGTCACATATACGCATCCTCTCCGAACACCTGGCCAACCGGATCGCGGCCGGCGAAGTGGTTGAACGGCCGGCCTCGGTGGTCAAGGAGCTGGTGGAGAACAGCCTCGATGCCGGCGCCACCAGGATCACGGTCCAGGTGGAGGGCGCCGGAACCCGCCTGATCCGGGTCCTGGACAACGGCGAGGGCATGGATGGCGACGACGTCCTCCTCTGCATCGAGCGGCACGCCACCTCCAAGCTCTCCGAGGAGAGCCGGCTCGATGCCATCACCACCCTGGGGTTCCGGGGCGAGGCCATACCCAGTATCGGCTCGGTCTCCAGGATGACCATCCGCTCCCGGCCGGCAGAAGCGGTCATGGGGACCAGGGTCGAGCTCAGGTACGGCAGCCTCCACCAGGTCCACGAGGACGGCTGCGCCCGGGGTACGGTCATCGAGGTGCGCCACCTGTTCGGCAACATGCCGGCACGGAAAAAGTTCCTCAAGTCCGCGCGCACCGAACTCTATCATATCGAGGAGGTGCTCCGCAACCAGGCCCTTGCCCATCCGGGGACCGCCTTCCACCTGCAGGTGGAGGGACGCACGGTTTTCGACTGGCCGGCCGGCGGGGATCTCGAGCACCGGGTCCGGGAGGTGTTCCGTTACCGGGACACCCTTCTGCCCCTGGCCGGCGTGCGGCAGGACGACAGCGGACCGGAAGTTGACGGTTTCCTGCTCCTGCCGGAGGCGGTGCCGGCCAGCGGCGCCCGGCTGCGGACCCTGGTCAATGCCAGGCCGGTCCAGGACCGGATGATCCGGCACGCCGTGGTCGATGGCATGCAGGGGTTCCTGATGAAGGGGCATCAGCCGGCCGGGGTACTGCGCCTGACCATCGCCCCCGAAGAGGTGGATGTCAATGTCCATCCTGCCAAGCGGGAGATCCGCTTCCGCCGGCCGGGGGAGGTGCATGCCTTTGTCCGCGCCGCCGTGGCCGGAGCCATCGCCGCCCACCAGGAGGCCCTCCGTTCCCGCCTCTTTGGTGTGCCGGCCGGAGGCGAGGGCAGGGAAGGAGCAACCGGCGGCGATCCACCGGTGACCGATGCGCCGACTCCGTCCGGTGCCACCTCGCAGCAGCCACTGTCAGCCGGCCGGCAGGGTTTTGCCGTGGCATCATCCGGCGATGAGACCCCGACACCGGCCATGGATCCTTCCGGGCTGCAGGTCGCCGAGCCTGGTGTGCCGCCCGGCCGGGAGACCGACGACAGTCGGGGCCTGGTGCTCATCGGCCAGCTTTTCCAGCTCTACCTGCTCTGTGAAAAAGACGATCATCTGGTGGTGATCGACCAGCACGCGGCCCACGAACGGATCCTCTACGGCCGTCTCCGGCAGGGATACCTGGAACGGGCCGTGCCGCGGCAGGGTCTCCTGTTCCCCGTCTCGGTGGAACTGGGCCCGGAGCATGCCCGTATTCTGGAAGAGCGGATGGAGGAGGTGGTCGCCCTGGGGGTGCAGGCGGAGCATTTCGGGGACACCACCTGGCTGGTCAAGGCGGTGCCGGCCCCGCTCCGCAGCCTGAGACCGGACGAGATTCTTCTCGAGGTCCTGGACGCCCTCGGGTCAGCCGGGGGGCGGGACGGGGTCGTGCCGCCGGCGGTGGACAGCATGATGGCCTCCATGGCCTGCAAGGCCGCAGTCAAAGGGGGCAACCGCCTGCAGCCCGAGGAGATGCTGGGACTCCTGCAGCAGATGGAGGCAAGCGGGGTCTTCTCCCACTGTCCGCACGGCCGGCCGGTGGTCAGGCGGTTCGGGCGCAGGGAGATAGAAAAGTGGTTCCACCGCACCTGAGAGCTGAGCTGTTGCGTTGGCAAACGGGCGTCTCCGCTTGCCAACGCAACAGATTAATCTCAAGTATCGGAGGCATACCATGAGCACCTACACGATTCATCCCATGGTAGTGGGCACCAAGGTCTTTGACAAGGGCATGATGACCTACCAGCACGACTACGGCACCCCCTACACCATTCCCATCTACTCCTGGTACCTGGAGGGAGGCGACAGGAAGATCCTCGTGGATACCGGCGAGATGCACCCGGTCCAGTCCGACGACCGGGAGCAGGCCATCGGCGGCCGCATCTACACCTTCGAGGATGCCCTGGCCCGCTATGACCTCCGGCCTGCGGACATCGACGTGGTGATCCACACCCATCTCCATGCCGATCACTGCGAAAACGACTACAAGTGTACCAATGCCCGCTTCTACATCCATGAAAAAGAGCTGGAGACCATTGCCAATCCCCATCCCCTGGACTACCGCTATGTCGAGGATTTCATCTTCGAGATCCGCGACGCGGGGCAGATCGAAGTGGTCCGGGAGGATGGAGAACTCCTGCCCGGCATCTCGGTCATGCACACCCCGGCCCATACCCCGGGCGGCATGACCGTGTTCGTGGACACGGACCGCGGCAAGACCGCCATCACCGGCTTCTGCGTGATCCGGGAGAACTTCGAACCGCCTGTCCAGGTCCGGGCCATGGAGATGGAGGTCATCCCGCCGGGTACCAGCGTCAATACCTACGAGGCCTATGACCTGATGCTCAAGGTCCGGGACATGGCCGATTATATCATCCCCCTGCACGAGCCGGAATTCGCCTCCAGGGACACGGTGTGACAAGGAAGGACCCCGGTTGTCCCGAGCCGATGCCGGGCAGGGGAAGCAACATGGAACAGGAGGGCGCATGAAGGATATCAGCGAGGTTCAACTGGACGAGGGTTTTCTCTCCGAGATCATCAACGCCATCACCTCGGGCATCTTTGTCACCGATCTCGAGCACAACATCCTGATGATCAACAAGGCCGGGGCGAGGATGGTGGGCAAGCGGCCGGGCGACTGTTTCGACCGCAAATGCTATGACATCTTCAAGACCCCCATGTGCCGCACCGAGTTCTGTACCTGCGACATCGTCACGTCCAAGGACAGGGCCAACTACGGTGAGACCACCATGCAGGTGGGGGACCGCCAGGTCCCCATCGAGTATTCCAGCCGGCCGCTGAAAAACTACGAGGGCAAGATCATCGGCTGTGTGGAGAACTTCATCGATATCAGCGAGCGGCTGGAAAAGGACCGGATCATTCTCGAGCAGAAGGAATCGCTGCTGAAGAAGCGGGAAGAGGACATCCGCCACCTGCAGGACGAGATCCTGGAGCTCTCCACCCCGGTCATCCAGGTCTGGGACGGCATCCTGACCCTGCCCCTCATCGGCACCCTGGACAGCCACCGGGCCCACATCGCCATGGAACGGGTGCTGGAGTCCATCGAGCAGACCCGGGCCGCCTTTGTCATCGTCGACATCACCGGCGTGCCCATTGTCGATGCCGACGTGGCGCGGCACATCCTGCAGACCGCGGCCGCAGCCAGGCTGATGGGCAGCGAGACCCTGCTCACCGGCGTCGGCCCCCACACCGCCCGGGTGATCAGTGATTCCGGGGTCAGCCTGGAGAACATCATCCTCAAGGGCAGGATGACCGATGCGCTCCAGTATGCCATTGCCCAGCTGGAGGAACGGCGGCAGAAGATGAAGCAGTTTTCCCATTTCATGGGAGCGCTCAGGGAAGACGGGGAACAGCAGGAGTAGGCGACGCTGATGCAGCCCTTTTCCCTCTTCTCCCTGGGGCGGGTCCTCCTGGTGTCGCTGGAGGAGGATATCGATGACGCCGGCATAGGCGAGCTGCTGACCCGGGTGAGTTCGCAGGTCAGTGGCGAGGCGATCTCCGGGGTTATCGTCGATCTGCACCACTTCGAGGTCATGGATTCCCATCTGGCCCGTCAGCTCCAGGCCCTGGCCCGGATGCTGCGTCTGCTCCAGGCGAGGATGGTGGTGGTGGGCCTCTGCGTGCCGGTGGTGATGACCCTGCTCGACTTCGGTATCTCCCTGCCGGAGATGGAATTCGCCCTGGATGTGGAACAGGCCCTGGTACGGCTGCAGGAAGGGAAACAGGCTGAAGGGGGAAGGGCGCCGTGACCAGGTTCTTCAAGGAACTGGAGGTCCGGATACCCGCCGATGTCTCCGTGGCCAGGCACTGTGCCGGGCAGATGGCCGGTGAGCTGGGATTCTCGTCCCAGCGGCAGGCCGAGGTCCGCCTCATTGCCAGCGAGCTGGCCCAGAATCATCTCGACCACGGGACAAGTGGCGGCATGCTGCGCCTGGGCGGGCTCTTTTTCGGTGACGTGCCCCGCATGGATATCGCCAGCATGGACAGGGGGCCGGGAATCCGATCGGTGGAGTCGGTGCTCCGGCGCGGTGCCGACCAGCCACCCTCCCGCACCGGACTCGGTGCCGGCCTGGTATCGATCCGCCGCCTGGCCGACCGGTTCTTCATCTGCTCGGGCAGCAGCGGTCCCTTTGCCTGTCCCGTGGTTTCCGGATCTGTCTGCTGCGGCACCATGATCGTTGTCCAGTGCTGGCTCGGGAAGGGTGAGCCGGCTTTCCTTGGCGCCTGCGGCAGCCTGGAGGTGGCAGGGCTGGTGGCGCCCCGTTCCGAGACCGCGCCCTGCGGAGACAATATCTTTGTCCGGGGCGACAACCGGTTCGTGCGTATCGTCATGGTGGACAGCCCGGGCGTTGGCAGCGGTGGCGAGGCCACCCGGCGTATCGGTCTGCGCCTGCGGGATATCGAACTGATCTGGCCGCCGGACCAGGTCCTGGAGTTTCTCCGCCCTGTCCTGGCCGGGGATACGGCCATCCTGGTGCTCTGCCTCGACCGGCTGCAGCAGGCGGTGAGCTGCTCCGGCCTGGGCAACATCGGCGCCTGGCTGCGGATCGATAACCGGATCAGGCGGCCCGTACTCCGACCTTCGGTGACCGGCAACGGCTGGCACCGGGTGAGCAATGCACTCTGGCGGCTGGAACATTCCCTGGCCTGTGTTCTTCACACCGACGGCCTGGCACCCGTGGCCGAAGAGGAGGCCGGGCCGCTCCTCACCGCGCTTGCTCCGCAGCGCAGGGACCGCGGCACAGGGGGCCGGAGCGTGCTGCCGTTTCTCTTCCACCGTCTCTTCTCCGCCGACCGGCGCCGCCAGGACGATGCGGCGCTGTTCATGGGGGTGTGGCAGCTATGAAGCCGCAGTCGCATCATCTCCTGACCCTGCTCGTCGAGAGGGATGACGATATCCCGCGGGTCCGGGACAAGGTGAAGCTCGCCGGCCGTGCCTTCGGCTGCCCCCGTCTGCAGGTCACCCGCCTGGCCACCGCGGCATCGGAATCGGCCCGCCTCCTGCAGGGGCTGTACCAGGGCGGCAAGATGCGCTTGTCCCTGGTCAGGATGGGAGAGGACGGCGCCGGCCTGGAGCTGCTTTTCCGCGGCAGGATGGCGTGCGGCCGGGCCGGCCCGCCACGGGATGCCTCCTGTCCGGTGAACAGGGAGCAGCTCCTGCAGACGCCACCCCTGCCCATCCTTGCCGCACTCTTTGAGCGGTTCGAGGTCAAGGGCGGCACGGGCGGCGCCGCCATCACCTTCCTCTTTCAGAGCCAGGTGCCGGGGCTCGCCTGGGACGGGGAGATGCTGAAGAGGGCCAGGGCGATCCGCAGGGAGCTCTTTGCCGACACCGAGGAATCCTACCTGGAGAACCTGCGGGCCAAGCATGACGAGGTCCTGCAACTGCTGCGTGAGAAGACGGAACAGAATCGAATCCTTGATCAGGCCAACAATGAACTGTTACAGTTGAGCAACGATCTGGAGGAACTGGCGCGGGAACGGACCATCATCGAGATGTCGCTCAAGGTCGCCGACCGGATCCGCAACCCGACCACGGTGATCGGCGGCCTGGCCCGGCAGCTCGTCCGCAAGGGCGGCCTGCCCGGACCGGTGGAGCGGAAGATCCGCCGGATCATGGAGCAGGCCGACCAGATCGAGAAGATCGTCGAACAGTTCCACCGCATGGCTGACGAGCGTCGCAGCCTCTTTGGCAGGGAGGATCTGGTGCAGCTGGTGCGCGAATGCCTGCAGAGCTGCCATGCCCTGGCCAGGAAATCCGTGACCCCGCTCCTGACCGTTGCCAGGGAGCCGGTGCCGGTGCTGGCCAACCGGCATGTGCTCAAGGTGGCCATCCTCAACGTGCTGCGCCATGCCGCCAATGCCACGCCCGAAGGCGGGGAGGTGCGGATCCATATCTCCTCCGGCCGGCAGGGCGCTGAACTGTCCGTTACCGACCAGGGCAGGGGCCTGGATGCCGATACCCTGGCCGAGCTGGCCCGGCCCGCCGGCGGTACCCTGCCCGCCGGCCGCTCCGGCCTGATGCTGGTGCGGCAGATCCTGGCCGAACACCAGGCCGTTCTGGAAGCGGAGAATCTCGATCCGCCGGAACATGGAACACGCCTGGTCATGCGTTTTCCTGTCTTCTGGCAGGAGCACGGTAAAGAACAACCTGCCAGTTCACCGCTGACGGCAACCACCTGAATATACCGATACGTTTACAGAACAACAACGTAACCCCTCACGGGAAAACCAGCCATCGGTTTTTTCGACCACAATGCCGCAAGCGCTTACACAACAACCCCTGGAGCAGAACAGCCAATGACACCGACCAGCAGGGAAAAAATCTGCGATCTTGTGATCCGGGAACTGCCCATGGCGCTCTTCATCGTCGATGACCGGTTGCGGATCATCGAGTTCAATGCAACAGCAGAGGAGATCACCGGCTGGCCGAGAAAGGAGGCCCTGGGACGGCCATGTGCCGATGTCCTGGCGTCCAGCCTCTGCGGTGACCGATGTCCCTTGCGGGAGAGCGCGGAGAACGGCAGGACCTGCAGGGAACGGGATGCGGTTATCCATACCCGTCCGGGCCAGAAGAAGGCCATTATTCTTTCCAGCGTGGCCCTGGTGGACAAGGCGGGCCGCCTGGAGTATGGCATCGAGCTCTTTCGCGATGCCACGGCGATCAAGAAGCTGGAGGCCCAGAAAAAGAACCTGATCTCCCTGTTCACCCATGATCTGAAGGTGCCGGTGGCCATTGCCGGCGGCTTCCTGGAGCGCCTGCTTTCGGGCAAGGCAGGACCGCTCAATGAAAAGCAGACCCGCTACCTGGAGAGTATCCGCCGCGAGATCAGACGGCTGGAAGGCTATATCCGCTCCTTTCTCGAGATCGCCCGTATCGAGTCCGGCCGGCTGGAGCTGCAGGTCGAACCCCAGGACCTGGGCCGCCTGCTGCGGGAGATCGTGGAGGGTTTCAGGGTCCAGGCGGGAAAGAAACGGATCCGCCTCAGCCTCGACCTGCCGCCGTCGCTGTCGCCGGTGGCCATCGATCCCCTGCAGATGAACCGGGTGATCTCCAACCTGATCGACAATGCCATCAAGTATTCGGCCGAGGGCACCACGGTGCAGGTGATCGTCCGCGAGGAGGCGGCGGGCCCCGTGGTGGAGATCAGGGACCAGGGACCGGGAATCGCGCCGGAGGAGCAGGAGCATATCTTTGATTCATTTTACCGCATTCCGGAAAACGGCGCCGGCCACGTGGCCGGCACCGGCCTGGGTCTGGCCGCTGTCAAGGCCATTGTCGAGGCGCATGGCGGCAGGGTCCGTCTCCGGAGCGAGCCCGGTCAGGGCAGCAGCTTCATGGTCATGCTGCCCCGGACCGGGCAGGGAAGGAACGGGCCGGAAAAAAAGGAGAAGGAGAAATGATGCAGAGAAAATCCGTCGGGCCATGGAGTTGCCTGCTGGTATTCCTGGTGATGAGCCTGGCCGGTTGTGCCAGGACCTATTATTCGGCCATGGAGAAGGTGGGAATTCACAAGCGTGATATCCTGGTGGACCGGGTCGCCGAGGCCCGTGATTCCCAGGCCGAGGCCCAGGAGCAGTTCAAGTCCGCCCTGGAGCAGTTCGGCTCCGTGGTCAAGCTGGAGGAGACCGACCTGAAACAGGCCTATGACAAGCTGGCCGGAGAGTATGAAGACTGTGCCGCGGCGGCGCAGCAGGTATCTGAGCGGATCCGCAAGGTGGAGTCGGTGGCCGAGGCCCTGTTCGACGAGTGGGAGGACGAGCTGGGCCAGTACCAGAGCCGGAAACTGCGCCGGGCCAGTGAACAGCAGCTCCGGGAGACCAGGCGCCACTACCGGCAGATGCTCCGCTCCATGCACAGGGCCGAGAAGAGCATGCAGCCGGTGCTGCTCAGTCTGCATGACAATGTTCTGTTCCTGAAGCACAATCTCAATGCCCAGGCCATCGGTTCCCTGCGCACCGAGTTTTCCGGCCTGCAGCAGGATATCAACGGCCTGATCGGGCAGATGAACGCGGCCATCGAGGAGTCGAATCGCTTCATCGCCGCCATGGAGCAGTGAACCCGGGAGCCCGCAACCCCTCACGGGATGGCTGCCCACCGGTTTGCCCGGCCACAATGGTGTATGCGCTCTCCGGGGCCGCAGGTGGCGTGCTGCTGAACTTTTACCAAAAGTATTGCTCTTTTTCAGGTAGTTGCTGATAGCGGTGAACTATTACCTTCTGCCATGGTGGCGCGTAATCCCTCCAGGAGGACGAAACGGCCCAGGGGAATGATCCGGCAGGGGAAGCTGCCGACAAAGAGCGGGTTGTCGCACAGCCCGCCGGAGAGATAGAGGGTTTCCGGTGAACCGGCAAAGCGGTACGCATTGAGGGCGATGCCGCGGACGAACCTGGCCACGGCCTCGGTCTCGGATGCGCCGGAGACCACGGCGTCAAAGATGTGGCTCATGCCGAGCACGCCGCAGGTGATGGAGAAGCCGGTTGCCGGCACCGCCACGGTCCTGTAGTCGATCCGGTAGTAGCTGGCCAGCAGCTCGATGGTGAACCCCATGGAGGCGCCGCATTCGGCGTTCCAGCCCATGTCGGCCACCTGGCCGTCCTGGTAGCGGACATATTTGATATCCCGGCTGCCGCAGTCGAGGAGCAGGAAATCACGCTCGGCGATGAGTCGCTCGCCACCCCTTGCCAGGGCGGTGAGCTCGTTGATGGACCGCCTGCTCCGCCGGCCGGCATTGTGGCCGGTGGCCAGGTCGGCCACGAACGAGGGGGCCAGGTCGCGGGTGGCGACGATCCGCGGTTCCCGGTCCGCTGCCGTATCCAGGATCTTGCAGTAGGATGTTCCGAAGTCGGCAAGCAGCATGGGATTGTAACCGATCACAGGATATACAAGGTCACGATTTATCATCTTCATTTTTGTAAGCGGTCTCAGGTGCTGCAGGTTCGTGCGGTCGCTCCTGCCCGCTATAGCCTACTATGCGGACAGGAGCGACCGTGCGAAGATGCGGTACCTGTGACCGCTTACATGGGATTCAGTCGTGGTCCGCAGCTACGCCGGACAGCTCCAGGAAGGCCTCGATCTTGGCCCGGGCCGAGGAGCCGGCGCTGACGTCGCAGTCCAGGTAGAGGGCCCGGGGATGGCGGGCCGCGAGATGGCGGGCCAGGGCGGTCTTGGCGCAGAAGGACTGGGCAAAGAAGACCGTTGGCACCTCCATGTTGACATGGGCCTCCAGCTCCATGTCGGCCGGGGTCTTGTTCTCCATGCACCGTGTCCAGCCATAGACATGGGTGGTCTCGGGGAACAGGGCGAGGATCGAGAAGTCGCGCGGCGGCACACCCCAGAATCCTGCCGTGGGCCGGCAGGGCGGAAGCGGCTGGTACGGGATGATGGAACGGACACCCGCGGTGATGGCAAGCAGCTTGTCGGTCAGTTGCATCCTGGTCCGGCAGAGGGGCGTGCCAAAGCCTCTGCTGTCCCGGTTGCGGGTGGGGATCACCGGGATATCGAGCATGTCGCGGAGGATGGTGGCCACGTGCAGGGCGCAGTCACACTTGCCCGGGCCGACATCGATGTAGATGGCATCCAGCTCCAGATGCAGCACGTTGAGGACCACGGTCCGCAGGATGGCACAGTAGACACGCGGCAGGTAGGGCGCGGTCAGGTCCAGGGAGGCCCGTACCTGCGGTTCGTCCAGGTCGATGATCTCGGCTCCTGCGGTGATGAGCTCTTCCATCACCGCCAGCGGCGGCACGCCGACGATACCTATTTTTCTTCCCATGGTCTCTGTCTTCGAAAACTGAAAATTCCCGCAGCGTAGAAACCCGCCCCTGCCGGGACTGTTGCGGGCAAGGCCCGCGTCAGGAGTCTTCGCGCAGGAGCAGG
>JALSNC010000118.1 GCA_026987195.1 Desulfobulbaceae bacterium | reverse complement strand
GGACGGCGACACCATCACCTTCGGCAACCAGTTCCTGCAGGTGATCCACACTCCGGGCCACACCCCCGGCGGCATCTGCCTCTACAGCGCCCCGGACTGTTTCACCGGCGACACCCTGTTCGTGGGCGGCGTCGGCCGTACCGATTTCCCCGGCGGCTCGGCAGAGGAGCTGAGCCGTTCCATCCGCACCCGTCTGCTGACCCTGCCGCCCGAGACCGTGGTCTGGCCTGGCCACGGCTATGGCGGTTCCAGGTCCACCATCGGTGAAGAGGCGCACGGCAATCCCTTTCTCGTCTGAATGATCCATCTCCTGACCATTTTCCCTTGCCGCCATGCGTGAGATCATCCTCGGCACCGCCGGCCATGTCGACCATGGCAAGACCAGCCTCATCCGCGCCCTGACCGGTATCGAAACCGACCGCCTCAAGGAGGAAAAGAAACGCGGGATCACCATCGAACTGGGATTCGCCTACCTGGACCTGCCCTGTGGCCACCGGCTGGGTATCGTCGACGTGCCGGGCCATGAAAAATTCATCCGCAACATGGTGGCCGGCGCCGCCGGCATGGACATGGTGGCCTTCATCATCGCCGCCGACGAGGGCATCATGCCCCAGACCGTGGAACACTTCGATATCTGCCGGCTGCTCGGCGTGCGCGACGGCCTGATCGTGCTCACCAAGAAGGACATGGTGGAAGCGGAATGGCTGGAGATGGTGGAGGAGGAGGTGCGCGAGTTCTTCCGGGGGTCCTTTCTCGAGGACGCGCCCCTGGTGGCGGTCTCCTCGGTCACGGGCGAGGGCATCGAGCGGATCACGGAGATCCTGGATGACAAGGTCCGGGCCATGGACTTCCGCGAGGAGTTCGGCCCCTTCCGGCTCGCCGTGGACCGGGTCTTTTCCATGAAGGGATTCGGCACCGTTATCACCGGCACCTCGCTGTCCGGCCGGATCGGCGTCGGTGATGACCTGATGTTCTATCCCGGCGGCCTGAAGGCAAAGATCCGCGGCATCCAGGTGCATGGCCGGGACGTGGAAGTGGTGGAGGCCGGCCACCGGACGGCCATCAACCTGCAGGGCATCGAAAAGGAGGAAATCAGCCGCGGCGACCTGGCCGCCACGCCGGGCAGCCTGACCCCCTCCACCCTGCTGGATGCCCGCCTCCACTATCTGGAATCCAACAGCAGGGAACTGAAGAACCGGACCCAGGTCCGGGTCCACGTGGGCACCCGCGAAATCGTCGGCCGGGTGGTGCTGATGGAGGCCGATACCATCCGGCCGGGCAGCGACGCCAATGTCCAGCTTATCCTCCAGGATCCGGCCGCGGTCTGGCCCGGTGACCGGTTCGTAATCCGCAGCTACTCGCCCATCACCACCATCGGCGGCGGCACCATCCTCAACAACGCGCCCCGCAAGCGCAAGCGGACCCTGGAGCGTGACCGGCAGCGCAACCGGGAGATCTTTGCCATCTACACCGACGGCAGCGACGAGGAACGGATGCTGCTCTTCCTCGAGGAGAGCGGCCTGACCGGCATCACCGCCGACCAGTTGGCCACCCGCCTGGGCGTGTTCGGCAAAAAACTGAAAAAACTGCTCCAGCAGCCCGTCTCAAAGGGACTGATACAGGTGGTCGAGTCCGAGACCCAGCGCCTGATCGCCGGCTCGACCATGGAACAGCTCACCGCCACCATCCTCGACTTCCTGGCCGCCTACCACCGGGACAACCCGCTCAGGACCGGCCTGGCCAAGGAGGAACTGCGCTCCCGCCTCCGGCCCGAGATCGACCAGAGACTCCTCCACTATGCACTGTCGCTCCTGACCAGGAAAAAGAAGATCGTCCAGGAGGGGGCCGAGGTGCGGCTGGCCGGTCACCAGGTCACCCTGCAGGTGGACGAGCAGGAGATGCAGGACAAAATCGAGCGTCTCTACCTGGATGCCGGCCTGACGCCACCCAACTTCAAGGACGTGCTGGCCACCTTTGCCGAGTTCCCTGAGCAACAGATCCGCCAGGTGATCAACCTGCTGCTGCAGGAGAACCGGCTGGTCAAGATCAACGAAGCTCTCTACTTCCATCCCCGGGTCCTGGCCGAACTTACCGAACGGGTCCGGGAATTCATCCTCAGCGAGGGCGAGATCGACGCGCCCCGCTTCAAGGAGCTCACCGGCCTGACCCGCAAGTTCTCCATCCCCCTGCTCGAATACTTCGACAAGATCAAACTCACCATCCGCATCGGCGACAAGCGGGTCCTGCGCAAGGGCGAAAAGAGCTGATCCCCGCCAGTAACAGCTCAGTCGATACGTCGTTCCAGAAACCGGGCCACGCTCCCGGGGAGCAGATCACGCAACCGCCTGGTGAATGCCGCTTCGTGGCGCTGCCAGAGCACGCCCAGCCAGATCACGACCAGGCCCAGCCCCGTGAGGACAAAGGGAAAGAGCCATGAATCCCTGAAGACCGTGGCCGCCAGATGACCGAAGTAGATGGTGCAGCCCATGGCGCCGAAGACCACGAACACCCGCCGCACCAGGACCACGCCCATCCCGATCAGCCCCAGGTTGACCAGCAGATAGAAAAACCGGGACAGTTCACTGTCCGAATCCATGCTGGTCAGGCCACCCCAGAAACTCATTGTTCCGAAAAGATAGAGCCAGAAGGCATGCCCGGCCCCCCGGGACCGGAGATCGACCACCAGGGCAAAGACCAGGGTGAGAAGGCCGACGCAGACCGAGACCACGGCCCGGCCATGGAAATCGAGCCGGTCGCCGAGCAGGAAGGGGGCCAGGTCCATGGACAGGTACCAGAGGGTGGCGGCAATCGGCATGACCAGGAAGGGATAGCGGTAGCGCCAGGCCATGATACTGCCCACGGCCAGGGTGGCCAGTTCCATGAAAATCCAGTGGTAGCGGATATACCGATGATAGTCGCGAAAGACACTGGCGTCGGGCCACCAGCCCATGGCCTGCTGCAGGCCATAGACGGCAAGCGGGGTGAGAGCGACCACGAAGGTGGCGCAGATACCGGCCGGCACGTGCAGGTTCCGTCGTCGGAACGTCCGGGTCAGCCAGAGACCGACTGCGCCATAGCTGCCGCAGATCACCACGATACCCCAGCCGCCGAAGGCCTCCCACCCCAGGTTCATGAACAGGCTCATGGCGCCGATGGCGAGCAGACCGCCCAGATAGTAGAGCACATGGGTAAAGTCGAAACGCGCGCCGGCATCAGGCTGCTTCCGCACGAAGCGGACCAGCTCCTCCACCTGCTCCTGACTGAGAATCTTCGCCTCCACGGCCCGCTCAAGCTGTGTTCTGGAAATCTTCATACCGGTTTCTCCGTAAGCGGTCACAGGTACCGCATCTTCGCACGGTCGCTCCTGTCCGCATAGTAGGCTATAGCGGCCAGGAGCGACTGCACGAACCTGCGGCACCTGAGACCGCTTACAAAAACGAGGTTGAAAAATCGTGACGTTGTGTACCCTGTGATCAGTTACGTTTCTCCTGTTCCCGGAACTGGAATCATCAAATATCGTGACCTGTTCCCTGGTCATCGGTTGTTCCTCCGCGGATTGACTGTTCGAGCCTGCAGATGGCATCATGGAGTTCGGCGACAAAGCGTGCGTGCCCCTGGCCCGCATATCGCAGGGGTGGCCCGATACGCACGTCGATGATGAAAGGGACCAGCAGTGCCTCACCCCGGGGCAGACTCCTGCCGGCTCCGTGAAGATAGACCGGAACGACATCGACCTCCGGCAACGTCCTGACCAGGTGGGCCACCCCCTTCTTGAAGGGTGCCAGCCGTTCGGGTTCGCCGCGGCTGCCCTCGGGAAAGATGATGACGATCTGCTCCTGCTGCAGGGCTTCATGTACCATGGCCAGGGGATGGCCATCCTTTCTGGTCGGCCGCCGGCTGATGGGAATGATGCCGATGAGTTCCAGGGCGAACCAGGCCAGCAGCCGGTTTTTCAGAAAGTAATCGGCCGCGGCCACCGGCCGGACCCGACAAACCTTTGTCACCGGAAACAGGCTCATCAGCACCAGGGTGTCCAGGTGGGAGTTATGGTTGGCCGCAATGATACACGGTCCCCTGTCCGGAAGGTAGCGGCGCCCCCGGACATTGATGCCGCAGACCAGGAGTACCAGGGGCCGGACCAGCAAGAGAAAGAATAACGTCTTCAACATCTCGCCACCACTCAATAGTGATGGCGTCGCAAAAAGTCCGATCTACTGCGTTGTAGCGGGTACGGCCAATGCTCGACGTACTCCATGTACGCCTCCGCCTGGCCGACACCGCTCCGCCTCGGAGTCTCACTCCGTTCGCTTACCTGTATATCGAACTTTTATGCTTAGCCATCTTTAGCGTGTGATGGACTTTTTACGAGTCCATCAATAGTAGAGATAATATACGTAGTGAAAAAAGAGCGGCGCGGTATAGATCAGGCTGTCGATCCGGTCCAGGATACCGCCGTGTCCGGGCAGCAGGTTGCCGCTGTCCTTGACCCCGATATCACGTTTGACCATCGAAACCACCACGTCGCCGATGAACCCCGAGGCGCTGATGAACATGCCGGCAAAGAGTGCCTCGTACCATGTAAACGGCGTCAGGAAGGCAAGAAGAACCGCCAGGAGACTTATGGAGAAAAAGGCTCCCAGAAATCCCTCCACGGTCTTGTTGGGGCTGACCCGCGGTACAATCCTGTGCCTGCCCAGGGTCTTGCCCCACACGTACTGCAGGACATCGTTGAGTTCGGTGAGCAGTACCAGGTAGAGGACCAGTTCCCGGCCGCCCACCCCTGAGCCTGCCACGGGTCCCAGGGTAATCATGTAGGCCAGGTGGCTCAGGCTGAAGACAAACATCATCAGACCCCACTGCACCCGGGCGGTATTTTCCAAAAATCCCCTGGTCTCGCCGATGAGCACCTGGCGAAACGGCAACAGCAGGAAGAGGTATACCGGGATCCAGATAATGAACATGCCATACCATCGCATGCCGGCAAACCAGTACTGGAAAACAATGGACAGGTAGGCGTAGAAGATGATGCGCCGGTCGGTCCTGCGGGTGGGGATGAGGGTAAAGTACTCCTTGAGGGCCAGGTAACTGATCAACCCGAAAAAGATCATCGCCACGGTGGCATTCAGCATGGCGCCGATCAGAAAGAGCCCGACAATGATCCACCAGGAACGCACCCGCTGTCTGAGTTCCAGGGAACAGTGGTTGCGTGCCACGAAAAAAACAGCCACCGTGACTGCGGAGAGGATCACCAGTATGGACAGGATGACCGGCCCCACCCTGCCACCGAAAAGATCATGGACAACAGTCATCACGCAAGCCCTCCCCGTAAACGCCGCCAGATGGCGACCAGACCAAGAAGCGTCCCTGCGGCCAGCAGGATATCGGGCCAGACGCCCGGCCGCAGGCCCAGTGCCAGCAGCAGGGCAAGCGTGCCCACCAGCAGGGCACGGTCACTCTTGCCCATGGGACCGTCATACCTCCGTTCACCACCCACCAGGGCCGCGAGCACACCCGCCATCTCCGACAGAATGCCGACAAGGACAAACAGCACCACCCAGGCCGGGGGAACACCCGGTACCAGGGCCAGGGGCAGGTACATCACGCTGTCCGAGATCACATCGCCCATCTCGTTGAGTATGGCACCGAGATCGCTTTTCATGGCATGTTCCCGGGCCAGCATGCCGTCGATGGCGTTGAGCCCCATGCGCACCAGCAGGGCCGGCGGCAGCAGCCACAGACTCCATGCCGCGCCCCTGCCCAGGAGGACACAGGCACCCGCAGCTACCGAGAGCACCAGGGCGCCGACAGTGACCTGGTTGGCCGTCACCCCGCGACCGGCGAGACGGACGACCAGGGGACGCAACAGATTCTGAAATCGTGGTTTGAGATCATAGATGCTTGCCACTGTTTCACCTCGTCAAAAAATTTCCGGCTTCTGCTCAACCGGCACCGCTGACGCACAACTGAACTTTTGCCAAAAGCATCGGCATTTTCAGGTGGTTGCCCTTAGCGGTGAACTTATTACCCAGCTTCATCGCCGGGATCCGTGCAGACTGCTCCTCATCTTCCCGCCGCAGGCGGCACCAAGAATCCTGTCCCCTGGCACCTGGCACCTGTCCCCTGGCACCTGTCCTTTCCAGCCCGATATCAGATCACGGCCTCCTGCCGCATCATCCCGGCCAGGCGCCGGTAATCGATCTTGCCGCTGCCCAGCAGGGGGATCTCCTCCACCCGGATCACCCGCCGGATATTATGCAGGGGCGAGAGGCCGGCCGCCCGGATCCGGATATTGACCTGCTGCCGGTCAAGCTCGCGGGTGGTGAGCAGAACCAGCTCCGGGTGCTCCTCGTCCGGCGTGGCGAGCACGGCCAGTTCCGGATCGTCGCTGTCAGCAAAGGCTGCCTCCAGGACTCCCTCGATGGCGGGCAGAGAGATCATTTCGCCGCCCAGCTTGACAAACCGCTTCAGTCGGCCGGCAAAATGAAGTACCCCGTCAGGGTCCAGGCGCACCAGGTCACCGGTATCATACCAGGCCCGTCCGCCGTGCTCGACAAAGGGCGACTTTACATCACCAAGATAGCCGGCAAAGACATTGGGGCCTCGGACCAGGAGACGGCCGACGTCACCCTCCTGTGCCTCGCCTCCGGTCTCGGCATCCAGGAGCAGCATCTCCATGGAGGGCAGCAGCCGGCCGATGGTGCCGGGCCGCGGATCGTCCGGCGTGTTGACGCTGATCACCGGCGAGCATTCGGTGACGCCGTATCCCTCGCAGAGGACTCCGTCCGGGACCATGGCCGCGAACCGTTCGTAGACGTGTTCCGGGCACCGTTCGGCGCCGGTGAAGACCAGGCGCAGGGTACGGAGCTGCCGGGCGTCGGCGGCCCGCAGCATGGTCTGCAGAAAGGTGGGCGTGGCGATCAGGGTAGTCACGCCGTAGACGTCCACCATGGCGGCCAGACGTGCCCCCTCGGTGGGATTGGGCCAGTAGACCGTCTGCAGGCCGGTGCAGAGCGGCAGGATGACCGTGCCGGCCAGGCCCAGGGAGTGGAAGACCGGCAGGATGCCCAGGAGCCGGTCGTCGGCGGCCAGGGCCAGCATACGGCAGAAGTCGCGGCCGTTGGCCAGGAAGTTGGCATGGGAAAGCGGTACGCTCTTGGGATGGGCCTCAGAGCCCGATGTAAAGAGGATGGCCGCAGTATCGGCAATGGTGGCCCGCCGCAGGGCACGCCAGGAAAAACGGCTGCGCAGCCAGGCCGCAAGCTTGCGGCCCCGGCCGATCCGGCCGGCCAGTTCATCGAGATGGAGCCAGGAGACCCCCAGTTCATCGGCATCGAATCCCTGGCCCTGCAGACGGCCGGTAAAGGCCCGGGCGCTGATGACATGGGAGACCCCGCACTGCTCCAGGCAGTACCCCGCCTGGCCCGTGCCCGCGGTCCAGTTGACCATGACCGGCACCTTGCCTGAAAACAGCACCGCCAGGTAGGCCACCACGGCGCTGACCGAGGCAGGCAGCATGATGCCGACCCGGTCCGCTTCGATCTTCCCTATCTCCGGCAGCAGGACGTGGATGGCCAGGATGAGCTGCCGGCAGGTCCGGCTGCCGCTGACCTGGTCGGCCACCACCACCCGGTCCGGGGAACGGCGGGCCCGGGCAAGGAACAGTTCGGCCACGGTGGCACCTTCGGGAAAGTGCAGCCGGCCACGGCCGGGAGAGCGGAACCAGGCCGATGGCACGGGCTTGAGTGGCGGTGCACCGGTATCGGGCAGGATCCCGCCGGCAGCCAGGATACAGTCAGCCACGGTCTGCAGTCCTTCCAGATGCTCGGCCGCGATCCCGAACTCGCTGCCCAGCCAGGCGGCGAACTCCACCAGGACCAGGCTGTCCATGGCCAGGTCGGCGGCCAGACGATCGCTCTCTCCGATCTCCTCTACGCCCGAGAGTTGCCGGAGCTTTGCCAGGACCAGTTGGCGGGTGGCCTCGGGAATCTCCGTGGTATCACGCTCCTGCCGCTGCGAAGGCGGCTCGGCCAGGACCTGGTGGCGGCTGCCCTGCCAGAAAAAGTAGGGAACCCGGATACGCTGCTGCAGAGGTGTGTTGTAAAATTCCTCCAGGTAGCGGTTTATCTGCAGGCGGCCGGCCTGGCGCGGAAAATCCCCTGGCTCGACAAACTCAAGCGTCACCCTGCGCCGCGGCATGAAGAACAGCAGGTTGGCTGCCAGACGGAGGGACTGGCGCCGCAGGTTGGCCGCCATGGAGGGGATACCGTCGGCACGGCTGAAGCTTGAGCCCCAGAGACCGGATGTACGCACCAGAACGATGCGGACATTCTCCACCTGCCGGCAGATGGCATGCACCGCCGAGTTGGCGCCCACCTCCTCACGGCAGGAGCGCATGAGCCGGCCGGCCGGATAGAGCAGGACATTGTCGCCCCTCTGCAGGCTGGCTGCTATCTCGTCGATACCGGCCAGGACCCGCTCCCTGCCCCGCCGGTCGCCGTCACGGAGATCAGGAATGATGACCGCGCGCAGGATCCGCATCAGGGACCGGGCCAGGGGACCGCGCACCTGGTTTTCATCCACCAGGGGCCGGGGCCGGAAGCGGCGGTAGAGTCCCTGCATGACGATGACCGGGTCGATGAGGGCCGGGTGATTGGGCAGAAACAGGATCGGGCCGTCCCCGTCAGCCAGGCTGTCGAGCCCATGGAGCCGGATGCGGTAGCGCAGGGCAAGGAGCAGGCCGATAATCCAGTTAATGATCGTCTTCATGATATTCTCCGAAAATATGTGGTTCCATACTGTCGTCCGGCAACAGCTCAATACTATCGCAACAGATTGAAATACTGGTATTTCTTATATTGACAGAAAAAATGGCAGCCGGACCTCTCAGACCTGCTGTCCCTTGACGATCCGGTGCAGCTGCAGGCCGATCACGGCGGCGGCCGCCACGCAGGTCCCGCCCAGGACCATCATGGAGGCGGACGGCGCCAGGGCCCGGTCCATGATGGTGAACAGGCGGCCCGAACCCCACATGGCGGCAAAGGAGAAAAAATTGGACGCAGCAATGATCCGCCCCTTGGAATCGGCAGCGGGCCGGATCTGGATAAAGGAGGTGACCGGGATCAGGAACAGGCCGCCGAATCCGCCAGCGCCGGTAAGCAGCAGGAGAAGGAGAGCAAAGGAAGGCTCTGCCGAGACCGTCACGAGGAGACCGGCGCCGGCCATGCACAGCCCCATACCGGCGGCGCCCGGAACCAGGACATGGCTCCAGCGGGAATCGTCGGTGAGACGCGAGGCGACAAAGGCGCCCAGGCAGACGCCGATCATCAGGCTGACCGAAAGGATGCTGGTGGCCGACTTGGAGAGGCCAAGCTCACTCAGGCCGAGGGTGTTGATAACCAGGACCGCCAGCAGGCTGATGAAGTAGAAAAAACCGTCACAGAAGATGGTGAGCAGGAGCAACCGGTCTCCGCGCAGGTCCATCAGGTCACGGATCGAGCGCAGCGGCCCGGTCCAGGGAAAAGGGATCCTGCCGCCGCTGGCCGGCCGGTGGGGGACGCCAAAGGAGGCCGCCACCCCGCCCAGGGCCACCACGATGACGATCCCGGCCACCAGGAGCTGCCCAAAGGGAACCCGCGTGGGCAGCAGGTGCAGATCCAGGACAAAACCGGCCAGGGCCATGCCCAGGAGGATGGCCAGGGTGGTCACCAGCTTGAGGATGGAGTTGGCCGTGGTCACGTAGTCGGCCGGGTAGAGTTCGGGAATGGAGCCGTTGAGCGCAGGACCGAACAGGGTGGACTGGAGCGCCATCAGAAAGACCATGGTCAGGACGCATGTCCAGTTGAGGGTGATGATGCCCCAGGCGCCGATGAGCATGGCCGCCAGTTCCAGAAACTTGACCCCGATGACCACATGCTTCTTGGCAAACCGGTCGGCCAGCCAGCCGCCCCAGGCGGAAAACAGGATGAACGGCAGGGAGAACAGCTCCGTGGCCCGCCCCTGCAGGCCGCTCATGCCGGCGGACACGGCAAGGAGCAGCACGGCCTGCTTGAAAAAATTGTCGTTGAACACGCCCAGGAAATAGGTCACCGCCATGGCGATGAATTTTTTCCTGGCACTGCGGATCTCCTCCTGTCTGTCCATGGCCGCTCCCGTCGGGCTGTCCGGCCTGACTCCCATGCAGGCCGGTTACACCCATCATATACCAAACAGCGTGCCAGAAACAAAAAAACAGACAACCACCTGAAAAACGGCCGGTTATCCATCACTTCCCATACCGGAGATCACCCGCCGGCACCCTCCCATGGCATTTTATGTACACATGGTGTACATTACTCCACATGACACCTGCCCTCACAGCCGACCAACGGCGCCTGCTCGACCGGGTGACCGATTCGATCTTCGCCAATCCCTTCACCAGCGCGCGTCGTCAGGCCGACAGCCGGATCACCGGCCTTGATGCCGACACCGACCCTGCCCTGCTCCTGGCCGCGGTCATGGAGCAGGCGCGGCAGGAGGTGACCCGCTTACGGCATGGCGGCCACGACAGGGTCACCTCCTTTGCCGGGCCTGACCGGCGGCGCGCAGCCAATCTCTTTGTCTTCGATGTCTTCCATCGCCACCTGGACGACATGGACCGCCACATCAGGGAGCAGAACAAGACGGCCACGCCCTGCACTCCCGCCTGCGGCGACGACATCCTCCGCGATCTGGAGGGCCACGGCTTCACGCCCGCAGAGGCTGACCGCTACCTGGCCCTGTTCTTCCAGATGCGGCGGGCCTTTTTCTTCATCAGCACCACCCTCATCGGCATCAGCCCCTGCATGCAGCAGTTACGGGCCCGCCTGTGGAACACCATCTTCAGTCACGACATCGGCATCTACGCCGACCTCCTCTGGGACCGGCTCGAGGACTTCTCCACCCTGCTGCTCGGCGAGACAGGCACCGGCAAGGGACTGGTGGCCGCTGCCATCGGCCGCTCGGGCTTCATCCCCTATGAGCGGCATGCAAAGCGGTTCCAGGTAAGCTTCACCGAGGCGTTCCTGGCCCTCAACCTCTCCCAGTATCCTGAGCAGCTCATCGAGTCGGAGCTGTTCGGCCATGCCCGCGGCGCCTTTACCGGCGCAGTCCAGGCCCGCCACGGCATCTTTGCCCGCTCGAGCCCCCACGGCGCTGTCTTCCTCGACGAGATCGGCGAGGTCTCGATCCCGGTCCAGGTCAAACTGCTGCGGGTCCTCCAGGAACGGACCTTCACCCCGGTGGGCAGCGACCGCCAGCAGCGGTTCGCCGGCCGGGTCATCGCCGCCACCAACCGGGATATGCGGCAACTGCGCGCAAGCGGAAAATTCAGAGAGGACTTCTTCTACCGGCTCAGCTCGGATGTGGTCACCATTCCGCCCCTGAGAAAACGGCTCAGCCAGTGCCCGGAGGAACTCGACCTGCTGGCCGCCCACCTCCTGGCCCGGATCGCAGGCCGGCAGTCAGCGCGACTGCAGGAGCGGGTTCTGGAGGCCCTGCACGGGAGCCCGCTGGAACAGCACCCTTGGCCCGGCAACGTCCGCGAGCTGGAGCAGGCCATCCGCCGCATCCTGCTGCATGGCGAATACCGGCCTGACCATGCGGAGAGAATATCCGGCGCCCCCGCCGACCTGGCCGGCCTCCTCGCCAGCCGCACCCCGAGTGCCAGAGAGCTGACCGCGACCTACTGTCGTCTGCTCTACGACCGGTACGGCACCTACCAGGAAGTGGCCCGCCGCACCGGCCTGGACCGCCGCACGGTCCGCAAGTACCTGGCAGAGGGACAACGATAATACCAAGGACATACCATGCCCCCCACCGGCTATGAGTTTCAACCTGCGTCGCGCGAAGGGGACGACGTGATCCCCTATTACATCCTCAAATATTGCGCCAAGTCCCATCCACGCCCCCGCGCGGGGGGCGACTCCCTACGCAAAACAACCAATCTTCCCTACGCAAGTTTCAATCCACGCCCCCGCGCGGGGGGCGACTCATCAGGCCGGTCTGGCCATCACGGCCGACCATCGTTTCAATCCACGCCCCCGCGCGGGGGGCGACTTTCTGTTGACGCAGCAGGCGGCTCAGCAGATTAGTTTCAATCCACGCCCCCGCGCGGGGGGCGACGGGTGGTTAAGGGGTTAACACCGTCGTGGATATTGTTTCAATCCACGCCCCCGCGCGGGGGGCGACTTTGTGGCAGCGCTGCGATAACTATCCGGGCACCGTTTCAATCCACGCCCCCGCGCGGGGGGCGACGCAACTGGCAAGCTCAGGCACACGCTGGTGGAGCAGTTTCAATCCACGCCCCCGCGCGGGGGGCGACGCGGCAGAAAGCATCCGCCCTTTCAGGGTAGGCTGTTTCAATCCACGCCCCCGCGCGGGGGGCGACCGCTGGTCCATGTTAATGGGGTGGTTGCTCATCCAGTTTCAATCCACGCCCCCGCGCGGGGGGCGACCAGGCACAGGCCCCCTCCGTTCCGCAGGAGCACCGTTTCAATCCACGCCCCCGCGCGGGGGGCGACGAATCTCTGATTCCAGCAACACCCTCAGTGACGCGTTTCAATCCACGCCCCCGCGCGGGGGGCGACCCCGTCATGTACACCTTGGAATCACGGAGGTAAAGTTTCAATCCACGCCCCCGCGCGGGGGGCGACCGGGTCCGGGTTGGCTGGTGGCGGTACGGTTGGGGTTTCAATCCACGCCCCCGCGCGGGGGGCGACCTCGCCGGTGGAGGTATCAACTGACTCATCCCCAGTTTCAATCCACGCCCCCGCGCGGGGGGCGACCAATGTCGTTATAGCCTGGGATGTCCGTATACCAGTTTCAATCCACGCCCCCGCGCGGGGGGCGACGACGGGCCTCGCGGTATTGCTTACTCGTCATTGGTTTCAATCCACGCCCCCGCGCGGGGGGCGACTCAAGCAGCACCCTGAGCGATACGGCCATCTTGCGTTTCAATCCACGCCCCCGCGCGGGGGGCGACGCAGATCGGGTAAGACACCGATGATGTTCCAGATGTTTCAATCCACGCCCCCGCGCGGGGGGCGACGTGAAGCGTCGGCTGGAGATGTGCGAGCGTACATTGTTTCAATCCACGCCCCCGCGCGGGGGGCGACCCAGGTCGCCAGCCGTCTGGATCTGGGGGCAGATGGTTTCAATCCACGCCCCCGCGCGGGGGGCGACCCCATGGATTGTCGCCATTGTCATGGAATCGTATGTTTCAATCCACGCCCCCGCGCGGGGGGCGACGTTATAGATGCAATAGCCTGCCCAGGGTTAATTGGTTTCAATCCACGCCCCCGCGCGGGGGGCGACCCGCGAACCTGTCCGGCTCCAGTATCGCCGTATGGTTTCAATCCACGCCCCCGCGCGGGGGGCGACCACGACCTGCAACTGCTGAATTAGTC
>JALSNC010000117.1 GCA_026987195.1 Desulfobulbaceae bacterium | reverse complement strand
CGTCCTCATCAGGGTCTTGATTATAAGACTCCAGAAGAAGTATATAATTTTCAAGAGGCAGCTTGATAACGATGAAAGCGATCAAAAAATGTAAGAAAAACTGTCCAAATTTGCGGCACCATTTCACATCAGTCGCCGGACGTTGACGCGGTCCAGCGCCGAGGGTTGGCTCTGGAGCGTCTTCTGGCCCCAGATGTTGATCCCGCTGTCCGGAAAGGAGGCGATGACGTTGACGCCCTCGGGGTAGAGCACGTCCCGCTCGCCGCGGCTGGTCTTGTATCCGACCGACAGGGCGTTGAAGATGCGGCCGCGGTCGATACCAGCGGGCGCGTACCAGACGTGGGCCTTGCGGTCGTTGCGGGCGAAACAGCCCGCCACCGCCCCGGTGGGCGGCACGAGCTTCCTCTTCCCGGTGACCGGATCGTTGATCTCCAGCCAGGGGTAGTAGAGGGCCGCGTAGGAGGAGTTGAAGGCGGCATGGGAGTACATCCCCTGTCCCTTGCGGAAGTCCACCGCCTCCAGCGGCTCCAGGTGGATCGGCACGTCGGCGAGGAAGATCAGGTCCTTGCGGTTCTCGGCGTAGTCGATCCCGGCATGGATCACGGCGGCGGTGGTCACGCCCGGGGCCATGAGCATGTTCAGGGCGTCGATCTCGTCGAAGGCGTAGAAGCCGGTGTTCTGGGACGGATCGCCCGTGTAGTCGGCGTCGTCGAGGCCCGTGAGCCCGTCGTCACCGCCGGAAAGCGCCGAACGACCCGTGGCCGGACGGTCCTCCGGCAGGCCCGAGGCGGGCCCCAGGTCCTCCACGGCGATGAACTCCGAGCGCTCGTTGATCGCCAGCTCGACGTGGTTCTTCGCGGCCTCGTCCATGGAGAGGTCCTTGAAGACCTCGACGACCTCGCCCTTGTAGCGGACGATCAGGTTGAAACCGCCCGCGGGATCGAGCGAGCCGTCTTCGACCTCCACCTCGAGGCGGTCCCCCCAGACGCCCTCGTTCACGGCGAAGACACGGAGGGTGTCCTGGGCGTCCTGGCCGCCGGTGAGGTTCGCGGCGGCGGCAGGCTGGACGACACCGCCGTCCGTGGTTGAGGCCTGCACCAGGGAGGAGGCCGCGGCGTCCGCGTTGACGGCGGCCGCGACCTGGTCGGCGGTGCTCACCGGGTCACCTGCGCCGTCCGTGGCCAGGTTCACCGTGATCGCCTGGCCGGAGACCTCGACCGAGAGCGGCGTGTCCGTCCCGGAAGCCGCCAGCGCGATGGTGATGCCGTTGCCGGCCGAACCCGCCGCCCGTGCCGTCCAGGTGATGCGGTCCGTCCCGGCGGCGCCGGTCTCCAGCGTCGCGGCGCCGGCGCGCCGGTCCTTGAGCGTCACCGAGGACTTCACGGCGGTGAGGCTGTTCCGGTCGGTGGGGTCGGCGAGGTGGGCGATCCGGTTGACGTAGAGCACCGAGCCGCCGTTGTCGAAGAAGGCCCGTGCCGCGTAGGCCAGGTAACCGGCCTGCACGTAGGAGCCGAACTTGTTGATGAACTGCTCCCAGCTGGTGACCAGGACGGGCTTGTTGATCGGGCCGCGCTCGGCCACGCCCACCATGGCGCAGGACGAGGTCGAGATCTGCTTGACGTAGAAACTGAAATCGGTCTCGCGCGTGTAGACGCCGGGGGAAAGGTAGGTCGCCATGGCTTACCTCCGCTTGCGGCGGCGGGAGGCGGAAGCCCCGCCGCTCCTGGGCTCGTCCTTGGATGCGCCGGCGCCGGCCGGCTCGGCCGGTTCCGGTGAGGCAACGGCCTCGGGCGCCACCGTCAGGGAGACCAGCCCGCGCTTGGCCGCGGCCTCGATCTCCGGGGAGACGTCCTCCTCGCGGACCCTCCGGCGCTCGCGTGGATTCAGATGGATGCCCCGGCCGCCACCCGCCAGGTGGAAGGTGAGCGGCTGGAAGAGCAGGTTCCTGATCTCGATCACTTGCGTTCCTCCTCGTCTCATGGCGTGTAGGTCCGGTCCTCCTCGACCCCGTCGCGGAACTCGAACTTCCGGTCCCTGATCAGCGGGCCCGTCTCCACCCGCCCGTCGTAGACGGGACAGTCCTCGATCCGGCAGCGCCCGGAGCTCTGGCGCAGGTCGGAGAGGTTCACCCGGCGCAGTCCGCCGAGGGGCACCAGCTCCGTGATGTTCAGGGTTCCGCGGTCTTCCACCTCCAGGACCGGGTGGACCTGGTAGAAACGGGCGACCTTCTCCTGGAGGTCCAGGAGCTCCGCCTCGCGGGCGGCGGTCACGATCACGTCGAAGTCGAGGTGATAGAGCCTGGGGTGCCGCCACCGCTCGTAGGTCAGGTTCGGGATGTCCTTCTCCACGAGGTGCGCCTGGGTCCTGCGGTCGCCGTCCTCGACGAGAGTCGGGCCCTGCAGGATCAGGCTGGGCGTCCGCGGCACCTCGAACACGTCGTCCGCGGCCACGAGCACCGCCTCGGGGTCGATCTCCGCCTTCACCAGGCGGATGAAGCTCTCGACTACTGTTCGAACGGTTTCCAAGCTCATGTCTCCGACGGCCGGCGGCCGCGTCGCGTACACGACGGCGCGCCGGCGGATACTCCTGGCTGTTACCTACCGGAGCGGTTGCGGAAGTGTCGGGCGTGCTTCGCACGCGGTTATTTGGTTTGTGGTTTTCCGGTTCCTTGGTAAATTGACGGCATGCGTATCGAACGCTTTGAAGACATACAGGCATGGCAGGAAGCCAGGAAACTTACGGCCCAGGTCTACAAGCTGACGAGAGTCGAACCTTTCAGCCGGGATTTCGGGTTGAAGGACCAGATTCAGCGTGCCGCCGTCAGCGTCATGGGAAACATCGCGGAAGGGTTCGGCCGCAAGAGCAACCAGGATTTCCTCCGCTTCCTGGGAATCGCCTACTCGTCGGTGTTAGAGGTCCAGAGCCACCTGTACGTGGCGTTGGATCTCGGGTACATCGACCAGAAGCAATTCGAGGCCACTTACAACATGGCGGCTTCCACCATGCGGCTCATCGGGGGCTTCATCAACTACCTGCAAAACCAGACAACCGGAGAACCACGAACTAAAGAACCGCCGCGATAGCGGCCCGGTAGTTCTCGAGCACCTGGTCGCGGTACTTCTCCATGACGGGGTGCAGGAAGGGACGCGGCGGTATGACGATCACCGCCCCGTTCGGATGACGGATGGTGGCGCCGTATTCCATGACCGCCCCGATGTTGACCAGGTCCTCGCCGTCCTTGTTCACGGTGCCGCGCAGCAGCCCCACGAAGGCCTTGTCGGCCAGGATGCGTTGCGTGATGGCGTTGACCAGGAACCCGGTGTCGATCAACGCCTTGCTGGAGCCCTTGCGCCGGATGGTGCTCTCGGCCAGCTTCACGAACGGCTTGCCGCCGGGAGCCTGGCTGCGGATGCCCCGCTTGATCTCGCGCACGAGCAGGAGGGCGTTCTTGATGGTGGCCTGCCGGAGGGCCAGCGCCAGGCGCGCGGCCGTGTTCCCCGTGAGCCTCAAGCGGGCCTCGTCCCAGTCTCCGAACCGCCTAACTCCCATGGAGGCGCACCAGCTTCAACACCTTGTGGGTCACCACGCCGAAGAGCCGTTCGTCCTCGACGGTCTGGACGCGGAACTCCCCGCCGTCCGTGCGCACGTGGTCCTCGGGACGGACGTCCGCGTCCGGGAGGACGCAGGCCACGGCGTCGATCTTGTTGTTCAGGTCCTCCGGCGGTGTCTCGACGAACTCCAGCGGGATGGTCCCGACCTCGGCGTAGGACGCGTCGTCGGATCCGTACAACCGTTCACCGGGGACGGCGCGCAGGAACAGCGCTTCCTGTCCAGACGAGAGGATGAGCGCCCGCACGTCCTCCGCGGCGCGGATCTTCTCCGGATCGGTCAGCAGGCTCACAGGTCGCTTCCCTGTTCGTAGATCACCGGCTTGAGGTCGGAGGGCGAGATGATGTAGTCCTCGGGACTCGCCGACGCCCCCGGCTTGATCTCGCCCAGGCGTTGCTTGTAGACGGCCTTAAGGTCCTCCTCGAGCTTCGCCCAATGCTCAGGCTGCTTGCTCTTGTCGACCCGCTTGTCGCCGCTGGAGAAGGAGAAGGCGTTTGCCGTCGCCGCCCGCATCACCTGGCAGGCGTGGATCTGCCCCAGGAGTAGCAGCAGCTCGCGGGTCTCGCCTTCCGGCTCCGGCGACACCTCGCCGTCCACGACGGACAGCGTGATGTCGAGGTCACGGGCCAGCCGGTAGACGCCCTTCAGGATGCACCGCCCCAGGACCTCGTCGGTGAACAGATCGCCGCCGGGGTCGGACAGGTCGGTGCGAAGCGTTGCGACGAGATCAGCGAGCGCCACCTTCCACCTCCGCCAGCCGCTTCTTCAGCGCGTCGATGACCGTGCGCCGTTTCTCGGTGGCGAGGTGGGCCTTGAGCCTGGCGGCGTCATCCTCGGACCCGACGCGCGAGATGGCCTCCGCCGCGGGGAGCTTCGAGAGGTCCGCATCGTCCGGCTCCGCCCTTCCGCCGCCGCCCGTCTCCGGGGGAGCGGAGCCGTTCCCTTCCGCCTTGTCCACGCGCGCGAGGCGGCCTTCGGCGATGCCCCGTTCCATCTGGGTGGTGAGCGATTCGACCTCCACCACCTGCCCGGGCGCCAGGCGCAGTCCCGCATCGGCCACGATCAACACTCCGGGGCGGACGTTCTTCAGCTTGATCATCTGGGTCCACCTCCATCAGCCGAGCACCTTGATCTTGGCCAGGATGTCCGGGCGGGTGATCCCCTGGCCCAGCTCGGACCACACCAGCCAGCCGGTCTTGAAGCGGGTTTTCTGCTCGATGGCCTCGGTCTTGAGGTTCTCCCGCACCGGCATCTTGCCCACTTCCTCGTCGGGAATGAGCAGGATCTCGTCTATGGCCGCGGCCGCGGTCAGCAGGATGCCGCCGGTGCCGTAGTTCTTGATCACGCCCTTGGCGCGCAGCTCGGCCTTGGTCTGGGGGTCCAGGTTCCAGCTGCGCAGATCGTTGAACCTCCGGCCGCGCATCACGATGTACTTCACCGACAGCTCCAGGTCCTCGATGATGGAGATCGCCTCGTTGAGCGCCTCCTCGGTCAGGGTGGTGCCGGTGACCTCCACCGTGTTGGCCGCGGGGACCGCGGCGGAGATCACGGTGATGGTCCGCTTGTCGATCTCCTTGCGGATCTCGTCGGCCGCGGAGGTCTGGATGTCCATGAGCGTCCCGATGTTCCCGTTCTTGAGCACCGAGACGTCCACCATGGGCGCGGAGTGGATGCGGTGGGTCGGGAACTCCACCTCTTCCTTGCCCAGCTCCTGCTCCTGGGCCTCGCCCTCGTTGCTGATCCAGTAGGCCTTGACCTTGGGCTTCTTCTGGTAGATGGGCCGCTCGCCCTTGGGCAGGGTGTGCCGGGTCAGGAGCAACGAGGAGATCTCCTTGCGCTTGATCTCCTGCTCGATGGGCGCCGCGATGGCGGCGGCCAGCGCCCGCATCCCCTCGGGGGACTCGAGCGCCTCGCTCATCAGGCGCGCCATGGTCTCCATGTATTCCTGGCTGTGCACGTTCACCTGGGTCGTCTCCATGTCGGTCTCCTCCCGTGTCTCAGATCAACAGGCGGAACTTGAGCGTCCCGCCGGAGACGGAGATGGCCCGGGCGATGACTTCCTCGCCGGCCTGCACGCCCGCCGTGAGCTTGCCGTTGGCCGAGACCTTCAGGTCGTCGCCGGGATTGACGGTCCCCTCGAAGACGTCGGTCTCGTACACGCCGCCCATGCAGTAGATGCCGGGCATCTCTCCGTTCTTGTAGTCCTTGATCAGGATGCCGAAGGACTTGACCGTCGGATCGGTGTTCACCGCGAACAGGTCGTTGCCGACGAGCGTGACCACCTGCCCGAGCTGACCGTCCCCCTGCATGTAGCCGTCGCCGTAGGCGAGGCCTCGATGGTTCGGGTTGATGTAAGGCATGACTCTTCCTCCTTGCTCAGTTGGTCTGGACCGGCTCGCCGGTCGCCAGGGCTACGCGGTGGCGGTACGCGGCCATGAAGCCCTGCCGCAGCCGCTCCTCGAGGCCCGTCTTCCGGTCGTCCACGTCCCTGGGGCGCACGCCGGCGTCGCTGCGCATCGGGGGGTCTTCGTCCGCCGCCTTGGCCTTTCCCTTGTCCGGTCCGCCGCCCGGGTCCTCTTCCTCCTTCCCCGCCGCGGCGCGGACCCGGGCCAGCCGCTCGTAGGCCGCCTCGGTGGCCGCGAAGGCGTCGTCGGAAAGCCCGGCCAGCCGGGCCAGCTCCTTCTCCCGCTCCTCGTCGCTGCCGAAGGAGACACCCTGCTTCTCCAGCCTGCGCAGCAGCTTCTGGGCACGGGCGCGGCTGGCCGCGGCCTTGCGTTCCGCCTCCAGCTCTTCCACCCGCTTCTGCAGGGCCAGCACCTGCTGCTTGAGCTCCTTGTTCTCCTTCTCCAGCTCCTTGACGCGGGTCTTGTCGTCCGCGGCGTCGCCGCCGCCCCCGCCGTCCTTCTTCTTGGCGGCCTCGACCGCCTGTTCCTCTTGCTCTTTCCGCTTCTCATCCATCTGTGGACCTCCTTCGTCTTGGGTTGCCGAAACCGTCTCCCGCGCCGCCGCGACCTGGGTGATGCGCGCGTTCTCGTCGGCGCCCTTGCGGTCTAGCAGGCCGAGGCCGGTGAACGTCACGCCGTGCAGGATCTCGAAGACGGGCTTGCCCTGGAACGTGCCGCCCTTGTACTTGCGCAGGTGGATGCAGTAGTCGTTCTTCGACGTCACCCGCCTGCCGCAGATGGAGCATTCGCCTTCCTCGTAGTCGCACTCCATCGAGACCTGGGTGATGATGCCCTTGCGGATCAGCTTGTACGCCAGCTGAGCGTGAGGGCTGTCCGACACGTAGAGCTCGCCCACGCACTCGATGCGGCCGCCGCTGTCGTCCTCGACGTAGTCCGCGGCCACGATCCCGCCGACGATGTCCGTGAAGTCCTGGGAGTGCTTGAGGTCGATCTTCTTGTTGACCGCGGTCATGTAACGCGCCGCCAGCTCCTCCGGCGTGAAGTGGTCGCCGTTCTTGTTGGTGCCGGCGCGGCACAGGATGAAACCGAACTGGGGGTCGCCCGCGTCCCAGGCCGGGTCGGCCGCCTCCGCGCGCAGCTCGCCGTCCTGCGCGAACTTCAGCTCCACCGGGATCGAGGTGTGGCAGCCCGCGGCGAGCGAGGCCGCCGCCTTGGACCTGGGCGTGCTCCGCGCCCGGGAGGCGATGAAGAGCAGTTCCCGTGCGTGCTTGCCCTCCCGTCCGATGTCCTTGGCGATGTTGTAGTCCACCTCCATGCCGCGGACCCGGACCTGGCCGAAATGCTCGGAGAAGATCTCCCGGATGCCGTCCTCGCGGGGATAGGCGCGGTCACGGTAGGAAAGGATCACGGTGCCGTACCTGCCGCGCGACCCGGAGGCGAGGGACTCCATCAGGGCCTTGATCGATTCCTTGGTGTAGCGGGTCCGAGAAGGAAAGTTGCGCCGCGGCGTGGGCTTGATCTCCTTGTCCGCCCAGCGGGTCATGAGCCCCTCGACGAAGTGGAGCGAGTCTTCGTAGTCGTTCGACCCGAACTCGGTCACGTAGGGCGGATCGAGGTAGAGCACGTCGGCGCCGAACCGCCGGACGGCCTCCACGGCGTCCAGGTTGAAGGCCTTGCACTCCTGGCCGTTGTCGAACACCAGGCTGTTGAGCTGGCGTACCGAACGGCGGAACGACTCGATGAACTTGGAGAGCGGCGGGTTGGAGAGCTGCGACTGCTCCAGGCTCGCCTCCGCCTCCAGCTCGGCCTTGCGGTGCATCTTCGAGCGCGAGAACTGCCCGAAGGCGCTCTTGGCTTTGACGGTGTTCCCCAGCGCCGCCAGCGCCAGGTCCTTCTTGTACCCGGGCAGCTTCTGGATGTTGGCCCAGACCTGGTCCAGCCACCGCAGCACGGGCTTGGTGTAGTAGTAGCCGTGGAAGTGGTCCACGATGAAGGTCCCCGCGTCCGGGTTCGGCGCGAGGATCCCTTCCACGTCCTCCTCGGTGAGCTTCTCGTGGGAGTTCTCGACCACGGCACGTGCCAGGTGGTACGGGAACCGCAACAGGTCGTTGGCGATGACCTTGAATCCCTTGCGCTTGAAGTGGTAGGCCACGTTCGCGCCGCCCGAGAAGGCGTCCAGGATGCTCCGCGCGTCCTTGGGCACGTGGCGTTCGATCCATCCCAGCATCAGGTACTTGCTGCCCATGAACCCGGTGACGCGCACCGCGTCCACCTTGCCGGCCTGGCAGGTGAGGAGGTCCACGGCCTCGCCGAGGGGCGCGTCGGCCAGGGCCTGCATGTTGGTCTCGACGCGCAGGGCGGCCTCGGTGGCCGCGGAGGCCTCGTGCTCCTTGATCCATTCTTTGGCCCGCTCCATGGTCCAGCCGTCCGGGTTGCGCTCGGTCTTGCGGGCGAACCGATAGGCCTGAAGCACCATGGCGCGGGGATCGTGTCCCTCGGGCACGAACTCCTTCTTGAGCCTGCCGATGACGATGGAGACCCCATCGACGCCCTCGAGCTTCTTGCGCCGGAAGCTGTCCGGCTCGAACTCGTCGGGGTCGCGCACCCGGTAGCGGATCTCGTTCTCCGTCTCCTCCCAGATGGCCCGGGAGGTCATGGCTCCGGCGGCCTGTGCGGCTTCCGCGGCGGCCGTCCGGCCCTTGGCCTGCCGGCAGATGAAGAGGCGCTCCTTGGCGTGGGATGCGTCGCCGTGGCGCGAGGTGATGGCGTAATGGTGATCGTGGGAGCGCATGGACGACTCCCGTCCCAGCGAGGCGATGATCTTCCGCATCTGCTGTTCGCTCGGGTGGGCGTGGTCCCGGTAGGAGATGAGCCAGTACGGGATGTGCCGGGCGTTGCCGAGGAAGGTCTCGAAGAACTCCCCGGCGTTGGCCCGGGTCACGGTCCTGTGGTCCGTCTCGTAATGCCGGGTCTTGGAGTCCTCGACGAGCTTCAGTCCCTTCCAGTAGGTCATCAGCCCTTCCACGAAGTGGTAGGCCTTCTCGTAGTTGGTGGTCGAGAACTCCGTGGCGTAGGGCGGATCGAAGTAGGCCAGATCCGCCTTCACCTCCGGCAGGAACTCGTTCACGTCCTTCCGGAAGGCCTTGCACTCCTTGCCGTTGTCGAAGACCAGCGCGTTGATGCGGGCCACGTTCTTGCGGAACCGTTTCCTGAACTCCTCCGGCGTGTCCTCGCGCTTGCCGTACCGGGTGGACGAGGAGAAGTGCCCGAAACCGCCCTTGCCGGACATGCAGGTCTTGCCCAGGGCGAAGAGGGCGATGTCCTTCTTGTAACCCTCGAGCTTGTCGATGTTGGCGCGGATGGTGTCGATCAGCCCGTGGACGCCCTTGGCGAAGAAGATGCCCTTGAAGTTGTCCCGGACGAAGGTGCCCGCCTTGGGGTTGTCGGCGAGCAGCATCTCCAGGTCGTCGTCGGTGAGGCGGACGTTGCGGTTCTCGATGATGGCCCGGGCGGCGTGGTAGCAGTAGCGCAGCCGGTCGTTGGCCAGGACCCGCAGGCCCTTGGTCTTGTACATGTAGGCCACCACGCCCGAGCCCGAGAAGGCGTCGACGACCGACTCCACGTCCTCCGGCGTGTGCTTCCAGATCCAGTCGACCAGCTTCTGCTTCGACCCGATGTAGTTGGTGATGTACTTCGGCCGCTTGTCCGGCGGCAGCTCCTCGGTGACGAGCTCCCCGGCCCGGGCTTCGAGGGCTTCGAAGTCCAGATCCAGGGCGGCGTCGGTTTCCAGCAGGAACGCCAGCCTTTCGCGGTCGGTGGCGAAAAGTTCCATCCGGCTCTCCGGTCTCATGTCATGACATGGCCGCCCTCGTGACCGCCTCGCGGCGGACAGAGGGATGCCGTCGGTGGATACCTACCGGAGGCCGCTGAAAAGTGTCGGTAGGGGAGCCGGGAAGAAAACCGGAAAAGCGCTTGACACGCAGAGGTCGGCCGATATATTATGTGCTATGTTCTTTGCTAAGGCATGTGAAAAACAGGGCGATATCGGGATGTGACCGAGATGGATGACAAGAGTAAGAAGGACGTGGCAAAGATGATCAGGGAGTTGCGAGCCAAGTTGGGCCTGACTCAGGAACAGTTCGCGGCGAAGGTCGGGGTGACCTTTTCCACGGTTAATCGCTGGGAGAATAACAAAGGTTATCCTTCGCCATTGGCTTTGCGACAGATTAAGGCTCTCTTTAATAAAGTCGATATGACGCTGGACCAAGACCTTTTCTAATCAACGGAGCTACGCATTGAACCAAATTACATCATTAACTAATACTGCTGAATCCCTGAGAAACCGAATCCTCAAACATAACCAGCGTAGCATTAGACTTGCCTCATTACTTAATACCTCTCAGACAACGGATATTGGGAGACCAATAATATTGGACGGTTACGGAAGAATCCACTGCTTTTCCGAACTAGAAAAAGGCGACTGGATAACAGATCCTCTTCCTACAATTCCTGCCTCAAAAAGGCTCAAATGTAACCCAGAACTTGTTCGCAATGCTCGAGTATTACAACTCTCGGCATGCAATTTACGGTGTTGGTATTGCTTTGTTGATTACGATAGTCTTTCTCCCGACTCACCATCCGCAAAAGATTATCAGATTTCTGATATAATATCCAGTCTAACTAACAACTCTACTGATCCCTTCGTATTGGATCTTTCCGGTGGAAATCCAGGCTTAGTCCCAGAATGGGTTTGGTGGACGATCAAAGAATTGCAAGATCAAGACATCGAAAACGTCTATGTATGGGTTGATGACAATCTTACGGTAAATTTCTACTCAAAATACCTTAGTCAGAATCAAATACGAGAAATCGCAGATTATCCACGTTTTGGGTCAGTGGGATGTTTCAAAGGGTTTGATGATCTTTCCTTTTCTTTCAATACCGGATTAGTTAGGGAGTTATTTAATGAACAGTTTGCTGTCTTCAAAGATCTTTTGTCATTTGGCTGGGACATATATGGATATGTAACCTTTACTACGGATATTCAAAGTAATATTCGCCGTCGTATAGCTCTTTTCATAGATAAGTTGCAGGATATCGACGAAAATCTACCTTTACGAGTTATACCATTAGAAATTAAGCCTTATACACCAACAAGAATGCGAATGAATTATTCGCGTGAGCTTGCAATCAAAGTGCAGTATGAAGCGTTGAATTACTGGAATGAGGAAATCATAAAAAGGTTTCCGTCAGATCTAATAAACCAACCCATATGTGACATCACATATATGTCGAGAGGGAAGAGCAGTGGATGCTCTTGATTACCGAATCTTGAGTCTCCTTCGTTTTGGGCCTCGATCCTTTGAGGAGATTTTGGAAGAGACTTGGGGGATTTCTCCTGCAGATCTTGATCGTGCTATAAAAGATCTTCTAGCTGATAGGGTGCTTGTTCAGCGTGGAGATGAGTATGAGTTAAATGACTCTCGGTCGAAATCACTCTCGCCCACTTCAAGTGTTGACATCAATAAAAGGAAGTTATCGCTGACGGATAAAAAAGTCGCTTCATTTCTTTCTTCTCTCCCTGTTCCTCATCCACATGATTTTGACTGGCGTTTCTCCATTCCTGGAATAAGAGCATTTGTTACACATATTTTGAAGTACCATAAGATTAATCATTCTATATGTGTCATCTCCGCACCAACTGTCTATGCCTACTTACGTACGTTAAATATATTTCCATCGCTTTCTCTCGTTGAGCGTAGCGAAGATACGGTAGAGTGTATTCGTCACTATTTTGGAGATGCATCAGGCGTCTGCAGTCATGACCTCCAATACCCGTGGCCTGCAAGATTTATAGGAGAATTTGATTGTATTATTATGGATCCACCATGGTACCAGGACTATTATGAGCTCTTCTTGTTAAGAGCTACTGAGATATTGGCTTCGGGTGGTTTAATTCATACCGCAATTTTCCCGCCATTTGCAAAAACACACGCTCTTGTTGAGAGATCTGCAATATTTTCGTTCGCCCATAATAGGGGGCTTCATTTAATTGAGCTTAGGGCCGGTACCTTGGAGTATGATTCCCCAGAATTCGAAAGAAAAGCATTTTCCGTTGAAGGATTTGAGCCTAAACGGAATTGGCGACGCGGAGACATCGCTACATTTTTCTTGGGCTTTAAATACGGTCGGGAACATGTCTTTCAGGTGGAAACTGGTAAATGGCAAGAATTCAGAATCGGCAAATCCAAACTAAAAATACGCATAGAAGAGATTATGGGATATGAGCCCCCTTCAATTCAAACAGTCGAGGATAACAGTCCATATCTTTCAAGTGTTAGCAGAAAATATGATCGAAGGGACGAAATTGGGCTATGGACCTCTTATCAGCAGGCATTCAAAATAAAGGGGAGTAGTGTAATCTCATTGATGATTGAATGCTTGCTTGACGGAAAGAGCAAAGGAGCCATTCTTCAGGAGATAGCATATAAATTCGATATGCCCTTAGAAACTGTTGAAGAGGATTGTTCAACATGCGTAGACATATTGGCCGAAATCATTAAAAGAGAGAGGGAGGTGCAAAGCCATGACCTCGAATGAAATCATAGACGTTTACAGGAATTCAATAGGGTGCTTGCATGATAGAGCAGGAGGCCGAATACACGTAGCTATAGTGGATTCACATACTGCAAGACTTATTCTAGCAGGCAAGAAAAGCATAGAAACGCGCTTTTCGGTTTTCAGACATGTACCATATGGGAAAATCCGAGAAGGTGATACAATTCTTTTCAAGAAGTCAGGCGGACCTGTGGTGGGAATTGCGCAGGCAGAAAGAGTACGTTTCTACTCCGATTTGAATGTACAGAAAGTTGATGTGCTGAAAGCTGCGTTCAATGATCTAATACAAGCAAACCATGAGTTTTGGAAGCAGAAAAGAGGTGCTAAATATGCTACCTTTATATACCTTCACAATGTCAAAGAAGTCGAACCGTTTTGGATCTCCAAGAAAGATCGAAACGGGTGGCGTATATATGAGAGCCCCTCACAAATAGAAATACTTGCACAGCCCAATAATGGGAGATCCTCTGTAGCTAATGGCAAGAGTGTTGAGTGTATATGAATGAAATCACACTGCTACAAACGCCATAATAACATATCATAACTTCGACAAGATTCTTCGAGCGCACTCTTCCGCAGAATCGAATTCATTCGTTTCTATGACCTGTCCGCGCATGCCGCGGTACGGGGAAAGGGTGGCCTGATGGTAGGCCAGGAAGTCGTCCGGGAGGGTCCTGACCTCGTTTTCCACCAGGCGGTTGACGATCCACTCGGCTTCCTCGCGGGCCTCGGTGTTCCCGGGCAGGAACTCGATCACGAGATCCAGGCCGGGCCCCGGACCCTGGACCCAGACGCCGACGGGCTCGTAGCGGGGCTCCCGGATGCGGTCGCGCAGGGCGTACTCGACCATGTAGCGCAGCTTCATTCCCATTCCTCCGCGATCCTCACGTGCTCGGCCAGGAGGTCCGCGTCGATCCGCTCGAACCGGTCCCGGTTCTCCGACTTGTACCGCCGCCAGCGTCTCCAGTCGGCGGCCAGGTCCGGTTCCTGGTCGGGGAACACGAGCTCCACGTGGAAACGCCGGCCCCGGTCGTCTGTGAGGTCGATGAGATAGGTGTCCTCCTGGGACCAGCGGACCACCTTGACGGTGTGCGCGTGCTGGAAGCCTTCGTCGTAGCCCACCGCCTTGAAGAGGAGCCAGAAGTCCACCCGCTTGACCTCGCCCCCGGCGTCGAAGTGCGGCGCCACGCGGGTCACCGTGTAGCCGTCGATGAGTCCCAGGCGGACCGGCTCCCGGCCCGGCTCGATCAGCGCCATCCACGAGCCGCCCTCGTTGAACGGCTCGAAGAGCGCCTGCAGCCTTGCCTTCTCTTTCTCGATGAATTCCTTCATGGTCACCTCACCAGGATGATGTCCTCGACCTTCCGGCCGTCGGGCAGCCTGGATATCCTGCGCTTCCGGAACACATCCAGCAGCCGCCGCTTCTCCCGCTCGCTCCCCACGACGATCACGTCGATGTTGTCGAGCAGGGTGACCGAGTACTTGAAGATCGTCTCGTTGCTGCTCCGCCTTGCGAACTTCTTCCATTCCGCCGGCGTGCTCCCGCGGTGGCTGGAGACGTAGTCGTCACGCACCCGGCCGAAGGCGTCGTGGTCGTAACTGATGGCGTCCATGCGGCGCAGGAGCCGCTTCTTGAAGTAGAGCCCGGTCTCCCGCGATCCCCCGGCGGTGGGGAGCTTCCGGATGCGGGTGAAGAAGTACGTGGCCCCGCCGGTGTCCATGTCCGCCTCCGGCGACATGCCCCCGACGGGGATGCCGGCGCGCAGCTTCTCCACCGTGCTCACCATCGCGCCGTTGTTCTCCAGCACCGTGTCGATGAAGGACGGCAGGTCGTCGCCGTTGGTAAGCCGGTGGTAGAGGCCGTAGCCCTTCATCTGTCTCTCCAGATCCTCGTCCGAGATGTCGAAACGGTACTGGTGCCTGTAGCCGGCCCGCTTCCCCGGATCCTTGAAGGCCAGCTGGTACTCGCCCATGGGGTTGTAGCCTGGCATCCGGGTCAGGTCCTTCACGCCGAGGCGCCGCTCCCAGAAACCGCGCATCTCCCGGATGCGCTCCTCCTTGCTCGCCGCGCGGCGGTCCAGCTCCTTGATCAGGCGCCTGTACTCCGGATCCCGGTCCACCTTGGTCAGATAGGCCTGCTTGTGGAGATAGAGCAGCTCCGCGTCCTGCGGTGTGGCCGCCCCGGCCTTGAGACCGAGAGATTCCATGTGATCCAGGGCCCGCTCGAGGCTCTTGGCGTCGGGACGGTCCGGGAGGATCAGCTCGAACTCGCCCCGCTGGGCGTAGAGGTTCTTCTCCGACCAGGGGCGGTAGACCGCGCGCACCCCGTCGCCGAAGTCGATCTCGTACTGCTCGCCGGCCTTCATGCTGCGCCCGCGGAAGAGGGCCGAGTTGTCCGCCGCCTCGTCCACCACGACGAGTTCGCCGCCCCTGAGTTCCCGCCTGGGCTGGAGCACCTTCGTGCGCCGCACGGTGAACGGGACGTCCTTCGGCTTCCTCTTGCGGGTGGCGCGCTTCTTCAGGTAGGTCTCGAAACGCTCGTCGATGGGCTTCTTGTCGCGGGCCGCCTGCTGGACCTTCTCGATCCACCCGATATAGGTCTGCGCCATCTCCCGCACGTCCGGGTCGTCCGACGCGCTCAACCGCCTGAGGGCCTTCAGGTGGTCCGCGGCCTTCTTGAGGGTCGCCTGGTTGTACTTGTGGTCCTGGGCGTGGTGGTTGACGGTCTTCACCGCGGCGAGGATGTCGTTTGCGAAGAGGTCCTCCGGGAGCGGCTCACCCACCCGCGCCGCCGCCGTGTCGATGCCCGCCTTGCGCAGGGCGGCGAGCAGTTTCTCCTCCGCCTCGGGGCGGACCTTCATCTTCACCACCGTGCGCTTGCGGCCCTTGAAGGTCTCCACGAAGACCAGGGCGTTCTGGTCCTCGATGTCGTCCTCGTCGAAGGGCAGCACCTTGCCTTGCCACCCGAGTGAACGCACCTCCTCGAGGAGCGCTTCCTCGGCCGGACCCAGCTTCCCCTTGGGAACGGCCTCCAGGACGTCCTCGAAGCGGAAGTCCTTCCTGCCCAGGACGTCCGCATAAAAGGCCTCGAAATCCCGCCGCAGGTTGCGCTTGCGCGCCAGGGCCGTCTCGTAGAAGGCCTGCTTGCGCGCCTCGTCCCGGCCGAAACGGCCTTCAGCGTAGGGTCGCAGGATGGCCAGGTAGTCCTCGTCCGGGATCTTCTCGACCTCGCGGATGTAGCGCAGCGTCACCGAGGGGTCGACCTCGACCTTGCCCTCTTTGACGGCGCGGAAGAGCGTGTTGTAGAAGGGCTCCTGCTCGCCGTAGCGGGCGTTCGGGTGGTAGTCGATGGAGAGGCGGTCCTCGCCCAGGTACTTGAAGAGCTGCCCCTTGTCGATGCCGTAGACCTTCCCGTCCCTGGCCCGCAGGAACTGCTTCGCGTGACCGTCGTGGTTCGAGATCAGCCAGTCGATCACGTGCTCCCGCTGGATCTGCTCGATTTCGAGCGTGGTGAGGTCGACCGGGTCCACGCCGGCGAAATCGAACCGGCTCTTCAGGTCGGTCCGCCACCTCTGGATGGAGCCCAGCCGGCCGTTCAGCCGGATGGTACGGACCTCGATGGCGTCCGGGTCGATGAGCCGTCCGATCTTGTAGGCCGCCTCCTCGCCGTGGGCGATGAACTCGTCCCCGGACCGCTCGACCGGCTTGAACAACCACCTGGCGCCGGTCTCGTCGGTCCAGAACTCCTTGGCGTGCGCTCCGCCCACTTGGGCCTTGCCGGCGAACTTGAAGTTCTCCGGCTTTCCTTTCTCGCGCCACGCGGCGTCCACCGCCTCGAACTCCGACCCCTTCTTGGCGAAGACGGGTTCCGCGGCCGGCGGCGGTTCCGGGGGCGGAGGCTGTTTCTTCGCCGGCTTGGGCTTCGGAGCCTTCTTCTTGCCGCCGTGCTTCTCCAGCCACGCCGCGTGCTTCTTCTCGATGCCGGCCTTGGCCGCCTCCACCTTGGCCGGGTCGGTCTCGGTGAAGAGGGTGACCAGCTCGTCCTTGTTCGCCCATTGCCAGTGCTTGAGCTTGGTCTCCTTGGCCAGGGTCTTGAGGTCGCCGACCTTCATGGCCGCGACCTGGTCGTGGAAGAGCTTCTTCTTGAGGGCGATCTCCTTGGCGTGGGCCTCGAGGAGTTCCTGGGGCAGTCCGGCTCCCCCGGCGAGCGCCGATTCCGCCTCCTTGACGGCGGACAGGAAGTCGGCGTATCCCGCCGGCGTCTCGGGCACGACCACCTTCGCGGCCGCCTGCTCGAGGGTGTCTTTCGCCTTCTTGAGCGCTTCTTTCTTGGCGGCCTCGACCGCTTCCTGCTTGGCCTTCTCGGCCAGTTCCTCGCCGGCGGCCTTCTGCAGGGCCTTGATGAGTTGCTGCTTGTTCTTGAGGGGGCCGATGTGGTGTTTCTTCTTGGCCGCGATGAGGGCCTTGCCCGAGAGATTCGAGTGGTCCACGCCCGGCTCCAGCTCGTCCAGCAGCTCGATCACGTCCTGCTTGGTCATGTTGAGGGAGATGCCCTTGGCCTTGGCCATCTCCTTGAGCTCGGCCACCGTCAGGTCCTGCAGCCCGCCCGGCGCCGGGACCTTCTTCAACTGCTCCGCCAGCTGCTGGGCCTGTTTCAGGGAGGCCTGCTTCTCCGCCAGGAGCTTGACCAGCTCGTCCTTGGAGCGCAGCAGGCCGATCTTGTGCTGCTTAAGCTTCGCCTTGAGCGCCGCGCCCGAGAGGGTCGAGTGGTCCACCCCGGGCTCGACCTGGTCCAGCAGCTTGATGAATTCAGCCTTCGTGCGAGCGATGGAGACGCCGTTCTGCTTGGCCAGCGTCTGGAGCTGTTTCACGGTGAGGGTGTTCAGGTCCGCGATCTGGCCGCTCTCGAAGGCGGCCTTGAGCTTGGCGTTCTCCTCGGCCTTCGCTTTCGCCTGCTCTTCGATGGCGTGGGGCGGAAGGATGCACGCGGCGGGTTCGGCCGCCGCCTTGGCCCCCAGCTCTCCGCCGCATATCACCAGGGGCCAGGCCACGACGCTGGTGCAGCGGCAGTTGGGATGCGCGGGCTGCGGGGGGAAGCGGTCGGTGTCGAAGACCTTGCCGTCCAGCGGGCCGCATACCGGGCAGACCCGCTCGTCTTCCATGGTCATCCATTCGAGCTTCCGGACCCCGACCCGGCGGTGGAACTTGATCCGTCCCTGGTTGTGGGCGCGCAGCACCTCGGTGCGGGCGATGACCTCCATCCGGTACTGCGCCTTGCTGAACACCCTGGAACCCGCGTGCCGGAAGGACTCCGGGTCCTTCACGACGCGGCCGAGATCTCTGACGATGTCCTCGACGCCCTTGCCGGTGGCGATCCCGGAGAACACGGCGCGCTTGATGCCGTCGGCCAGTTCCCGGTGGACGTCACCGGCCAGCACCAGGTTGTAGTTGGCCATGAAGTCCAGGGCGTCGGTGTCCACCAGGGTGAACACGCGGGTGGCGAGCTTATCGATGCCCTCCGGGGTGAGGTCCCGGTAGAAGGGCATCCGGGCCAGCGCGAGCTCGTCGATGCCGCGGCGGATGCCGAGACGGAACGCTTCCCGGGCCGTCCTGCGGAACGTCAGCGTCTGCTCCCGGCGGAGCGTGCGCATGATCTCCCGCAACTCGGCGTCGAGCTTCCTGAGCCCTTCCAGAGCGGCGAGCTTGTTGTCCGGGAGGGAGCCGAGGCTCTTGTAATGGAGGATGGCCCGGCGGACCTGCTCCTCGGCTTCGGCGAGCGCACGGGTCAGCTCGGCCACCACCTGTTCGGTGTAGAGGTTGCGGGCGCGGACGCTCCGTTCCGTGGCGCGCCGGATGGCCTCGGCCTGGGAGAGGGGTTTCCGTGCAGCCAGCGCCCCGATCACGACCCGCACTCCCGGCACGGTGCCGAAGCCGCGCTGCCGGGTGCGGGGGATGCGGCCGGGACGTCGCCGCCGCCGGCCTCTTCCGGAGCCGCCTGGGCGGGCGTCCTTGGGTCGAAGAACCGGCAGACGGACGAATCGAAGGTCGTCTCCGCCCGGTGCACGCGGCAGAAGTTCCGCGCCTCGTCGAAATGGATGCAGGCGTCGCACACCTCGTCCGCCGTGTCCGCCCTGGCGAACGGGCCGCCCCACGAACCTTCCGCGCGGCCGGCGCCGGCGCGGTTCTTCTCCCGGTCCAGCCCCAGCATCTCCTGGGCGGTCTCCACGCTCATGATGCCGGCCATGACCATGTCCACGATGGGCTTGACCTGCTTCTCGTCGAGCAGGTCCACCGACTTGCGCTCGTTCTCACGGTTGGCCGCCTCGATGTCCGGGTCGAGGTCCATCTTGAGCTGGAGGCTGGAGCGGCTGATGAGCTTGCGGTCGTACAGCTCGATGAGCAGGCGCTTGAAGTCCACCGCGTCCGACGGGTCGAGGTCGTTGAAGAGGAACTGGAGCGTCTTGTCCTTGTAGCCCCTGAGCTCCAGCCAGTCGTCGAAGACCCAGGCGAGGATGTCGCGGGCGGCCTGCTTGATCTCCCGGATCATCACCAGCATCTTCTGCAGGCTCACCGAGGCGGTGGCGAAGTTCGGCCCGTCGCCGGTGACCAGGGAACGCGAGAGCCCCAGGGCGACGACGATGTCCTCTTTCACCTCCTTGACCTTGTCCTCGACGTTGAGGACCTGGCCCTCGGTGCCGTGGGTCTCCACCGTGACGTAGAAGGGCACGACCAGGCCGCTCTTGAGGTCCATCTTGTTGACCATGTCGCGGACCTGCTCGAGCATCTTCTGGTCGGGCATGACCATCTTCTGGCCGAAGGCCCCGCCCACCTTGAGCAGGCGGAACGGGGTGGCCCAGCGCTTGGCGATGGCCTGCTCGGCGCGGCGGTAGTCCCGGAGCAGCTCGATGGACTGGAACGCGGGCAGGACCAGCGAGTTGCCCCGCGGGGAGAAGGCGGGAGCATCCCACTTGAGGTGGAGCACCTGGTCGACCGGCAGGTCCAGTCCTTCGCCGCCCCCGTCGTCCGGGTACTGCCGCGCCTCGACCAGCTGGCCCTGGGCGTACTTCACCTTCACCGAGACGGGGTTGACGCAGATGACCTCCTCGATGTCCTTGCCGTCCTTGGCGTAGCGCTTGAAACCGACGGCATCGCCCTTGACCAGCAGCTGGAGGATCATGTCCTTGACGAAGGCGGAGACGCCGAGCCGGTCGGCGAGCTCTATCGCCTCCCACTTCACGTCCTCGTCGTCGCTGGTGATCTTGATCTCGTCGCCTACGGCGAAGGTGCGCCAGGAGTTGACGCAGTTCTTCACCAGCGGCTCCTCGACGTAGTACTCCCACGCCTTGCGGGCGCGCTCCTCCCAGGTCGAGGGGATGGCCTCGGTGGCGTTCACCCGGCTGAAGACGGAGGGGTCCAGGGCCGCGGCCGCCGCCAGCGGGACGACGAGCACGCCCTGGGTCTGCGTATCCTGCAGCCCGGCGGCCCCGCCCGTCGCGGCGGGCGGTTCTTCCGGATGAGGGGGATTGCCTTGTCTTTCCACCGGTGACCTCGCGGTTTCTGGCCGTGAGAGCGCCACATTCGCGCCGTGTGCGCGAAAGCCGCGCCCTACGGCTCATTTACCGGAGGCGCCGGAGAATCGTCGGAGACGGGGGAACGCGGCCGACGTGCTCAGATGAAGACCGGGTCCGTGACGAGCGGGGTGAGGCAGACCGTCTCTTCGCCCACCTGGTCGAGGCGCCCCTGCTCGCGGACCAGCATGGCGCAGCGGACCGCGTCGATGATGTGGTCGTTGCCCTTCGAGTAGACCACCCGACCGTTGTGCAGGGTGTAGGTGTGCGTCGTGAACTGGTCCTCGATCTCCAGGTCGTCCACCGGGAAGACGATCTGTCGTCTCTGCAGGGCGCCGTTGATGAGGCTGGTCATGAGCTCCTTGGTGCGCTTCTTCACCTCGCGGCCGTCGCGCACCGCCAGGGTCGTCATCCCGCCGAAATCGTAGCCCCGCAGCCGCCCCTCGAGCTGGAGGGGCTTGTACTTGTCCAGCGTCAGGAGCTCCTGCACCACCGCCAGGCCGTTGCCGCCGTTGTCCACGCCGATGCCGGTCGGGGTGAAGTAACGTTCGAGCAGGGCGATGGCCTGGGCGATGTGCGGGTAGGCCACGCGCTCCATGTGGATCCGAAGGACCATTCTCAGGACCGGGCGCTCGCCGACTTCCTGCTCGCGGAAGACCACGATCTCCGTGGGATCATTGGTGTAGCCCAAGTCGCCCCCGATCCAGAACACGCCGGTCTGCGGCGTGAGGTTGAGCAGCATCTCCAGGCGGTCGTGGGCCTCCTCTTCGGTGCCGCAGTCACGCATCTCCTCGCCGGTAATGACCACCTTCTGGTACTCGAGCACCTCCTGCCGGCAGAGGTTCAGGTGTTCGATGTTGAAGGCGCCGTAGGAGGGTTTCCCGTGCTCGCCGGCGACCTCGTGCTGCCAGCCGGCGCTGTCCCGGCCCCCGTAGAACTCCAGCAGCTCGGCCTCGCGTTCCTCGGTCCAGTTCGGGTTGAGCCACGAGGGCCAGCGGAACACCTTGAACTGCGTCGAGGTGGTGAGGCGGTAGTAGGTGGTGTTCCGCATCCCGTTCGGCGTGGAGTAGATGCGCAGCTTCCCGCCCGACTTCAGGCACTGGCGCAGGGCCTTCCACGCCTTCTCCGTAAGCCACGCCCCTTCGTCCACCCACACGCGGTCCACGTGCAGAGAGCGGAAAGCGTCGCCGTAGGCCCCGGCCGGGCGGAAGTAGAGGATCGAGCCGTTGGTGAACTCCAGGCGGAAGTAGGGCTTGCGGTGGATCTTGGGCTTGCCGTACTTCGTGAGCGCGATGCTGGCCATGAGGTCGGGATTGGCGTCGAGCTGGAACTCGATCTCCTCGATCAGGGTGTCGAGGTGTCCCTGGTGTGGCGCGGCGATGAGCCCCTGGCCGCCCCGGGTCGTGAAGGCGAAGTGCAGCGCGTCGGTGGTGATGCAGACGCTCTTGCCCACGTCGCGGCCGTCGAGGTGGATGATGTTCTTCTCCCCGCAGAGCAGGTCCTCCACCTGGTGCGGCCAGTAGACGCGCGGGCTGCCGTCCCGGTTGCGCAGGTATCCCTGGCCCCAGAGGACGGGGCTGGTCAGGGTCTCGGCCAGCTTGCGTTCCCGGGCCGACATCCGCGCCATCAGGGGAGCCCCGACCTCAACGCCGCGCCGAGGACCGTCCCTACCAGCTCGCCCAGGACGTGCTGGACGGCCAGCATCCCCTCCCGGTCGCGGATGACGCCCTCGATGTCCGCCGTGGCCCGGTCGAGCTCCTCCCACTCGCGGTAGGTTTGCTGGGCGGTCTCCAGGCGCGCCAGCGCCTCGTCGATCTTCCCCGCCGCGAGCTCGGCGCCGATCTCCACGAGCCTGCGGCCCGCCTCGCGGACGGCCTCGCGGTTCCGTTCCAGGATCTCCTTCATCGCTCCTCCTCCCGTCGCCCGTCATCGCCGTTGGCCCAGCGGTCCAGGGCGTCCACCGCCCGCTGCAGGCGCTCGCCGATGCCCGTCAGGCGCTCCTTGTCCGGGTGGTCGACGGCTTCCAGGGCCTTGTTGGCCTCGGCCACGTAACCGGGCATGTAGCGGTTCACAGTGTGGATGGCGTCCTGGATGCGCCGGGGCGGCCTGTTCGTCGCACATCCGGCCAGGGAGGCCGCCAGGAGTGCGGCCAGGAGCGCCCTCAGGATGATCGCCGGTTGTTTCCTCATGCTCGTCCTCCCGGTCCTTCAAGGGCCTGATATTTCAGCGGAAATCCGCATGAAACGCCTTGACTTCCCGCCCGCGGGAAGCGTGTATGTGAATGAGCGCAACGCGTGTTGCACCAATGACTTACGCACCGAGAAGGGAGGTGGCCGATGACGTTTTTCGACCCCGAGACGATCCGGATCGGGTGCGCGGTCTCCCGGGCGGTGACCGACGCCCGCACCCGCCGGACCAGGGAAGCGCTCGCCCGTGGAGAGACCCCCGATCTGGTGGGGGCGCTCACCCCGGCGGACCTGCTGCGCTGGATCGAGAACGCGGAACGAAAGAAGCGGGAGTCCCGAGGCGGCCGGGCGCGGCGCCGGGCCGAAGGGGCCCGCGTAAACCACGAGAAGGAGGACACGCCATGAGTGAAACGCTGCACGAGGCCGCACAGGCCTTCCTGGAACACCTCCGGGCCCATGGCAAGACGGAGCGGACGCTCTACACCTACGGGAAGGACTTCGAGCAGATCGAGGCCTTCTTCGGGGCGGAGCGGAAGCTCACCAGCATCCTGACCCCGCACGTGGGCAAGTTCTTCAAGTCGGACGCGCTCCTGAAGCTGCCCAGCGGCAAGGAGCGCGCCAAGCCGACGGTGGAGAAGACCAAGCGGGTGCTGAGGATGTTCCTGGTTTGGGCCCAGGAGACGGGCCGCATCGAGAAGCTGCCCCTGCCCAAGGGCACGCCCATGGGCCGGAGCCTGAAGAAAGGCAAGGACGATGACGAACACAGCCGCGAGCGCGCTACGAGCGGTGCCGGGGCCTGACAAATCGGCAGGAGAGCCGATTTGCACGGCCGAAGGCCGCCCCGCAGGGGTGCGGCACATGGATGTGCCGCATGAACCCCTCGAGCGGGCCGTCCGGGCCTTCGGCCGCAGGCTGGAGGCGGAGGGACGCTCCCCGAACACGGTGAGCGCATACCTGCGGGACCTGCGCACGCTCGCCGGGGTACTGGCCGCGAGGCGTCCCGGGCTCACTCTGGAGCGGGTGACCTCCACGATGCTCGACGAGGCGCTCACGGATCCGGCCGTGACCACGACGCCGGACGGCACCCAGCGCTCAGCCGCATCCCTGCACCGGTTCAAGGCCGCGGTGCGGTCGTTCTTCGCCTGGGCCGAGGAGACGGGGCTCGTCGCGGAGAATCCCGCCCGGTCGGTCACCTTGCGCAGGCTCCCCCGCACGCCGCCGGTGTTCCTCACCGAGGCCGAGAAACGCCGCCTGCTCAAGGAACTCCGCGACCGGTCGTCCGCCGTCGCCCGGCGGGACAGGGTCATCGTCGAGCTGTTCCTGGGAACCGGCATCCGGCTCCAGGAGCTCGTCTCCCTGGACGTCGACGACGTGGACCTGGACGCGAAGCATCTGCGCATCCGCGCCAAGGGCGACGTGCCGCAGGTGAAGTTCCTCAAGTCCAATCTCCGCTCCCTCCTACGCCGGTACCTCGCGGAGCGCCGCAGGCAGGGGACCGCCGACCCGGCGCTCTTCCTCTCCAACCGCGGGTCGCGGATCTCGGCCCGGCAGGTGGCGAACCGCATCAAGTTCTGGCTGGCCAAGGCGGGGATCGACAAGGACATCGGCCCCCACGGCCTGCGGCACACCTTCGCCACCCACCTGTATGCCGCCACCTCCGACCTGCTCGTGGTCAAGCGGGCGCTCGGCCACCGGGACATCTCCACCACGGAGATCTATACCCACCTGGTGGACGGAGCCCTTGAAGAAGCCCTCGAGCGGCTTTGACGGTCCGACGGCCCCGGGAACCCAGCGGTCCTTCGGGACCGCGTTCCCGTTCCAGGTGGTGGAGACTGTTCTGACAGTGATCTCACAGTCCCCGTCCCTGAACACATTGATGCTCGCCATCCATGGCTCGCACCCTCCGGGCGCACCTGCGGTGCGTCCCAATCCGCTGTCCTGCGGATTGGTCCCGAAGCCTTCCAATGCTCCCCCGCCGGGCCGGGTCCGGGGGGCGGAAGAAACGGTTGACCGGAATTTCCTGGAACAGGGGTTATCCGAACTTCCCGCCGCTGGCGGCGCCGTAAGTCCCGGTGTTTCCGAACGTCTCCCATCCACGGTCCCGGTGTTATCCGCAATCATTTCCGTGTTTTCTTTCTCTTGGCCCTCTTCCCGGCCGGTTTCCTCTGCGCCTCGGCCAGCTTCTCCAGCAGCGCCGTGGCCCATTCCGCCGGGGTGGTCTCCGGCCCCCTGGCCGCCTCGCCTTCCCGGGCGATCTTCGTCGCCTTCAGGTCCTTCAGGTGGCAGCGGATCATGCGGTCCAGCTTCTCGGCGGCGTCCCAGTCGCCGGCCTCCTGGGCACGGCCCAGCTTGAGGAAGTAGACCGCCACCAGCTCCACCTGCATGAAGTCCGAGCTCTTGTTGAACACGAAGTCCTGGTAGAGCTGGGCGATGATGGCGTCGAACAGGGGCTTCTCGTCCTCCGAAAGGAACCGGTTGGCGTAGATGCCGTGGCGCATGGCGTTCAGGTTCCCCTCGGGCGCGCCGCGCTTGGGCTCGGCGCCCGAGTTCCGCCGCCAGCGATCAAGGTGCATCTCGTCCTTCTTGTTGAGATGTCCGCCGTCTTGTCTCTTCGTGTCTGCCATGGCCTTCCCGTTTGTGGCCCCAGGCCGGGTTTCGGGGCGGGAGGCGGATCTCGCCCTCCATCACGTCCGGACGGACCGCCCCATCGCATACCTACCGGCGACGGCCGCGTGATGTCGGAAGGGAAATCAGGTCCGTGTTTCCTGCACGATCTGGCGGACGCGGCGGGGCGTGATGCCGGCCAGGCGCGCCACCTCGTTGGTGGAGATGCCTTGCTCCTTCAGGGCCAGGACGAGCCTGCGGCGCTCCTCGTAGAACCCGGAATCGCTCGGCACCCACAGGAGACCGGTGAAGTGTTCCCGCACGGCCTCGAGCAGGTCGGGCGGGAGGACGTCGCGGGCGTTGGCGTAGGGCCTGGTCAATGCGTGCCTGCGCTTTTCCTGTGCCATGGCTGCTCCACGTCCGGGTTGTAGAAGCGGAGGACGGTCTCCCGCGGCGGCGGCCCGACGATCTCGATGGACTGACGGGTGATCTCGCCGATGCGCTCGTCTCCGTCCACGAAACAGACCAGCCCGTAGTCTTCGCCGCAGGGGAAGCGGAAACGTCCCCGGTTCTGGTAGAGGCGGGCCTCACGCCATCCCTTGGCCACGGCCTCAATGCGGATGGCGTCCACCTTGGCCACGGCCGAGGGCGGAACCGGATGGGTGAACGGCCAGTCACCGTCCTTCGGGTAGAGGTGTCGCTCATCTTGCGCCGCAGGTGGGCTTGCGGGACGCCCCTGGGGCTTGACTCGGGCCATCCGTGGCCCTCGCCCTTCGGGCGCGCCTGCGGCACGTCCAAATCGGCTATCCTGCCGATTTGTCCGTGGACCGGCGGTTCCCGGAGTCTCCGTTGATGGCGGCGAATAGGCCTTCGGGTCCAGGGCCTGGACGGCGGAGCGGAGCGCGTCTTCGCCGAAACGCTCGATGGCCCAGGCGTGGATCGCGTTGAACCGCGTCCGCAGCTCCTCGAAGGCGCCGGCGGAGAGGCGGCCGGAATCGGCTGCTTTCCTGGCGAGGGTCATCTTGTGTCTCAACCAGGCGTAGTACTCCGGGTCGAGCCTGCGGAAGCAGGTTCCGTCGATGCCCACATCCCTGGCGTAGTAGTGCGGCTTGTCCGTTTCCCAGAAAGCCAGGTTCGTGGCCGCGAAGAGGGCCGGTTCCCAGCGGGAATCATCTTTGCGCCGGTCGCCTGCCCGGGTTTTCTCTTCCTTCCCCTTGTCCGCGGCTTCCGGCTCCCGGTTCGATGGTCGGTTCGGGACGGTTTCCGCCGCGGTCTGTTCCATCATGATTCTCAACAGGCTCACGAAGGTAGGCTCCCGTAGATCAGGGTTCGCTTCTCCTCCGATACCTACCGGAGCGGGCGGGATATCGCCGGACGGTGGAAGGTGAGAAGGTCCGCGGCCGGGGAAAAGAGCTTCCCATGATCCTTCTCATGGCTGTAACCGCTTGATATTGCTAATGTTATGTTATTGTTATTGAGAAGGTGAGAAGGTTATTGTTGATGTTTCCCTCCTGTGGCCGAGAAAGTCCCCCCCTCCGCACAATGTGGCCGGAAGAGACATCGCTATTTTTTTTTGCGAAGTGAAGGTGTGATCCCTCTGACCCTTCTCACCTTCTCACGACCGACGTAACTGCCTGAACTATCAGGCATTACAGCGCGAGAAGGTGGTAACGTGGTGAGAAGGGTACCCTTCCTCATCCGCTGCAGCCCTTGCCTCTATCGGCTACGCTCGTCGGGGAATTCCCTTGACAGGCGGACCGTTTTTGATAAGATTACCTACAGAAATGGACAAGTGTAGGTGATTTTATCATGACGAGACAAAGCACGAGGAAACGCGGAGACCGATTTCAACGGGCCGTCACCGTGTTCGAGAAGCATGGGGGCATCCTCCGAACGGCAGAGGCCCTCCGTGCGGGGATCCATCCACACACTCTCTACGCCATGCGGGATGCAGGAACACTGGAGAGGATCAGCCGGGGCGTGTACCGTCTCGCAGAGAGGCCGCCCCTGGGGAACCCGGATCTCGTGACCGTGGCGAAGCGGGTTCCCAATGGAGTAATTTGCCTCATATCCGCACTGGCTTTCCACGACCTCACGACCCAGATTCCACACGAGGTGCACCTGGCGCTTCCACGTGGCGCCGAAGAACCACGGCTGGACTTTCCTCCGATACGCACATTCCGGTTCACCGGAAAGTCTTTCACGGAGGGGATTGAACCCCACCGGCTGGACGGCGTTCCTGTCCACATCTACAGCCCGGAGAAGACCCTGGCCGACTGCTTCAAGTTCCGGAACAAGATCGGTCTGGACACGGTCATCGAAGCGCTTCGTTTTTACCGCGAGCGACGCAGCGTGAAGGTGGAGGAGCTGCTGCGTTTTGCGGCAATCTGTCGGGTGACGAAAGTAATGCGGCCCTATCTCGAGGCCACCCTCTGATGGAACGGAAAACAAAGAACATCGCGGCCTCTGTGCACCAGCGCCTACTCAACAAGGCAAAAGCCTCGGGGCGTCCTTTTAACGAGGTGCTGCAATACTTCGCCATCGAGCGGTTCATCTACCGGCTTTCGAAAAGCCCCAGCGCGGAAAGGTTCATACTCAAAGGCGCTTTGATGTTTACCGCTTGGGAGGCGCCGGTCTCCCGTCCTACGAAAGACATCGATCTACTCGGGAGGATAGACAACAGCATCGACGTAATCACTGCCGCCATGAAGGAAGCGTGCACGCAGAGGGTTGAGCCGGACGGTATGACATTCGACGCAGAGAGCGTCACCGCGACAACGATTACGGAAGACGCGGACTACGAAGGGGTCCGTGTCCGCATACAAGGAAACCTGGGCAATGCCCGTATATCACTGCAGATCGATATCGGTTTCGGCGACGTGGTCGTGCCGGGAGCTTCCAAGATTGTCTATCCGACGATACTGGACTTCCCTCCTCCCGAGCTTAACGGCTATACCATGGAAAGCACCATAGCCGAAAAGTTCCAGGCAATGGTGAAACTCGGCATCCTTAACAGCAGGATGAAAGACTTCTATGACCTTTGGTTGCTTTCGCGCCAGTTTGATTTCGATGGTCGGGTGCTGGCGATGGCCATCCGCAAGACGTTTGAAAACCGAAAAACGGATATACCAATCCAACCTACAGTACTTCAGGATTCGTTCGCCAAGGACCCCATAAAGGAGACCCAGTGGCGGGCATTCATAAGGAAAGCCAGGCTGGATAACGCTCCCGCATCTTTTGCAGAAGCCGTTTCTGCGATCACGGCATTCCTGGAACCGGTGACCGCTGCTCTGGCTGCGGAAGAGGATTTCCATAAGACCTGGAAAGCACCAGGGCCTTGGCGATAAACGGTTTCTCTCCTCCAATACTCCGTCAATCCCAATAAGCAATGTCATAGGTGGCGGTGCGGTGCCCTATGGTTTCCGGCCTGTTGACCGTTATTTCGAAACCTGCCTCCCGAATCGTCTCCAGGTCGTTGGAGAACCTCTGGGCGAACTGCTGGACGGAGTTCATGTTGAAGGACAGGCCGAAATCCTTGGCCAGCCGCTTGAGGGCGATGAAGAGGTCGCGCGCCAGGACGCCCTCGATGGTGTTCTCGTCCCTAAAGTCGAGCTGGTAGCGCTCGAGGAACGCGGCCTTGTTGGTCTTGGTCACGTTGAGCGCCGTGCTCTCGTGGTCGGCCTCCAGGGCGTGGCGGTAGGCCTTGAAGAGCGCGGCCAGGGCCGTGGCGATGGGATTGGATTCCCGCGCGGTCTCCATGCTGACGCTGTTGAGCGAGGCGATCCGGTCGAGGAACTGCGGGTGGAGCTCCTCGAGCGCCCGGTCGATCTCCTCCTGCGGCTCGCCGGCCAGCATCATGAGGTACATCAGACTGAGATAGTCGTTGCAGCGCCGCTTGTTGTGGTTTCCCAGGGTCCGGTGGAGCAGGCGCATCACCTTCTCCTGCGCCCCGTCCCGCAGCATGGCCAGCACGTGGCTGGTGCGTTTCATCAGGGCGGAGATGATCAGGTCGCGATGCTCGCGGATGGCGGCCAGGACCTTCGCCTCGAGGAAGCAGTCGCTGGCCTGCTCGTCCATGTCGAAGCGGATGATGAAGGAGCGGGAGAGGATCTCCGCCAGCTCGCCGTCCAGGGGCTCGATGCCGGTGGTGTTGAGCAGGCACTTGGTGCGCTCGATGACGGTCTCGGTGTCGGTGCCGCTCTTGCGCTTCTCCTTGGCGATCCCCGTGATGCTGGTGAGGATGAAGGTGGTGAGGTCCTCGGTCATCTGCTTGACCTCGATGTTGTCGAGGACGATGAGCGGGTTCTGGGAGCCGTCGGTGTAGTTGGCCGCGTCGGTGCTCTTCTTCTGCTGGGGCTCGCCGTAGAGCAGCGCGGAGATGAGCTTGCTGGCCGTGGTCTTGCCCGAGCCGGCGGGCCCTTCGAAGCGCGTCATCGGCCGCGTCCCCGCGAAGTCGATGAGCAGGAAGCAGGACAGCCACGAGAGGATCAGGGACCGGTCGCCCGGGGCGCAGGTCATGTTGTCCAGGATCAGCTCCACCAGGAGGCGGTCGGCCTCCTCGGGGTCCGCGTCGCCCAGGAAACGGATCGGCGCCATCTTGCGCGAGCCGTCCAGGATCACCCCGTCGGCGTTCCCTCCGTTCTTGAGGATGTCAATCCCGTCCGGCGTGATCCTGGCGATCTCGTGGTCGGCGTTGTTGAGGTTGAAGTAGACGGTGTAGTTCGCCACGTCCGTGTGGAGCCAGGAGAAGTGGTCCCGCACCTGCCCGCGCTCCACCGCGAGGTTGGCCAGCACCTCGTAGAAGGTCCGTCCGCCGCCGGTCGTCTGCACCAGGCCGGTGTGCTTGTAGATGGTCGACGAGTAGAGCCTCTTGCGGCCGCGGTCCGTGCTGTCCATCCAGAAGATGGCGTCCTCGAAGAACATGAACGGCTCGCCGCAGGAAGTGCGGAAGAAGCGCGCGCCGTTTGCGGCGAACCATTCGAAGGCGGCCTCGGCCACGCGGGTGTAGTCCGGCGCCCCGGTCTCCTCCTCGGTCTCGATCATCACCTGCTCGATCCGGGCGCGACAGGAGCCGGGCGGCGCGCCGGTGCGGCGTTTCTCGCGTTTCTTCTCCTGCCTGGCCTGCGAGCGTCGTTCCTTCTGGACGGCCCGCACCTGCTCGCGCAGCGTGGCCAGCGTGAGACTGGACTTGCCGTACCGCTCCTGGATGAGCTTCAGGTGGCGGTTCTGCTCCAGGGGCGCGAGCCGCGCCACTTCCTGCAGGACCGGTTCCAGCCGCCGGTTGCGTTCGTCCTCGGGGACGTCGGTCGGCAGGCGGGAGACGCTGAACTCGAGCGGGGTCTGGGCCTCCCGGAGCAGCCCCTCGAAGTCCTCCTTCGTGCGGCCGGAAGCGAAGTAGTCGTTGACGTCGATCTTGGCAGCGGCCAGGAGCTTCCCGGCCTCCTCGATGTCCGCCTGCGGGCGGCCTTCGAGCCGCCTGGCGAGCTCGCGGGGGCCCACCGCCGCGTCGAGGCCGAAGCATTCCCTCAAGTTCCGCCGTGCCTCCTCCTGCCGCTCGTCCAGCGGGAGGACGACGAGCCTCACCTGGATCTTGTGCTCGGCGAGGACGCTCGCGGTTTTCAGGGCCCCGTTGAGCCCGGCCTGGGAGACCTCGTTGTCCTGGCAGATGTAGACCGTCTTCACGCCGCGGAGCTTGGGCAGGAGCCGCTCCCAGTCGGAGGCGCGGATCCTCACCGTGACCGGGGAGACCGCCGGGAACCCGTGCTCCATCAGCGAGATGCAGTCGGTCACCCCCTCGGTGATGATGACCCGCTCGGGGCGGGCCAGCAGGCAGTCCTCGTTGAATAGGTAGCCGTTGTTGATGCAGGGGGCGATGTGCTTGCGCGAGTGGTCGTCGTGGACCGGAAGCTTCTTGTACTTTCCCTGCTCCCAGGGCCGGTCCGGCGTCCAGGGCGTCTTCCGCCCGATCATGAAGACCACGCGGCCGCGGCTCCAGTAGGGGAAGACGATCCGTCCCTCGAAGAACGGTTCGAGGCCGTCCTGGCTCGTCGGGCGGAAGGCCCCGGTCGCGGCGAGCTCACGCAGGCTGAAGTCCGCTTCCCCCCTGGTCAGCGCCGTGATCACGCCGGGGTGTTCCCGGCCGTCGTCGTCCTTCCAGGGGCCGTTGTCGGCGTAGCCTATGCTCAGGGCGTCGATGGTCTCGTCGGAGATCCGGTACCGCGTGCGCAGCCAGTCCAGGACCTCCGGCGAATCCCTGAGGCGGCGGTGGTAGAAGGAGGCCAGGGCCGTCAGGGCTTCCTGGACGCGCAGTTCCAGGCAGCGCTGCGCCTCGGTCTCGCGCAGGCGGTCCGGAGGAAGTCCGTACTGGGCGAGCGGCGGAAGGCCCGCCTTGGCGGCCAGGTAGTCGCGCGCCCGGCGATGGCTCTCCGGCATGGGACCGGACCGCCCGGTGGTCACCTCGCCGGACTGGATGAACTCCACGAGCTGGAGCACGTCGCCGCCGACCCCGCAGCCGAAGCAGTACCAGCCCTGCTTGTCGAGCATGACGTGCAGGGACCGGCGGGAGTTGCTCTTGTGGTTGGGGCAGTCGCACTGGAGCAGGCGGGCGTTTTCCTGGAGGATGCGGGCGCCGAGGAGTTCGCGGGCCACGAGACCGATGTCGATCTCCGTGATCAGCCGGTAGTACTCCTTGACGTTGTCCATCGACGCTCTGGCCATGTCGCGCCCGCTTCCTCCATGTTCGTCCCTACGGGGTTCCGTTCTCCGCCGCCTCGGCGAGAAGGAGTGAGAGGAAGGTCTTCCGCTCGTCGAGATGGCGTTTCCTGGCGCAGTTCGTGATCCCCCAGCGGTCACCGATGACGACCGCCGTCTCCTTGGCCCGGGTCACGCCGGTGTAGAAGAGGTTGCGGTGGTGCATGAAGGCGTGGGCCTTGTGCACGACGACGATGGCGCACGGGAACTCGGAGCCCTGGGCCTTGTGGATCGTGAGCGCGTAGGCGAGCTGCAGGTCCTGGAGGTTCGGCGAGCCGGCCTCTATCTCCACCGGCATGCCGTCGAACTCGACGACGAGCGAACCGTCCCTCCCCACGTGGGTCACGATGCCCATCGCGCCGTTCATGACGCCCAGGTCGTAGTTGTTGCGGGTCTGGATGACCTTGTCGTGGACGAGGAACTTGGGCCTGCGGCCCGGCTTCGGCACGGGTGCGTCGACGCCCCAGAGCTTCTTCTGGATCAGCCGCTGGAGCTCCTCGTTGAGCGCGCGGGTGCCGAGCGGGCCCTTGTGGGTCGGCGTCAGCACCTGGACGTCGCTCACGAGGTCGAACCCCAGGCGCTCGCGCAGCACGCTCTCGAACAGCTCGAGGAGAAACCGCTGCGCATCCCACTGGTCGGTGAACTGGTCGACCAGGTACCACGCCCTCCGGCCCGAGGCCTCGGGCTCGCTGGTCTTGCGCACCTCGCCCCGGAGCACGGCGGTGCTGTTTTCCTTCAGGACGCCGGCCTGCCGGACCACCTTGTCGAGGATCACCGTGGGCGCCGCACCGGTCTGGATCAGGTCCCGGAGCAGGTTGCCCGGCCCCACGGGCGGGAGCTGGTTGTGGTCGCCCACCAGCACCACGGCGGTCCGCGCCGGGTCTATGGTCCGGAACAGGTGCCAGGCCAGCGGCACGTCCACCATCGAGACCTCGTCGACCACCACCACGTCGGCGTCGATGGGATCCTCCGGCCCGCGGGCGAAGTCCTTGCCGTCGAAGCCGAGCAGCCGATGGATGGTGCTCGCCGGGCGGCCCACGACCTCCTCAAGCCGCTTGGCGGCCTTGCCCGTGGGTGCGGCGAGGATCACGTGGAGGCCGTGTTCCTCGTAGATGTTCGTGATGGCCGAGACGGTGAAGGTCTTCCCGCTGCCCGCCCCGCCCGAGATGAGGGTGACCGCGTGAGAGAGCGCCGCGAGGACGGCGTCGCGTTGTCCCTCGTTGAGATCCGGGGCGATCCGGTCCACGAGACCTGCCGGGTCGTCCTTCCCGGAGAAGTGCGGGTTGGGCCGTCCGCCCTCGCGGAGCATCCCGGCCAGGTCCTCTTCCATCCTCCGGATGTCGGGCCTGGCGACGAGGAAACGCCCGCCGTGGGCGGTGCAGGAGAGCGCTTCCGCATCGATCAGGGCATCCAGCGCCCGCTCGATGCGCTCGCGGCTGTCGAGGACGTCCATGACCAGGAGCGTGTTCGCCCGGTCCACCAGCTCCTCGTACTCGACCCAGCAGTCGCCCTGGTCCAGCGCCTCGTTCATGCAATAGAGGATCCCGGCCCGGATCCGCGCCGGCTCCTCCTTGGGCGTGCCCATCTTGCGGGCGATCTTGTCCACCCGCTTGAATCCGAACCCGCGCACCTCCCGGACGATGAGGTACGGGTCCTCCCGCAGCATCCCCAAGACGTTGTTGCCGAGCTTCTTGACCAGGCTGGTGACCTGGTGGTGGGTCAGTCCGAAGGCGGCGAGCCAGGTGATGGCCTTGTTGATCTCCTTCGTCTTGCTCCACTCGTCGCGCAGCCTGTGTACCGCCTCCAGGGGCAGCCGCGCCGCCTCGGCAACGGTCTCGGGTTCCTCGGTGATCACCCGGTCGAAGTCGCGGCCGAACCGCTCGGCGATCAGCTTCGCCTTGACCGGACCGATCCCCTTGATGTCGGGATGATTGGCCAGGTAGTGGGCAAGCCCGTCGATATCCAGCTCCAGGTCGTATTCCATGGCCTCGACCTCGAGCTGCCGGCCGTACTTGGGATGGGTGACCCAGCGTCCGGTAAGGACCACCGGCTCGTGCTCGCGGGCGAACAGGCGGCCCGCGAACTGGATCTCGTCGCCGGAGACCGTGACGAGCCTGCCGGCCGAGAAACGCGGCCCGGCGTAAAACACGGCGTCGATCCGCCCGCGGACGGTCACGATGTCTTTGCTGTTTCGTCTTCGCATCGATTGCCAACCTTCCGGTGGAACCTGAGCAGGAACCCCTCGACGAACCGGCAGGCGGTCTGCCGGTCGGAGCAGAAGAAGACCGGGATGCGGTAGTCGACGACGATGGAGAGGACGGCCCCGAGAACGGCGTTGGGATGGGCGCCGCTGCGGAAGCGTCCGAGCAGGAGGTCCCGCAGGTCGGCCTCGACCACCACGCAAGCGGCCTCGTACTCCTCCAGGCGGCGGAGCTCCTTGCGGAAGCGGGCCCGGCCGCGGATGACGGTGGAGACGAAGTCCTCGAGGGTCTTGCGCTCCACCGCCACCGCGCCTTCCCAGCCTTCCACGGAGTAATCCCCGGCGGGCAGCGCGCGGCGGACGACCGTCACGCGCTGGGGATCGAAGGCGTAAGGCTCCTGCTCCCTGGTGTCGACTACGATGCGGACCCGGTCCACGTCAGAACGGGACCAGGGCGTCTTTGGCCGCCGCGTCGTAGTCGTCCCCGCCGTCCTCGAGCACGATGCGCCGGTTGAAGTAGACGTTTTCGTTCTCGCCCCGCGTGCGCTTGGTGACCTCCAGCTTCACGCCGATGAGCTTCTCCAGGTTGGCCGGGAGGTCGGAGAGCTTCTCCAGGTCGAGCCCGCAGGTGTGCAGGTCGGTCTTGAGCCACTTGATGTTCTCGCGCGTCGCCATGACGTTGTTGCGCCAGAGCAGCCGCCCGCGGAAACGGGGCGCGATGATGCGCAGGGTCCACTTGAGCATCGGGTTGCCCGAGGTCTGGGCGCGCGTCAGCTCCACCCGCTCGACGTTGACCTGGTACTTGCCGTCGGGGATCGGCTCGAAGTCGCGCTCCTCCACCTCGGCCTCGGCGAAGTCCTCGTCGAACTGCGTGAGGTCGATGTCCTCGCCGCCGTGCATGGGATAGGTGTCTGCGAAGTCGTCTCTCGGCATGGTCTTTTCCTCCTATTTACTTGGCCTGTTTGCCGGCGGGGGCAGCGGACCGGGGCTGCGCTTCCCGCGGCGCCACACTCGGCCGCGAGGCACCCGCCTTGGGCGCGGCCGTCGGCTTGTTGAACGCTTCCAGGAAAACACTGAAGTCGAGGTCGATGACCTCCGGCAGGCGCCCGGTGCGGTCGCCCGCCTCGTAGTTCGGGCTCGGCTTGGTGCGCATCACCCGGCGGACCGTGGGCTTCCCGTCCGGACCGGGGGTGACCTCCAGGTCGCAGAAGAGGATCAGGTCCACCATCCCGAGCACGATCTTCCGCGCCTTGTCCGGAAGGGTCGGGACGATGCGCGTGTGCTTGCCCGTGCGGGTCTCGATCTCCTTCTCCTGGGAATGGGAGACGAGGAAGAGCCCGTAGGGCAGAAAGGCGAGCTTGGTCAGGACGCGATGGAACTCGTTGTTGATGAGGGCATAGCCCTTGCCGTAGCCGAGGTCCGACTCGTGCTCGATCTTGAACTTCTTGCAGATGTAGTCCGCGCACATGCGGTAGGCGTTGTCGACGGTGTCGAGCACCACGGTCTTGAAGCCGTGCTTGCCTTCGGCGATCTCGCCGCAGGCGGCGAGCAGCTCCTCCCAGCTGTTCACCGGCGCCTGGTACACCTCCAGGGCGTTCAGGCCCGGCTCCGTGGCCAGGAACAGCGCGCCGTCGGCCTGCGAACACCAGGTCGACTTGCCGATCTTGCTCGGGCCGTAGACCAGCACCGTGAGACCGGCCAGGGCCTGCTTGGGCGGGGTTTTCTTCGTGGGCAGCATTTTCGTTCCTCCTTCTTCGTGTCCTCAGAACGCCGGGGCCTCTTCGCACGAGGACCCGTCCCGCAGCTCTTCATGCGGGGGGACTTTCCGGTACAGGTTCTCGATGACGTTGGGACTTCCGCCGGAACGGCAGAGCGGGAAGTAGGCGCAGGGGCGCCGGTAGTGGAAACAGAACGCGGTGTTCCGGTAGAAAGCGCCCCGCCGCCTGGCGTCGAGAAAGGCCTGGGTCAGCTCCCAGAGCTCCGCCTGCAGGGCGGCGAACTGGTCGCGGGAGATGTAGAGGGTCTCCCGGTGGAACATCCCGGGCTCCGCGTACTTGGCGGCCAGACGCTCCTGGAACGCCTCGTCACTCTCGGGGAGCCTGCGCCTGGCGGAGCTCTTGCCGGTCTTGGAGCGTGCGGCCAGCTTCCGCCGCCGCTCCTCGAACTCGGCCTCGGTTTCGCCGCGGCCCTGCTGGAGACGCGCCTTGACCAGGATGTTGTAGATGATCCCCGCGATGCGCAGCCCCAGCGTCCGCTCGACGTACCAGGCGTAGAGAATGATCTGGAAGTCGGTCCACAGGCGCTCCAGGTAGTCGGCGTCGATCTGCGAGGCGGTCTTGTGCTCCAGCAGGAAATGCTCGTCGCCGATCCGGACGATCCCGTCCACCCTGCCGGCCAGCACGAAGCTCCGGCTCGAAGCGCCCGTGGCGGGATTGACGATCTTCCCCTCGAAGGTCTTCTCCAGCGCGACGACCTCGAACTCCTCGGTGGGGTAGCGCGCGGCGTAACCCTTCATCATGGCGGTGGCCAGGTGCCAGTCGCGCTGCTCGCGCTCGTCCTGGGCCCTGTTGGGGCACGCCCGGTCGATGTGGTCCAGCACCGCGGGCAGGTTCCGGTCCCGGTGCCAGATCTCCAGGCACTCGTGGATCAGCGAGCCGAAGGAGAGGTTGTGGTCGCGCTCGAGCGGCACCAGCTCGTGGATGTAGCGCCACTCGCAGGCCTTCCGGCAGTTCCGGAACAGGCTCCACATCGAGTAGGTGGTGAGCACAGGGCCGCTCATCGCGCCGCCCCCATGGCACGGAGCGGGGCGTGCGGCGCTTGCGTCTCGTCGACCCGCTCGACCTTGAAGGCCTCCTCGCCGAACTCCCGCGTCAGGAAGCCGGTGAAGATGCGCGCGATGTGGCGCCCCACCTCGGTGCCCGCGTCGACCACGCAGGCCCGCTTCTTCTCGTCCAGGCAGAAGGATGCGTCGAGACGCACCAGGGAGCGCCCGTGCAGGCTCTCCGTCGCCAGCACCGCAAGGAGCAGCGACTCCTCGACATCCCGGAAAGGAACGTCGTCGGAGAAGTTGTATCGGTAGATGTCGCGTTTGATGCACACCATCCGTGGCGTGCACCCTTCGGGCGCGCCTTCGGCGCGTCCAAATCGCCTGTCCTGTCGATTTGTCATGACTTTGCCTCCGTTCCCGTCGCTTGCGGTTCATGGGAGGGGCGCCCCGGGTCCGGGATCCGGGCCGCCTGCCGGCGACCCGTTTCCCGAACCCGTTCCTTACCTACCGGAGGGGAGCCGGGACCGTCGGCGGCGATCACAGGTAGTCCCGGAGGCCGGCGTCCTCGAAGATGGCGCGCAGTTTCTTGATGGACTCGTAGATCGTTCCCCGCGGGACGCCGGTGTCGCGGGAGATCTCGGTCACGCTTTCCGTCTGAAGGCGCTGGCACAGGGTGCGCAGCTCCGGGGGAAGCGAGGCGATGACGCGCCCCAGGTCTATGGAGAGATCCCGCAGCTCGGCTGCCGGGCGCGACAGCTTGCCCGTGCGGCGCAGGTACTCCTCCTGGTCGATGGTATCCAGCCGTTCGATGGAGCCGCCCTCGTCGTCCTCCAGACGGTCGTTGAGGGAGCAGGTGCAGAGGCGGTAGTCCCGCATGCCGGCCTTGCGCGCCTCGATGATCGTGGCGACCTTGTGCTCGACGATGCGGGCGATGAAGGTGTTGCGCTGCGCCCTGTCGGGGTTGTACTTGGGCAGGCGGCGGAGCAGGTCGAGCATCATTTCCTGCTCCAGGTCCTCGCGGTCGGACTCGGTGAATCCGGCCCGGCCGACCAGCTGCCTCGCCTTGTGCTTGATGATCCGGACTGCATACTCGTCGATCCCTTCGTAGCGATTGTCGAAACCCATCTGAGCCTCCTCGCGGCCGAGGAGGAGCTCGTGTGGGTGTCGACCTTGTCCGGGATGGCCGCCCTATCCGTCGCTTGCGGAGGCATTGCGAGTTCGCCGGTTCTGGCGACACCCACAACGACCTCCGCTCTGCGGCCAGTCTGTTGTCTGGTGACTGACGTTCAGGCCCGGGCCCTATGCCCGGACCGCCTCTTCCACGCTCATGCGGAACGGGAGCCCGTGCTTGATCTCGAGGATCTCCACCGTTCCGTCGCCGAGGCGGCTGAGGTGTGCGAAGAACTCCACCGCCTGGGCCTTCAGGGCGAAGTCGTCCGACCCGAGCTCACGTCTCGGGCCGTTTTCTCCGCCGAACTTGATCTCGCGCACCACGCGCGGGGGCGGGTCGAGCACCGGCTCGCCGCCGCGCACGGCCAGCCCCTCGATCCGCCCGAAGTTGATCTCCTGCATCAGCTCCAGCAGGCGTCTCCGCGGCGCGGAGAGGCTCCGCTTGCTGACCTCTTCCCTGCGGCCGGTCCCGGGCTTCAGACCGTTCCCGGGGCCGCCGCCACGAACGTGTTGTTTCATGCTTCACCTCCGTTTCATGGGGCCGTGGAAGTCACGTAACCCTTTGAACAGAGGGAATTTTCGCCTTCAGAAGGGTGGATTTAGAGGACAGGTGAAAAGCGGATGAGACAGGTCGGAAGGGAAGTCTGGAAGGATTCGGGCGTGCGGAAGCGGAAGCCCGGGGAGGGATTCAGGGAAGGAGACAGGTTGAAGAAAAACGAGACAGGTTTCAGGACCGGTCGGCCTGGTAGGGGCGCGCAGCCACCGTGAAGGGGTTTATACGGTACCCGTAGTCGCCTTCGCCCTGGCCCTTCCACCGGCAGGTCTGGACGATGTCTTCCCGGTCGATGGGCAGGCCGAGCTTCTTCTTCACGGCGGTCTCGATATCGGACTGGAGGCGGTTGATGGTGCGACGGACGGTCGTCTCGTCTTCGATGTACTTGCCCGTGCGGGACTCGAGCTCCTTTATCAGGTCCCTGATGTTGATGAGTCCGTGTTGCTCCGGCGGGATAGCCTCCTTCAGGTCATCGAGGAACCGGTTCCAGAGGATGTGGAAGATCTCGTATCGCGGGCCGGCCTGCGGGGCGACGACGACCTCGCCCTCCACGAGCACGACGTTCGGACCGACCTCGACGACGAACCGGCGGTTTTTCACGGATGGTTGCAGGGGCTCGATCACCACCGGCGCCGGGCCCTTCGTGTAGACCGGCACCGATACGTTCCTGACCGAAGGCGGAGGCCCGGATGCGGCCAGCTCACGCAGGACCTTCTCCAGCTCCGCCGCGCCGGACACCACGTCCGCCAGCGAGACACGTCGCAGCCATTCCTCTTCCAGGAAGCGCTCCTCGAAGCCCTTCGGGTTCACCACGATGTAGCAGGTTGGATGCGTGGCCGCCCAGTCGCGGGTGAGGAACTTCTCCTCGGCGCAGTAGTCCGCGATGCACACCACCACGCCCATGTCGCCGAGGTCCACGCGGTAGACGGCCTCGCTGATCTCCTTGATGCCTACTTTGAGCCTCGTGAGCTGCGAAGAGATGTACGATTCCACCCCCTGGCGGGAAACCTTGGTGTGCAATTCCTGGTGGCGCCGCTTGCGGAGTCGTTCAGGGAAGACCGGCCGCTCGCATTCGGGACAGCGGTACTCGTAGCCGGATTCATCGAGGCCGTCCTTGAGGTATATCCGCCCGCGGCAGTGCCGGTTCCTCGGCGGAAAGTCGGCGTCTCTCGGCTCGGCGCACAGCACGTACTCCCGGATCCGCGTCTCCACCAGGCCGATCTTTTCGAGGCGCTTCGCCGCCTTGAGCAGGGCCGGTGAAGGGTCCCTGGTGACCGCGCCGTCCCGGAGAAGCCTGGCGGCTTCCTCGCGGTCAACGCTTGAACCGCTTTTCCGTCGACAGGACCGGGATGCCATGGACGTCCCTCAAGTGGTCTTCGAACGAACGCCGCTCCATGGCGTTCAGCCTGTGGTCGGAGTAGCGAACCACGTACTCGTCGTCCGCGCCTTCCACCTTCTCGAAGATCAGGCTGACGCGCTTCTTGCGGTAGTAGACCTTGATGCTTTCGATGTTCTCGATTTCGGAGAGGATCCCCCCAACAGCTTTCTCGAAGTGCCCGATGGCATCGCCGATGGGGTGCGAATCGGGATCCGTGATCTTTATCTTGGGGGAACCTTCCAGCGGGGAATTCAGCACGACCACCTCTACGAGCAGGAGCTCCCCGGTCTTCTGCTTGCGCAGGATATCCAGGAACCGCTCCAGCTGCTTGGCGTAGGTGACCTTGCTCTCGTTCTCGTACTCGCACGACCTGCCGAAGTAGCCGGAAGCGAGGCGGTTGGCTATCTCGAGCGGGATACTGACACTCACCGAGGAAATGTTCACGCGCTTCGCGCCGTCCGCGAAATCGAGGATGATCCATTCCGGCCGGTAGCCGTGGACCACGCCGCCCGCCCGGAGCACGAGGTCCGGGCGCTCCGCCCGGCGGATGAAGACGAGATGGTGGCCGTTGTGGATCACTACGTTCTTGAACTCGCTGGTGCGCCCGTCACCCTTCGCCTTGTCGAAAGCATCGAGGATTTCCTTCACCGTCTCCGGCTGAAGGAACTCCTCGAAGTTCCGCCGGGGGCGACGGACCATGTCCTTGAGCTTCATGCGGGCGAAGCCGCTCTTGTGGATCTTGTCCAGGTGGAAGACGAGCCGCAGGTCCGACCAGCTGTTGTGGTAGATGGCGAAAAGCAAGGCCGTAGTGTCGAAGTCCTCCTCGTTCTTCCGGCAGGTCTCGAGCACGTCGTCGGCGAGGACTCCCTTGGCGAAGTCAATGGTGGCGATCTTCGACTTGTACTTGGCGAACTGGTCCACGAGAAGGTACGGCAGGAGCTCGTCGTCGCAGGACCGCAGGCTGTCCTTCTTGCTGCGGACGGAACCCGCCCCGTCCAGGCCGAGGTTCATGCACAAGACGTTCACTTGCCGCCCGGTGCGCCGGCCGACCCACTCGTCCATGAAGCCGTCCCGCCTGGAACGGGCGAAGAAATGCTCCAGCCCCATCTCCAGGTCGTTCTCCCAGAAGGCGGGCGGCGGCGCTCCCAAACGTTCCATCACTTCGGCGAATGTCTGCGTCATCACCTGCCGTTCCTTTCCTCCTATGCCAGGCGCCTCCTTTTTATCTCCGCGGCATCACATTGGCCGGGCCACTTTTATGCCTGACCGCCACCACCTTCCCCAGGATGCGGAGATCATCCCCGGGGCCAATTGGGATCGGTTGATACTTTGGGTTCTCGGGCCTGAGTTCGATCCTTTCCTCTCGGATGTAGAGACGCTTCACCGTCGCCTCGTCGCCGAGAAGGGCCACCACGATATCTCCGCTCTCGGCCACGGGCTGCTGCCGCACGATGACGATGTCGCCCTCGTGGATACCGGCCTCGACCATGCTGTCTCCGTCGACCTCGAGGGCGAAACAGCGCCCCCGCGAGGCGACCCGGCCTTCCACCAGCACCTCGCCGATGACGTTCTCTTCGGCGAAGAGAGGTTGCCCGGCCGCTACCCTTCCAAGGATGGGGACGGGGATGAGGTCCGCGATCTCGTCTTCCGGCTCGCGGACCACTGCGAGTCCCCGGGCCTTGCGGGGCTCGCGTCTCAAGTAGCCCTTGCGGACGAGCTGGCTGACCTGGGCATGCGTGCTCGCATGGGTGATGCCGAGTATCTCGGCGAGTTCCTGGATCGTCGGCGGGTAGCCCTTGCGGGCGATGTAGTCCCGGATCTCCCTCAGCGTCCGTCGCTGGTGCTCGGTTATGCTGGTGATGGGACGCCGCCCGGGACCGCCCTTCCTTCGCTTGGCAGGACCCTTCGTCCGTTTAGACTTCATGACTCTCGTCCTTATGTCGACCGTTCTTGCCAAGGGCAACGTTCCACCTCTCCTTGATGAACGAACCGGACCGCGGGGCGCAGGCGTACCGCGGCCACGAATACCATATTATACTGGCGACCATACATCAGGTCAAATGAAAAACGAGGCTTCCCGAAATATTTCGGAGTGATAGCTTGTCTCAAGGAGGAAGGCGGAGGGAGAAGAGAGAGCCTTTCCTGGCGAGCGAGGGTCTTGGAACAACCGCGATCTACCGGTTTGGCATCCGTTCCTTGAGAAGCGCCTTCCACATCTTGCGCTGGCGGTTCCAATGGGGGACGGCGGCGATGGGGCGGACGTCCCGCTCGCGGATCGGGTCGCGGCCCTTCACGGTCCTGGGCAGGAACAGGATCTCCTCCTGGATGTCGGGCGCCAGGTTGAGGAGGTTCATGATCTGCGTGATGCGGGCCCGGGTCACGTAACCCAGCCGGGCGAGGTCGGCGTAGTCCCGCACCTCACCGCGGCGCACGAGGCCGTCGAACTTGATTGCAAGTGCCATGAGGCGCGAGACCCGAGGGATATTGCCCGGTTCAATATCACGTGTTTTGTCGCTCGAGTCGTCTTTGCTCTTCCCGCCGTTGTTTCTGGGCCGGAAGGTCCAGGTCACTTCAATGCCGCCTGACCCAGGTGCGACTTCAGCAGGTTGATCTATCCTCATCATAAGATCTCCTCACCGGATGACTGGACCCTCGTGCAGAGTTCCTTGATGCCGAGGGAGCGAAAAGTCACCGTCACCTTCCCGTCCCTGCCGTCGTATCCAATACGCTCGATGAGAAGATGGATGATCCGGGCCTGTTCCCGAACGCTCAGCGATTCCCATACCGGGTTGAAGGCCGATAGGGCCCGGGTCACGTCCTCTTCATCCACCGTTTCCCGCTGCAGGGCGATGACTTCTTCCTGGATCGTCGTCATCCGTTGTTCGTTGTTGCGAATCTGGTCATGCAAGTCCGCCAACTGGTCTGTCGTCAACTGAGTGCTTGAAATGCTCTTCCAGGATTCGCCGGCGAGTTTCCGCAGCCTGGCATGGAGACGCTTCAGCACTCTTTCCACGGCGCGGCGTTCGCTGTATAGCTCCTCCAGCCGCTTCTCGCTCCTGGCTCGAAGCCGCCTTACGGTCTCCGCGATGATCTCTTTGTTGGAACCGATGCCGCGGAGATGTTCCACCACGAACGTTTCGATCTCGTGTGCGTTGAGGGACTTCGTGGGGCAGGCCGCCCATCCACGCTGCTGGGCGTTCAAGCACACGTAGTAGCGGTAGCGCTTGCCGTTCTTCTTGGTATAGGTATGCATCATGGCCGTTCCACAGGGTATGCAGTAGAGAAGTCCCTTGAGCAGCGCCCCGTACTTGTTCCGCACTTCCTTCCCGCCGTTGCGGACGTTCTTCCTCAAGAGGTCCTGGACTTGGGTCCAGGTTTCCGTATCCACGATCTGGTCGTGCTCGCCGGGATAGACCACCCCTTTGTAATTCACCTTGCCGGTGTAGATGATGTTGGTGAGAAGGCGGAAGAGGCTGCTCTTGGTGAAAGGCTTGCCGCCACGCTCGCATCCCTTCTTCGTGACCCAACGCTTGGTTCGCCATCCGCGGCGGTCGATCTCCTGCACGACCGGGAGGAGGGCCTGGTGCTCGAGATAGAGCTCGTAGATGGCGCGCACCCGAACGGCTTCCCTCTCGTTGACGAGCAGGCGGCCGCCGCGAGGGTCGACGTCGTAACCCAGCACCGGCACACCGCCGACCCACTTGCCTTTCTTGCGGGCAGCCGCCATCTTGTCCCGCGTGCGCTCGGAGATGATCTCCCGCTCGAACTGGGCGAAGGACAGCAGGATGTTCAGGGTGAGCCTGCCCATGGAACTCGTCGTATTGAACTGCTGGGTGACGGAAACGAAGCTGACACCGTGCCTTTCGAAGGTTTCCATGATGCGGGCGAAGTCGAGCAGCGAACGGCTCAGGCGGTCCACCTTGTAGACGACCACGCAGTCGATCTCACCGGCTTCGATGTCGGCCAGGAGCCGTTTGAGCGCCGGACGCTCCATGTTGCCGCCGGTAAAGCCGCCGTCGTCGTAGCGGTCGGGCAGGCAGACCCAACCTTCATGCCTCTGGCTGGCGATATAGGCCTCCGCCGATTCTCTCTGGGCGTCCAGGCTGTTGAATTCCTGCTCGAGTCCCTCATCCGTGGATTTGCGGGTGTAGATGGCGCAGCGGATGGTTCCATTCTTGTTATTCTGAGCCGTGTTCATTCATTCTTCCTCCTTTCACCGGTTTCAGCCGGCGCGCCTTTCGTGGTCTTGCCGCCTGCCAGGCCGAAGAAGAGGAAGCCGTTCCACTTGCTTCCCGTCACCTTTCGGGCGATGGCGGAGAGAGACTTGTAACGCTGGTTGTCGTACTCGAACCCCTCGTCGAGAACCTTGACCACGATGGTTTTGCCCCGGAACTCCCGGACGAGCAGCGTGCCGGGGAGGGGCAGGCGGGGGTCACGTGGAGAGTTGAGCGTGCCGGTCGTCGTCCGGCTGTGCACCTCTGCTGATCCGTGTTTGAACGGGTCGCGGGGTGTGCGGATTCTCAGGTCGGCATCGTTGGCCAGTTCCGCGGCCCGGCGGCGGGCTCGCTCGGAGAGGTCTCCCTCCGACAGGGCCTGCAACCGCCAGGCGATCCGCTTGCGTAGGAACTCCTTGTGGCAGGACCGTGTTTCCTCGCCGAAGACCTCCAGGTACTTGTCCTTGAGTTCTCCAACGGTCATTCTGGCCAATGCCTGGATCTCCTCGTAAGTCTCTGTGTTCATCCGAAAACCTCCTTTCGTAATGGCTGTTCATCCTTGCCGCCGGCTCGTTCTCCGGCGGCGTCTCAAAGCGTTAACCCGCCTGTGAATGAAGGCTTCGGTGGCCGGAACTATCAAGGCGTTTGGCCACGTCCAGTCAAGTGGTGTATCGCCATTGAGCCATCCTGATATGATCAAGCAGCGATCTGCTTGATGCTCTTGTTTTCCCTTTTTTCGATTTGTCCGTCTTGTGCTCGTTCCAGCGCCTCAAGCGACATGTACCTTCGGGCTATTGTCCACTCGTCGTTTTGCTCTGCCAGCACCGCGCCCACCAGCCTGATGATGGCGGCCCGGTTGGGAAAGATACCCACCACATCGGTGCGGCGCCTTATCTCGCGGTTGAGGCGCTCCTGAGGGTTATTAGACCATATCTGCCGCCACATGGATTTGGGAAAGGCAGTAAAGGCCAGGATGTCCTCGGCCGCATCGGCCAGCAGTTCCGCGGCCTGGGGGAAACGTCCCTCCAGTTGCTCCACCACCCGGCCATGTTGGGCCCAGACCTCCTCGGCGCTGGGCTGGGCAAAGATAGAGCGCACCAGGCTGGCTACCAGGTCCTGGGCGCTCTTGGGCACTCGGGTTAGCA